>JAFSSQ010000089.1 GCA_017450965.1 Clostridia bacterium
CCGCAGCGCCTCCTACGCCGCCCGGTATCTTGCCAAGAATATCGTCGCCGCGGGCCTCGCCTCCCGCGCGGAGGTCCAGATCGCGTACGCCATCGGCGTGGCGCGTCCCCTCTCCGTCCGGGTCGATACCTTCGGCACCGGCAAGATCGGGGATCAGGCGATCGCGGACCGCCTGACCGAGCTTATCGATCTGCGCCCCGCCGCGATCATCGAGCGCTTTGATCTCCGGCGCACAAAATACCGCCCCCTCTCCGCTTACGGGCACATGGGACGAGAGGATCTCGGCGTTGCGTGGGAAAAGCGCGACCTCGCCGGGCGCTTAAACTGAAAAAACGGGAACGGTATGGAAAAACGAGCGGCGCGCGAGCCGGAAGACAGAGAAAACAAAATCAGCGGGACCGTCAGCGGCGTTGTGTATCACAACGCCGCAAACGGTTATGCCGTTTTGCGTGTGACCGGGCCGGACGGCAGGGAGTTCACCGCCGTCGGGCAGGTCCCGGACGCCGCAGAGGGCGAGATGATCGAAGCGGAGGGCGAGTGGACCGAGCACGCCGAGTACGGGCGGCAGTTCAAGATGACTTCCGTGGAGAAAAAACTGCCGACGGGCGCCGACGCGATCTTCCGCTATCTCGCCTCTGGCGCCGTGGAGGGGGTCGGGACCAAGACCGCCCTCAAGATCGTCGCGCAGTTCGGCACCGACACCTTTGAAGTGATGGACAAGCATCCCACCTGGCTTGCCCAGATCCCCGGCATCTCGCCGAAAAAGGCGCAGAAGATCGGGGAGAGCTTTGCACAGCGGGCGGGGATGCGCTCGCTTCTGATGCTGTGCGGGGACGCGCTCTCGCCCGCCGCCGCGATGAAGATCTACCGGCGCTGGGGCAGCGCCGCGCCGCGCCTGATCGAGCAGAACCCCTACCGGGTCGCCGAGGAGTTCGACGGCATCGGGTTTGAAAAGGCGGACAAGCTGGCCGCCGCGATCGGGTTTGCGGGGGATCCCGCCTTCCGGATCCGTTGCGGGATCCTGCACGCGCTGACGCTCGCCGCCGCGCGGGGCGGGCATTGCTGTCTGCCGGAGGGGGAGCTTGTCGGCGAGGCCGCCCGTCTGCTCGGCGCGCCGGAGAGCGAGATCTCCCTGCGGATCGCCGAGCTGATCCGGGAGGGCGCGATCGTCGCGGCTTCCGGCAAAATGCTCTATAAAGAGAGCGTGTGGCGCACCGAGTGCGAGGTGGCAAAGCGCCTCTCCGCGCTAGACCGCGCCTGCGCGCGGGTCGGCGTGGAGAACGTAAACGCCCTGATCTCCGTCGTGGAAGCGGAAACCGGGATCACCTACGCGGGGCGCCAGCGCGAGGCGATCGTCAGCGCGGTCGAATCCGGCGTTTCGGTGATCACGGGAGGGCCCGGCACCGGCAAAACGACGGTGATCCGCGCGCTGATCCGCATTTTTGAGGGGATGGGACAGGAGTGCGCCCTCGCGGCGCCGACCGGCCGCGCCGCCAAACGGATGAGCGAGGCGACCTCCCACGAGGCGGGCACGATCCACCGCCTGCTTGAGATGGACGTTCCCGCCGAGGAGCGGGAGGAGGCGGTCTTCCTGCGCGATCAGGCAAGCCCGCTGGAGGCGCGCGTGATCATCATCGACGAGGCGAGTATGCTCGACCTCTTTCTCGCGGCGGCGCTTTTGCGCGCGATCCGCCCCGGCTCCCGCCTCGTTCTGATCGGGGACAGCGATCAGCTCCCCTCGGTCGGCGCCGGCAACGTGCTGGGGGACGTGATCGCCTCCGGGGCGTTCCCGACCGTCCGCCTGACCGAGATCTTCCGCCAGGCAGAAAAAAGTCTGATCGTTCGCGCCGCCCACGCGGTCAACCGCGGCGAAATGCCGGATCTGACCAGCCGGGACGAGGATTTCTTCTTCCTCCGCCGGCCGGATACCGCCTCCGCCGCCGCGACCGTCGTCTCCCTCTGTGCGGAGCGCCTTCCCCGCGCCTTCGGGGAAGAGGGGAGACGGGGCGTGCAGGTCATCACCCCCTCCAAGCGGGGCGCGGCGGGGACCGAATCGCTCAACGCCGCTTTGCGCGCCGCGCTCAATCCCCCCGCTCCCGGCAAAGAGGAGCGCGAGATCGGGGGCCGGCTCTTCCGCGTCGGCGACAAGGTCATGCAGACGAAAAACAACTACGATCTCACCTGGCGCCGGCCGGGCGGGGAGGGCCGGGGCGTTTTCAACGGCGATATCGGCGTGATCCGCTCCCTTTCCCGCCGCGACGAGTGCGCCGAGATCCTCTTTGACGACCGCGCCGTTTCCTACGACTACGCCGCGTTCGAGGATCTGGATCTCGCCTACGCCGTTACCGTCCACAAGAGCCAGGGCAGCGAGTACCCCATCGTCGTGATGCCGGTCTACCCCTGCGCGCCGCTGCTCCTTACCCGCAATATGCTCTATACCGCGCTCACGCGGGGCAAGGACCGCGTGATCCTCGTCGGCAGCCCGGACGTGCTGAAAACCATGGTGGAAAACGACCGGCAGACGGTCCGGTACAGTGGGCTCTGCGAGCGTATCAAGGACGAAACGGTCCGATAAAAGAAAAAGTTTCCGTCCGGTGTTGCAATTCGCCGTTCGGTCATATATAATAGTATACGACGCACGTTTTTCGTGTAAAAACAGGGAAAAACAGGGAATCATGAGCAGAGATATCGGGATCGATCTCGGAACGTCAACGGTCCTCGTCTCCGTCAACGGCAGGGACATCGCCTTGAAGGAGCCGTCGGTCGTCGCCGTGCGCCGGGACACGGGAAAAATCATTCATATCGGCAGAGAAGCGCAGAAAATGCTCGGCAGAACGCCCGCGAACGTCGTGGCGATCAACCCCCTGCAGGACGGCGTGATCAGCCAGTACGAGCTTGCGCAGAAGATGCTGCAGTATTTTCTCCGCAAGGTTACCGGCACGCAGATCATCCGCTCCCGCGTGGTCATCTGCATCCCCGGGGACATCACCGAGGTAGAGGAAAAGGCGGTCCTCGACGCCGCCACGGGCGCGGGATGGAAGAACACCGTTCTGATCGAGGAAACGGTCGCGGCCGCGATCGGCGCCGATATCGATATCACGTTGCCGACGGGTACTCTGGTGGTCGACATCGGGGGAGGCACGACCGACGTGGCGGTCATCTCCATGGGCGGCGTGATCGCGTCCAAGTCGATCAAGGTCGGCGGAGACAAATTCGACGAGGCGATCGTCCGCTACGTCCGCAACCGCCACAACGTTCTGATCGGGGAGCGGACGGCGGAGGAGATCAAATGCCGCATCGGCACCCTCACGCCGGAAAAACCGGAGTTCCGCGGCAAGGAGATGCTTGTCACGGGGCGCTGCCTCTCCCGCGGACTGCCGAAGGTCGTGCGCGTGACCCCGAACGACGTGACGGAGGCGCTGATCGAACCGGTCAAGCAGATCCTTGACGCCATTACCGAGGTGATCGACAACACGCCCCCGGAGCTGGACGGAGACATCGTCAAGCAGGGGATCCTGATGACGGGCGGCGGCAGTATGCTCGACGGGTTTGCGGACGTGATCGCGTCCGATACCGGCGTGCGCGTCTGGTCGCCGAAGCGCCCGGACTGCTGCGTTGCGCTCGGCGCCGCCCGCGCGATGCGCGTGCTCGGCCGTCACGGCGGCGGGACCTTTTTGCAGAAACTGATGAAATAACGGGACCTCCCGGATCCGCTTTTCCGGCTTTGGCGCGGAGAACGGCGGGAGGTCTCGCCATCGAAACGGAAGGAAGGAACAACATGGATTTTTCTCTTCATCCCGCGGCGCGGATGCTCTCTTATTTTGAAGCCCTTTCCCGGATCCCCCGGCCCTCCGGGCACGAAAAAAAGGCGGCGGATTTCATCGCCGCGGAACTCGAAAAGCACGGCGTCGCCTATACCCGCGACGGCGCCGACAACGTCTTTGCCGTTCTGCCCGCGACCGCCGGCAGGGAAGAGGAGCCCGCGGTCCTTTTGCAGGGGCATACGGATATGGTGTGCGAAGCGGACGAGGGGGTAAAATGGAACGTCCTCGAGGAGGGCGTTTCCCTCCGTCTTGACGGGGACTGGCTCAAAGGGACCGGCACCACCCTCGGCGGGGACGACGGCTTTACCGTCGCCGTGATGCTCGCCGCCGCTTCCGGGGCGTTTCCCTCCCACCCGAAGCTCGAGCTGCTTTTCACCACCGACGAGGAGGTCGGGCTCGGCGGCGCGCAGGCGTTTGACTGCTCGCAGGTCACGGCGAAGTATCTTGTCAATCTGGACTCGGAGGACGAAAAAGAGATCCTCGTCTCCTGCGCGGGCGGCGCGCATATCGACCTTGTCGAGCGTTTTCCCCGCATGGATTTCGACGGCGCCGCGCTGAAGCTGACCCTTTCCGGTCTCGCCGGCGGACATTCCGGCGCGGATATCCACCTCGGGCGCAAAAACGCCGTCAGCGAGCTTGCCTCGCTCCTTTTGAAGGTCGCGGACGCGACCCGCGTCAACCTCGCCTCCTTCTCCGGCGGCAGCAAGGATAACGCCATCCCCCGCTCCGCTTCCGCCGTGATCGCGGTCACAGATACGGCGTCCGCCGGCCGGGCGGCGGAGGAAGCCGCCGAAGCGCTGCGGAGAACGCTTACCCCCGCCGACGCGGAGATGACCTTCCTTGTCGAGCGCGTTCCGGCGCCGGAGAAGATGTTCTCCCGCAAGGACAGCCGTTTGCTCTGCGACTTTCTCTCCCTTCTCCCTTACGGCGTTCTGGAGAAAAACGAGGAGATCGACACGGTGGAGACGAGCTGCAACGTCGGGATCGTGAACACCGGGGAAGAAAGCGTGGAGATCGCGCTCCTCGCCCGCAGCGCCGCCAAAAAGAAGCTCGACAATCTCCTTTACGTGATCGAGATGCTCTGCGTTTCCTACGGCGCGGAGATGGAGGTCCGTTCCCGCTATCCCGCGTGGGACTACCTCCCCGGCAGCAAGCTCTGCGCCGCGTACGCCGACGCCTATGAACAGGTCGCCGGCCGCCGTCCGAAGGTCTGCGGGATCCACGCGGGGCTCGAGTGCGGCATTTTCAAGGAAGAGCTCCCGCACCTTGACATCATCTCCCTCGGCGCCGATATCCCGGACGTCCACACCCCGCGCGAGCGGATGTCGGTTTCCTCCTGCGACCGGATCTGGCAGGCGCTCACGCTCCTTTTCTCCCGCCCGATCTGACCAAGCGAAAAGAAAAACCGCCCGCCCTCTGAAAGTCCGGCAAAACGGACCTCAGACGGATGCGGGCGGTTTTTTTGATCGGTTCCGTATGCTCCCGGCCCTCCGCGGCGCCATCGCTCCCCGCGCGGCTTCTCCTCCGCCCGAAAAAAAGCAACAAAAATAACAAAAAACAAACAAAAAGGGGTTGTATTTATGGGAAAAATATATTACAATAAAAAAGTAAAAATGGGGTTTCCCCAAAAAGAAAGGAAACAGCTTATGAAAAAGACATTGGCACTCCTCCTCAGCGCCGTGCTCATGCTCGCGCTCGTGCCCGTTGTCGCCCTTTCCGCTTCCGCGGGCGAAGCGCTCCCCCTTCCCGTTCCCGCGGGCGAAGCGGAGGTCGTCTTCGTCAAAGACGGCGGCACCGGCGACGGCAGCTCGGCGGACAACGCCCTCGGTTCGATCGGCGCGGCCTACAACGCGCTCGACCTGTCGAAGGACTGCACCATCGTGGTGTGCGGTACGCTCACCTTCCCGGAAGCCACCGTTTCCTACGGCGAAGAGTATACCGGCTCCGTAACGTTCACGTCCAAGTACGACGGGACCGATTACGACGCGACGATCCTCCTGTCCGCCGGCTCGACGCCCCGTTTCCGTCTCTGGGGCACGACCGTCTTTGAGGACGTTACGCTCAAGATGGCGGGTAACTTTTATATGTTCATCTGCCAGTTCCACGATTTCAAGATCGCGGAGACCGTTACCGTTATTCCCGGCAGCGGTTCGCAGGGCAAAACGTTCGGCAACTCTCTCGACATCCTCGTCGGCTATCAGAGCGGCGAAGGGACTCCCGTTCTGGAAAACGAACCGGACACCCTGATCGAAGTTTACGCGGGCGAGAAGATCCTGATCTGCGAGTATAACCGCGGCGTTACTTCCGTCTGGAACTACACCGGCACGCATGAAACGATCATCGGCGGGACCGCTCAGGTCGGGACCTACTATAACACCGCCGTGCAGGGTCCCGGCAGCGAAGTGACCTACGGCACCACGATCCTGACCGTTCAGGATAATGCGGTCCTTTCCAGCCTGACCCCCACGATGAACGGCGTCAACAAGATGGATCACTTCGCCGTCAACTGGATCGGCGGGTCCATCGCTTCGGTCCCCGCGATCAATGGCGACGGCGAGACCGGCGGCCTTTGGGGCAAGCTCAACGCCGGCGGTAAGCGCGTCGTTTACACCAACGGCACCGCGCTCTATTACAGCGACGAGAGCGCGGCGGCGGAGAACTTTGACACGATCTCCGCGGTCTTCGACGCGGTGGAACCCCTTCCTCCCGTGGTGGTGGAACCGGATTACCCCGCCCGTCCCGTCCTCACCTCCGACAAGGTGTTCTATATGTCCTTTGCCGGAGCGAATACCAACGACGGTCTGACCAAGACCACGCCGAAAGCAAGCTGGGGCGCTGTTAACGAAACCGGTATCGCCTCGCTTCTTGTCGACGGCGGCACGGTCGTCTGCGTCGGCAAGTCCTACGTCGGCACCAACTACACCCTTCCGGATTTCGACGGCAATACCGTCCTCTTCACCGCGGTCGACACGGACGGCACCAGCTATCTCGGCGACGCGACGAGCCAGACCGGTAATATTTTGGGGCACACCGGCGGCCAGCCGGCCAACGTCTATACCTTTACCATCACCGGCAACGTGATTTTTGACAATATCGGCCTGCTCAACCGGAACAAAGCCGCTGCGGGCGATACCTTAACCTTTGAGGTGGCGGAGGGCGGCGCCCTCGCCGTGACCGACAGCGTCGTCTTCCAGAACGTGTCCGGCGGTTACGCGGTCCCGAAGCTGAAGGTGAACGCGGGCGGCGTTGCCTATCTCGACACGCTCGGCTTCTCCTCCTACGTCGGAGACGGCACCATCGTTCTGGATCCCTCTCTCGAAGCGCAGGTAACGGAAACCACCTTTGAAGGCTTTGAGGGCACGGTCGTTTACGCCGCCGCCGAGGATGACTCCTGCAAAGACGGCCACACCGGCGACTGGTCCTATGCGGACAGCTGGGATCTGGAAAACTGGGGCTACGAAGGCAGACACGGCCATTACAGATACTGCGAAAACTGCGGCGAGCTTGAAGTCGTCGTGGAAGACTGCACGCCCGGCGAGCTCGTGCGTGAGTATTTCGAGAACTACGATCCCGAAAAAGAGACTTACGTGAAGTCCGCTTGCTACCGCGAGTTCATCCCCTGCACGAAATGCGGTCGCTGGATCGACGAATCCGTGCATCACGCGACCGAAGAGACCGTGGAGCAAAAGAACTATTATCGCGTATGGGATCAGGAAAAAGAGACGTACGTCGATTCGCCCTGCTATGATTCCCAGATCCGCTGCGCCGAGTGCGGAGAGGTGCTCGACTGGAACTGGTCCGTGCATCCCAACGAGCATTTCAGCGAAGAAAAGCGGTACTACTGGAAAGAATTGCCGGGAGGCGGATACGTCGAATCCGAATGCTATTATACCTACCTGTCCTGCGAAGACTGCGGCCGTGAAGCCGGATATCTCGGCGACGTACACAAGAAAGGCGAGACCGCACAGGAAACGCAGTACCGTGAAAAATGGGACGAGGAAAAAGGCGAGTACGTGAAGACGAACTGCTACAATATCCTCACCATCTGCACGGAATGCGGACAAGAACTCGGCCGGAGCGAGACCGTCCATCCCGACGGAAACTTCGAGGAAGAGAAAGTCTACTTCTATAAGAACGGCGGAATGGCCAAGAGTTACGGCTACGAGACGGACTGCTACGCGATCGACCTGATCTGCCAGGAATGCGGCGAAGGAGTCGACAGACTCGAAACGCATCATACCGGCACCCTTACCCCGGTAGACCACGACGAGACTCTGGATCCGTCCTGCAGCTTTGTCGGACTGACGATGACGATCCATTACGACGTTTGCTCCGTCTGTGAAAACCAGGACAACTATGACATCCTGATTTCCGTGACCGGAGACGCGCTCGGACACAACTTTGTGGACGGCGTCTGCACAAGATGCGGCAGCGAGGGCGCCGAGTATACCGCGACCCTGACGCTCGACAAGGAAAGCGTCAGAGACGGAGAAACCCTGACGGCGACCTACACCCTGCTCGACGCGGAGAAAAAGCCCGTTGCCGGCAGAAAGGTCTACGCCGTTTATCCGCTCGCCGCGGAGCCGACCACGACTTTCCTTCTGAAAGATGATGAAGGCGTGACCGACGAAAACGGCAAAGCGGTCTTTGAGATCCCCATGATTTACGAAGAGGGGATCGCCTCCGGCGAGAAATGGATCTTTGTTGTGAACGAAGAGGCAAACGACGGCGGCGAGGTCAACGAGACCGCCGCGTGGGCTACCTTCACCTACGTTGCGTCGGAGATCGTCGTGGACGCTAACGGCGTTGCCACCGTTCCGGACGCCGTCGTGGAGATCGAGAAAAACAAGCCCGTCTCCATCGACGCGACCAATAAGGAGAATCCTTCTGACAGCGTTCTCCTCGATTCCGCTACCGTGGAAAAGATCGCGGACGCCAAAGCGGAGACCGAGATCAAGCTCACCTCCGCTACCGTGACGGTCGACGCCGCCGCGATGACGGCGATCGATGAAAAGTCCGGCGACAAGGACGTCAGCATCGTGGTGAAGACCGTGGCAGAGACCACCCTCAACGAGAAGCAGAAGGAAGCCCTCAAGGACGACGCGACCTACGTCGTTCTCTCCGTGGAAGTCCTCGCCGGCGATACGGTCATCTCCGACCTCGGCGGCGGAAAACTGAAGATCGCCGTTCCGTTCGAACTGCCGCAAGGCGTGAAGGCGGAGGACGTGAAGGTCGCCTACGTCGCGGACGACGGCACGGTCACCGAGATGCCCACCACCTACGAAAACGGCAAGGTCACCTTCGTGACCACCCATAACTCCACTTACGTCGTGATGACGAGCGCCGCGACGACCCCCAACACCGGGGACAGCACCGCGTTCCTCTTCGTCGGCGCGATCGCGGCGTTGGCCGCGGCTCTCCTTGTGAGCAGAAAAGTGAAGAAGGAAAACTGATTTCCGGCCTGATAAGGCATTCCGCCCCCGGGAAACCCCGGGGGCGGATCTTTCTTGCGGAGGAACAAGCAAAAACGGGAGCGGATCATCCGCTCCCGTTTTTGGTTTTCCTTGTTCAGTCGTAGAGGAACTCGTAGTCCGGCAGGCTTTTCCACTCCTCGGTGGAGGTCAGGATCTCTTCAAGCCGTCCGCAAACATTGAGAAAACGCTGCGCCGCTTCGTCGTACCCGCCCTTCATACCCAGGCAGACGTTAGGACAGCTCACGGTTTTGGAAAAGGAGGGCGTGACGAACGAAAGGACGATCGTCTGGTCGGGCGAGGTCATCTGCCGGAGCTCCGCATCCGGCGCGTTGAAGGGGTCGTACTCGGCGGGGTAGGCGGAAAGATCCAGCGAGGCAAGCAGCGCGCCGATCTCCTCGCGCTCCGCCGCCGTCAGGATGTGCGTCGTGCGGTAGCGGGAGGGGTTTGTCGCGTCGGTCGTTTTGACGAGAAGCCCGCTTTCGCTGTCGTAGGAGCTGATCCCGCAGACGTTCCAGCGGAAAGAAAACGTATAATCCCGCAGCGCCGCCTCCTCGCCGTTTTTTTCCGTCTCCGGCGCGGTGTCGCAGGCACAAAGCAGCAGAAGAAGCGCGAGAAGAACGCTCAGGTTTCTTTTTTTCATATCGAGATCCTCCTTTTTCTCCTTATACGCCCGGAACGGGAATAATCCTGATCCGGCGGACGGGTTTTCAGAGCTTGAGGATCTGCGTGGAGATAAAGAAGTAAACGATCAGGGAGATCGCGTCCACCGCCGTGGTGATAAAGGGGCTTGCCATCACGGCGGGGTCGAGCTTGAGCGCCTTTGCGGCGATCGGCAGGGTACAGCCGATCAGTTTCGCAAAGAGGATCGTGATCATCAGCGTCAGGCACACGGCGGTCACAACGAGAAATCCCTGCGGCGTGAAATCCAGCGATTTGAAGAGCAGCATTTCGACCAGTACGATCTTCACGAAGTTCGCCGCCGCGAGCGTCAGCCCGCAGAGGGCGGCGACCCGCAGCTCCTTGCCGACGACCGTGAGAACGTCCTTCGGCGTCACGTCGCCGAGGGCGAGGGCGCGGATGATCGTGACGGAGGACTGGGAGCCGCTGTTGCCGCCCGTGTCCATCAGCATCGGGATAAAGGCGGTCAGCGCGGTGCAGGCGGCCAGCGCCTCCTCAAAGCCGGAGATGATCATCCCGGTAAAGGTCGCGGAGACCATCAAAAGGAGAAGCCACGGGATGCGCTGTTTCCAGGTTTCCAACACGCCGGTCTTGAGGTAGGGCTTCTCGGAAGGGGAGATAGCCGCCATGATCTCCATATCCTCGGTGGTTTCTTCCTCGAGGACTTCGATCGCGTCGTCGACCGTTACGATGCCGACCAGCCGCCCTTCCTTATCCACGGCGGGCAGGGCGATCAGGCCGTACTTTTTGATCTCGGCGGCGGCGACCTCGCGGTCGTCGTCGGTGTTGAGGGAGACGAAATTGCGGTGCATCAGTCCGGCGATCGGCGCGCTCCCGTCCGCGATCAGCAGACTGCGCGCGGAGACGACGCCGATCAGCTTGCGGGCGTCGGTCACGTAGCAGGTATAGACCGTTTCCTTATCCAGCCCCACCCGGCGGATATGCGCGAGCGCCTCGTCCACCGTCATCGTCTCCTTCAGGGAGACGTAATCGGGCGTCATGATGCTGCCCACGCTGTCCTCCGGGTAGCGCAGCAGCTCGTTGATCGACTTGCGCGTCTCCGGGGAGGCGGCGGCGAGGATCCGGGAGACGACGTTCGCCGGCATCTCCTCCACGAGATCCGCCGCGTCGTCGGTCCACATATCGTCCACGATCTCTTTGAGTTCCTTATCGCTCAAGCTGCGGATCAGCAGCTCCTGCGCGTCGGGCTCCATGCCGGAAAAGACCTCGGACGCCGTGTCCTTGTCGAGCATCCGGAAGCAGACCGTCATCTCCCGTTCCGGCAGCTCGGCGAGGGCCTCCGCCACGTCCACGGGGTTCGTTTCGTGCAAAAGCGCACGCAGGGTTTTGAAATCTTTTTCTCCGACCTTTTCGGAGAGAAGTTCGGAAAGCGTTTTTTCTTCCATCGGGGAACCTCCTTGCAGAATAAAAAATGACCGTCAAAAGACGGCCGGTCGACCCCGCCCGCGAGCGTTTGTTCGCGGGGGCTCCGTCGATCGACTGCCCGTACCGTTTCCGTCCGCTTCCATACGCTCACCTCGCTTTCCAAGTCGTTTTCAGTATAGCGTTCCGGCGGGAAAATGTCAAGAAAAAAATGCGCCGCGGGAGAGGTTTTTCGCCTCTCCCGCGGCGGCCTGTTTTTTCCTCGGATCGCCGCTTTCAGCGGAACACGACGGTCGCGACGGTGTCCGGCAGCAGCTCGATATACCACGGGGTATCCCGGTGGAAAAAGCCGATCTGGCGCTTCGTTTCGTTCGGGTTGGCGAGGACGAGCGCCTCCTCGCCGTCCCGGTTGCGGATAAAGCATCCCTCGACCTTTTTCCCCGTCTTCGGATAGGAGAACATCCGGTAGGAGAGATTGTTTTCAAAGGCAAGCGGATAGATCTGTGCGCCCGGCCGGAGGAAGGGCGCAAAGTGGCGGAAGGCGTGATACTGCCCGCTCGGGGAGAGCTCGCCCGTCCGGCTGTCGAACGTCATCAGCCCGCCGCAGGGAAAGGGCCCGATGTTCGGCCCGCCCGTTTCGTCAAGGAGAAGGTTCCAGCCGGTAAAGGAAGAATAGCCCGTTTCCAGCGTCTTGATGATCAGGATCGCCCATTTGCACCAGTCGGTACCGTAATTGTCCTGCAGACGGGGGCCGCCTTCGGTAAAATGCAGGGCGAGCCGCGGATACCGCTCTCGCAAGACGGCGGTCTGCTCTACGCTCCCCGCGTAATAGTGGAAGGCGGCGCCCGCGCACATCCCGACAAGCTCCGGATACGTTTCAAGCTGCCAGAGAACGCGGGGGATCACCTCATTAAAGCTGTGGTCGTTGATCCAGATCCCGGTCGAAAGGCCGTTTTCCGTCAGCTTTTTCCGGAGGATCGGGACAAAACGCGCCTCGGTATCGGGGTGCCAGATGCAGGCGGGCATCCGGCCGTACTGGTTGTTGAGCGGCTCGTTCTGCGGGGTAAGGGCGGAGATATGCACCCCTTCCTTTTCGTAGGCGAGCAGATAGCGAACAAGATAGTCGGCGTAACAGTCAAGGTACTCGTCCCGCATAAAGCCGCCGCACATCGAACCGCCGGTCTTCATCCAGCCGGGCGGGCTCCAGGGGGAGGCAAAAAGGAAGAGATCCGGACGGACTTCCAGCACCTCCCGGATCATCGGGAGGATATAGGCGCGGTCCCGCTCAACGGAAAAATGCCGCAGCTCCCGATCCTCCGGCGTGTCGTCGTAGGAATAGAGCTCGGCGGAGTAGTCGCTCGAGGCGACCGTGAGCCGGGCGACAGAGAGGTTGAGCCCCTCCGGGGTAAAAATATCGCGCAGAAAGGCGCGGCGCCGGTCGGGCGGCATTTTTGCGAGCAGCCAGCAGGAGCTGCCGGTCAGCGCGACGCCGAAGCCGGTAAACTCCTGCCCGACCGGGTCTTTCGTCGGTCGGCAGGAGATCAGCTCCGGGACGGGAAGGGCGGGCGCGAGCGCACGGGCGCTGAAGCGGGAAAAAGCGTTGGTGGAGTATTGCGTTACGGTCATAAAGCGTTTCCTCCTGTTTGCGGATGGATGGAAAACCGGATCAAAACCATTCTATCACGAAAAAAACGGGAAGGCAACCTTTTTTCGCGGACGGCGGTTTTTCTTTCGTTTTTTCCTTCCCTCGGTTGACAATTCCGCGTTTATTCTATAAAATAGAAGAGAAAGAAAACCGGACGGGAGGCCGCCATGACGCTGATCTATCAAAACGCCAAGCTGGAAGTGGAAAAGGGAACGACCTATCTGACCTTGGCTCAGAGAGTGCAGGACCGTTACGACGCGCCGATCATCCTCGCGCGTGTGGGGCAGAAGCTCGTGGAACTGAATAGGGAAGCGGAGGAAGCGGACGTTTTCGCTCGCGGCTCGTCCGAACCGGCGGAGCTGGTTTTCATCACCACCCGGGAACGGGACGGGCAGAAGACCTACGAGCGCGGCGCCACGATGATGTTTTTGCGCGCCATGACCCGCGTGTTCGGCAAACGGATCCGGAAGCTGAAGCTGGAGTACGCGATCGGGGACGGACTGTTTTTCTCCCTGGAGCTGACCGCCGACGGGCGGACGAATAAACCGGCGGACCCGACCGACGCGGAGGTAGAGGCGGTCCGGGCGCAGATGGAGCGTTACGTCCGCCAAAACGAAGCCTTTACCAAGATCCGCATCCCCACGCGGGAGGCCGTGTCTCTTCTGCCGGTTGGGGATGAAGGACAAGGAGCGGCTCTTCCATTACCGCCGCTCGTCCACGACGAACGTCTACCGCCTCGGCAACTATTACGACTATTATTACGGCTATATGCCGCCGTCGGCCGGCTATGTCGGCGTCTTCTCCCTCAAACGCGCGGAGGGCGGGATCCTTCTGATCCTGCCGAACCGCTCCGCGCCGAAAAAGCCGGGCAGCGAAGCGATGCCGGAAAAACTGTTTGCCACGATGCGCCGCACCAATACCTGGGGCGAGCATATCGGCGTGCCCACCGTCGCCGCGCTCAACGACGCCATCACCCGCGGCGAGGGACGGGATATCATCCTCGCGTCGGAAGCGTATCAGGAGCATCTGATCGGGGAGATCGCCCGCCGGATCGAGCGGGAGGGGCGCCGGATCGTGATGGTCGCCGGGCCCTCCTCCTCCGGCAAGACCTCCTTTTCCCACCGTCTTTCCGTCCAGCTGAGCAACGTCGGTCTGCGCGCGCACCCCATCGCCTGCGACGATTATTACGTCGAGCGCACGCGCACGCCGAAGGACGAGAACGGCGAATATGACTTTGAGTGCCTGGAGGCGATCAACGTCGAGCTGTTCAACGAGCAGATGACCGCCCTTCTGCGCGGGGAGAGCGTCTCTCTCCCGACCTTCAACTTCCGGACGGGGATCCCCGAGTTCGGCAGCCGCTCGCTGAAGCTCGGCGAAGGGGAGGTCCTCGTCATCGAGGGGATCCACGGTCTCAACGACCGCCTCTCCTACGCGATCCGCCCGGAGGATAAGTTCAAGATCTACGTCAGCGCCGTGACGGCGCTCAATATCGACGAGCACAACCGCATCCCGACCACCGACAACCGGGAGATCCGCCGGATGGTCCGGGACGCGAGGACCCGCGGCTTTTCCGCCCGGGAGACGATCGCCCGCTGGCAGTCGGTCCGGCAGGGGGAAAAGAAGCACATCTTCCCCTATCAGGAGGAGGCGGACGTGATGTTCAACTCCGCGTCCCTCTACGAGCTGGCGGTTTTGAAGATCTTTGCCGAGCCGCTGCTTTTCGCGATCCCGACCGACGCGCCGGAATACCCTGAGGCAAAGCGTCTGCTCAAGTTTCTCGATTATTTCCTCGGCCTTTCCTGCGAGGACGTTCCCCGCAACAGCCTGATCCGCGAGTTCATCGGAGGCAGCGTTTTCCCGGTCGGATGACCGGCTTGCCGCCCGCCTTCCGTGAAAAAACAAAACAGGAGGAACCCATTCTATGCGCCGTCCTTTTAGAAGATTTCTGAAACCCCTGTCGCTTTTTCTCTTTTCCTTCTTTTGTCTGAACGTGATCTCTCCGCTCGGAGCCGCCGTGGCTGACGGCGCGTCCTCCGGCGGAACGGTCGCGGAAACGGCCGCGGCGAGGAAAGCCGCGTTTCCCGCCACAGCGGCGACCGGCGCCTCGTTTCGCGTGATCTACGAAAACGGCTTTTCAAACGAAAACCTTTCCGACTTCCGGCTTTACGGCACGATGAAGGCGCAAAACGGCTCTCTGAAGGCCGTCGGCAGCGGCACCTCCGCCTACGCCGCCTATACCATCCCGGCGCAGTACCGGGAGATGGACTATATCGTGGAGGCGGACTATCTCGGCTCCGGCAGCATGGGCGGGATCCTGATCGGCGCGACGGGGGCGTCCCTCTCGCGCGAGCCGTCCTATTTTTCCGGCTATACCTGCACCACGACCGGCAACGGGCAGAAAACGGTCATCGCCTATTTCAGCGAGACGGGCTGGGGCGGCACCTTCGCTCCCGGTACCGTTACGCTGCCGACGCGCGATTTCCATATGTGGGTCTGGGTTCAGCGGGAGGAGAAGACGATGACCTTCCGTACCACCTCGCTTGACGGCAAGACCCTCTACCAGTGCTTCCGCTACGAGCTCGGCGACCACGATACCGATATCTACGATACCTTTACCTCGGAGGTGGGGATCCGGCAGTATTACAGCGACGGCGGGCGGTTTGACAACTTCCGCGTCAGCGTCCTCGAGTCCGACAAACTGCCGGAGATGCAGGACCGCCTGACCCTCGGCGGCGTTTCCTTCCGCTCCGCGGGACTTTCCTCGGACGGGACCGGCGCGTCGGGGATCGGCGCGATGCTCTCCGAAACGGCGCTGACCGGCGATTACCGTCTCTCCTTCTCCGCGGCGACGGAGGGGATCTCCCGCCTTTACTTCGGGATGCGGGACGCCGAAAACGGCTACGCTTTTGAGATCAATTCCTACGCGGAAAAGGTCCTTCTCTACCGGATCACGGACGGGAAGTTTTCCTGGCTCGCCGAGCGATCCACGCCGGTCCGCGAGGGCTTCTGCGACGTGATCCTGGAAACGAACGGCGGGGTGCTGTCTCTCCGGTACGATAATCTTTATCAGGGCGACGCCGCTTTCCCGCAGTTTGAGTTCCCGATCGCCGATACCGACGGCAAGATCGGCTTCTGGCTCGAGGGGGGCGCGGTACGGGAGCTTTCCCTCGGCGCAGGCGGCGCCGCCCCGGCGGGGGAGACCTATCTCAACCCCGTCAATCCCGGCGCCGACCCGGATATGCTCTTTTACGAGGGGACCTATTACCTCTACGTCTATCAGGGCAACGACGGGCAGAACATCTTCCGCGTCTATACCTCGCCCGACCTCGTCCATTTCACCCCGCGCAACTACATTTTCGAGTGGGATCCCATCGCGTACAGCAACGTGCAGGGCGGGACCTCCTGGAGCCCCAACGTCTTCTATAACGAGGGAGACGGGCTCTTTTACCTCTTCTTTGCCGCCGTGCCGATCGGAAAGAGCAACGTGCGCCACGTTTACTACGCCTCCTCCGATTCGCCCTTCGGCCCCTTCAAGCACGACGGGCAGCTGCAGGCGATCAACCCAGGCGTGACCGAGATCGACGGCCATCCCTTCGTCGGCTACGACGGCAAGACCTATATGTCCTTCTCCCGTTACGACGAGGGCGGCACGATCTGGCTTGAAGAGGTCACGATGAAAAACGGCGTCGTCACGGCCAAGCCGGAGACCGCCACCCGCGTGATCTATTCCGACCGCGAGTGGGACAACGACGGCGCGACCCGCCTCTGCGAAGGAGGCTTCGTCTGGAAGCACGGCGGCTACTACTATATGGTCTACGCAACCGTCTCCTACGCCCGCCATTACGGCGAGGCGGTCGCGGTCGCCAAAAACCCGCTCGGCCCGTATGAAAAATGCGAATACAACCCGATCCTCAAGTATAACTACGCCGTCGACGGCCCCGGCGACTCTTTGATGATCCCCTCGCCGGACGGCAAGGAAGTTTACATGATCTATCACCGCCACAGCAATCCGGGCAAGCCGTGGAACGGCGGGCGCGATACCTGTATCGATCTGGTTCGGTTCGTCCCGGATCCGAACGGCGGACCGGATATCCTCACCCTCCGCGGTCCCTCCGTTACCCCGCAGCCGCTGCCCTCGAACACCGGGCGCTACGACCCGGACGGGGACGGGAAAACGACCGCGGCCGACGCGCGGCAGATCCTCCGGTATCTTACCTCGGCCGAGGATTATAAGGGTACGTACGACGTGGACGCGAGCGGCTCGGTCGGTCTCGCGGACGTGATCGCGCTGGCAAACAAACAAAAAGAAGAATCCAGGTAAGGAGGCGCCGCAATGAGAATAAAAAAGATCCTGGCGGCCGTTTCCGCCCTGCTTTTCTGCCTTTCTCCCTTTGCCGCGTTTTCCGCCTCCGCCGCCGGCGGCACGGTGTTCGTCTCGGATAACAACGGCAGCAACGCAAACGACGGCCTTTCCGCCGCCAAGGCGAAAAAATCGCTCGGCAGCACGACCGGCGACGGCTCGATCGGCGTGATCCCGAAGGGGGGGACGCTCGTCGTCTGCGAAAAGCTCTACTTCGGCAGCGCCTACACCTGGGCGCTCGGCGGCTCCGCCGTCATCACGGCGGTCCACGGCGGCACGGACTACCGGAACGCCGAGCCGGCGTCCAACCCCTCCTCCGGCGTGATCAAGATGAAATCCGGCGTTACCGTTACGGTGGCGAGCAACCTCACCCTCCGCAACGTGATCCTCTTCCAGGAGCACGAAACGAATACCTTTGTCGTCTCCTCCGGCGTCACCTTCACCGTCGACGAATCGGTGACCACGATGTCCGCAAACGGCGACTATATGCGGATCATCGCCGCGCCGGGCAGTACCGTCGTCGTCAACGGCGGGACCTTCGAGTCGGTCAGCGGAGAGGGAACGATCCGGCTCGGGAGCAAGGCGGTCGTTCTTTACGACGCGCCCCCGGACTCGGATCAGCCGGAGACCGACCGCGCCCGCCGCGTCTGCTGGATCGACCCGGAGAGCGGGTCTGATTCCGCCGCGGGAACGAACGCCGCTTCCGCGGTGAAAACGCTGGATAACGGGGTCTTCAAGCGTCTCCTCGTCGGCGGTACGGCGGTGGTCTGCGGGCCCCTTTCCGTGCCCGCCTCCGGAGCCGTTTATAACCTCCCGCTCCTCCCGAAGCCGCTGACCTTTACCTCCGTGTATCAGGGAGCGGACTATAAGAGCAAAGCCCGTTTCCGCATCGCCCCCGGCGGCGCGATGGTGATCTCAAGCGACGTGATCTTTGACGATATCGTTCTCCTCGCCGAGGGGACGACCCCCGGCGTGATCCGCGTGAAAGCAGGCGCGACCCTGACCGTGACCGACCGGGCCGAACTGGTAACGAACGGAAGAGCGCACTACCGCATCGAACTCGAAAAAGGGGCGTACGCTCTCCTCTCCGAGAACGCGCGCCAAGCGTTTACCGTCTCCGGAGAGGGAGCGGTCCTACCCTATACCGCGGACAGCGAAGAACTGATCGCGCTGCTGTTCGGCGACGAGCCGATCATTTTGACGCCGGTTGACGGCACGACCGCCGCCGAGAGCGCCGGCGGGACGACAAACGCGGCCGGCACGACGGGCGCGTCGACCGGCGGCGGGACGGGGACCGCGGCGCCCGCCGACGGTACGGAAAAAACGACCCCCGCCGACGGTACGGCAGAGCCGGAAACCGGGAAAAACGGGGAAAGCGTCCCCGCCTCCTCCCCGGTCGGCACCGGGGAAGCGATCCCCGGCGGAGAGACCCGGCAGAGTCGGGGCGTCGCCGCCCTGATCGGCGGCGCTGTCGCCTCGGCGATCGCCGCGTGCGGCGTATTCTTCTTCCTGCGCAAAAAAGCAAAACCGGCAAAGGAGCCGGAAAAGGAGAAAACGGATGAAAGTTCTGATCATTAACGGAAGTCCGCGTAAGGACGGCAACACGGAACGCCTGATCCGGGAAGCGGTCGGCGTTTTCGAGCGGGAGGGGATCGCCTGCGATCTCTATTCGCTCGCCGGCAAGGCGATCCGCGGCTGCATGGCGTGCGGATACTGCCATTCGCACGACGGCTGCGTTCTCGCCGACGACGTGAACGACCTCGCAAAAAAACTGGCGGAGTGCGACGGACTGCTCGTCGCCTCGCCCGTTTACTACGGCTCGGCAAACGGCAGTCTGATCGCCCTGCTCGACCGGCTCTTTTACAGCGCCCGCTGCGACAAACGGATGAAGGTGGGCGCCGCCTTCGCCGTGGCGAGACGCGCCGGTACGACCGCCACCTTCGACGAGCTGAACAAGTATTTCACGATCAGCCAGATGCCGGTCGCCTCCGGCCGGTACTGGAACAACGGCTTCGGCCGGGAAAAGGGGCAGATCGAAGAGGACGCCGAGGGCCTGCAGAACGCCCGGATCACGGCGCGAAATATGGTTTTTCTGATGCGCTCCATCGCGCTCGGCAAAGAAACCTACGGCCTCCCCGAAACGGAGGAGATCACCCCTACCCATTTCATCCGCTGACCGGCGGCGGACGTTGAAAAAGGACTTGCATCAGCAAGTCCTTTTTCTGTGAGGAACGGACAAAACAGCCCAACGGGATATCGGTAATTCATTTATCTCAACGAACCGGGATTTGTCGATTATTATTGCAACAGATCGGCTCGAATGAATGCGTTCTGACACCAACAAAACAGCGTCCGGAAAGCCGTATCAAAATCATAGTCATCCGGTAATTCAGCCATTTCAAGTAAGGCGCGATCTTCTGCGGATACCCGTTCTTTAAGCTCTCGTTTTGTCACGGCAAACGTTCCGCTTTCCAGAAAATGCAGATTCTGAATCAGGAAAAACATACTTTTGCAAGTGCCGCGAAACTTCGCGATGTTTTTCTCCCTGTCGGCGTGGATATAGCGATGGCAAAGTTCGTGATAAACATTTCCCAAACTCAGTTTGACATAGTTGATCTCGTCTTCACGGGACGACGACGGGAGAAAACCGTTCAATTCGCCGAACAGGTCTTTTGTTGTGTGACGCAACTGACAAACTTCAAGCGGGCTCCACCGCGTTATTTCACCCCTGCCGCAAACAAACCCGCATGACTTCTCATCATTTTCGTTCTTTTTCAGGATTTCCCGGTATATGTCCATATCCGCAGCGGAAAAGTTTTCGAGAATGATCATAACGTCTATATCGCTTTTTTCAGTCGCTTCGCCGCGCATATAGCTGCCTTGAAGTCCGACGTACAACAATCGGCTGCCGAAAGCGTTTTTACACTCCTCGGTCAGATTTTGCAAATAACAGTTAACGTCAAACATTTTTATCGGTTGCTCCTCCGCAAATCCCTATTTGTCAGGATCGCCGTTTTTTCGCGATCCTTGCGCTCCATCATCAGACCTTTGGCAAAAGATCGCATCAGATCTTCCGTGTCGATACGATACATCCCGGCAAGCGCACTCAGAATATCGTAAGGGATCCTTACATCGTTTTCGTCAGCGTACTGAGCCGCCATCCTGCCCATACCGAACGCCTCGATTTTCACTTCAATCGGATCCAGATCCTTCTTCCAGAGCCGAAACATTTTTTTGTTTCGCTTTTTTGTCAGACAGTTAGACAAAAGCGCGACGGCAGTGCTGACGCCGAAAGCAATCAGCAGAAAAACGGGGATCGCCAAAACGGGTGATATATTTTCGCGGACGCGATAGATATCCGGCCAGCCGCCGTTTGCTTCGCCGATCAGGACGACTTCCACGTAATAAACGATCAGATAGCAAAAACAGGGAGCGGTGCCGAGCAGCCGATCTTTCCACGTAAACAGGCGACCGCTTTCCAACTGAAAGAAGGAAAGAAGGATCAGAGGCGGGCAGATAACGTGGGTGATCAGATTGACCCCGCCGAAAGCATCGTCCGGAGCAGCCCAGCTGATAAAGGCAAGCACGAACACCATCGTGACCGCGATCGAGACCGTCGCCATGTAATGCAGCAGCGCCGTCCATTTCGGCATAATAAAGCGTTTTTCCCGGATCCCTTCTATAGCAAAAGGAAACACAAAAGCCGCGGACAGCGCCGCAAACGCATTTGAGATCATCGTATAATAGATGAAAGACGTGAATCCGTTTTTGTGTAAAACGGTATTCGTTCTGTTCACGCCCTCGATGATACCGTAAAAAGCGAGTATCAGCGTCAGGATCACGCAGCAAAGAGCGATCACGCTGCGGCGCCTTAACAGTACGGTCAGGGATTCACGAATCGGCGCCGTTTTTTTCTCCTCCATTTTTGCCTTTCCCGCCTCCTTTTTGCATTACTTTTTGTGCCGGTTTTCCGTCTTCTTCAACAGGATCAGTAATTTCCTCTCTTTCCGGCCCGTATGACATATACAACAACAAAATGGCCTCATAGTACATCTCTTCCATCGTGACCAGTTTATCGCATTTTATCGTATCTTTATATTCCCATGATTCGTTGTATTGAGCGTTCAGGTCAAATCCATGCAAATAATGGCAAACTGTGATGATAAATCTATTGACCCAGAAAACAAGTATTTCTTCTTCACAATTTGCCAAATCAAAAGCATACCAGAGCATATTAAACGGGGGCGGCATTTGATCCTCCGGATGATGCTCCAACCCGTAGTCATAATCTTCGATATAAGCGCGCAGATTCCCCGGGACATTTGGGAATAACGACGTGTTCACATAGTGCCTTTTGAAGATGAAAGGATCAAGACTGTCCGGCTTGATTTCTGCATACCGCGTAAACGCTCTGTGAAAATACTTTGCGCCTTCGTACAGAAACGGAATCGTGGCGTATTTTTTCTCAGTTATCTCCTTTTTAAAAGCGTCAATACACTTATCTACTTCCTCTGCATTGCAAAACTCATAAGGCCTGATTTTTTCGTGAATCAATATGGCTTTCTGAGTTTTTTTATTTTGCCTTATAAAGGCATTGATCATAGGGTTAATGTGCTTATGCCTCGGATTGAGAATGGAAGCCATCTCGCACAAAGGAAGCAGATGCAGGTCTTCTTCGTGGTCAAAACAGAAAAGACGGGCATTTTCTAAAGCGTCTTCGTCGATGCCGTATTCTAAACAGTGCGGAACATCCTCTTTCCGAAGCAGAACGTTATCCGCATCGGTTTCCAAACGGATGTCGGCTTTTTTAATGTTAAACGAGTTTATGTAATCAGTGGTTATCTGTTCTACGCTATCCCGGCTTCCTATGTTTTTTGTCGCAGTAACAACATAGAAAAGTATTCCGGATAAAAACTTATATACACAGATATTTTTGCCTGCCATGACTTGTTTTTTAGTCTGCCGTGAAACACGTTCGATAACAGTCCCGTCTTCGATCGAAGAATCGCCATTGATTATATCTTTTATTGCAAGAACCATATTCGGAATAAGGTTCTGATCGAGAAGCGGAATCACGTGTTTTTTTATCTCGTCAGAATATCCTGCCAGGTCAGAAATAGATCTGGCAGAAATTGAAAACGCCGGCGGCAGGTTTTTTGTGCCTCTGACGGTACTTGAAATCAGCGCATCGTTAAACCACTCTCCACTAATGTAATCTGAGTCAATCGTCGAGAGCAGAGCCGATATTAACTCCTTCTGCGTTACGGTTTGCAATTTGCACCTGACTAATACAGATGCGAAGGTAGAAAAACACAATTTCATACAAACACCTGATCAAAACAATTCTTTTTCGATTTCAACAACGTCGCCAATATCAACGTTCAATTCTTTGCAAAGGCGAGCAAGGACGTCAAGAGTAACCGAATCGCCTTTGTTCATTTTAGCGAACGTTGCCTTTGACACTCCGGTACGCTCCATAAGAGTTTTCTTTGTCATCCGTTTGTCAATGAGTATTTTCCAGAGCTTATTGTAAGAAAACCTTATCTCTGCCATGAGCATTTCTCCTTTATAAAAAGATTTACATTTTATGATACCACAGTTTTCGATGATTGTCAAATCCGTAAATGCAAAAAGTATGCAAATGCGAACTTTTTGAAAGTAATTAGATAGATAATGGCAAGTTGTAGCCATATAAGTGAAACAAAAATCGCAGTATCATATTCATAGATCCCGAGGAAAGGAGGGTCTTGAAAATGACTGTCAAAACCGATAGCAGCTAAGCGGCATTAGGCTAGCATTAGTTTCACACTACTAAGAGGTTAATGACAATGATCCATATAGATTGCAACGCGTATTTTTATACGATCTATGACAATACCGTAAATTTTCAAACGAAAGAAGGTGTTTGCATTGAAAAAAACAAGCAAAAATGATATAATGAAAGAGCCTCGCAAGGGGTTGGTGGATATCTGGAATGCTTACATGGTTGAAGGTGCCTCTTTTACCGATAATGATATTCCATTATGCCCTACTACAGCGACAACTGTTCCAGAATCAATAATCCTCTGGGACGAAGCAAAGCACATATACAAGAACGCACTCGCAAGAGGTGATGGCAGTTTCCATTACAACGCTTTTGTCGCCTTTTATCTTGATGACTACAAATTCGACGGTCCGAGAGGTATCTGGCACGACTGCAATTTCGCTTTAAAAGTTCTCCGTCATTTTGCCGGAGTCATAACGCCGGATTTTTCTACCTATCAAGATTTTCCCGAGCCGATCAAGATTTATAATACTTATCGAATGCGGGCGTTCGGATACTGGCTCGGCAAAAACGGACTCGCCGTAATCAATAACGTTCGCTGGGGAACGTCCGAGTCGTGGCGCTATTGCTTCGACGGCATTCCCGATAACTGTATCGTTTGCATCGGCACCGTCGGCGGCAGTCCGAAAAAACTCATTGATCGGAAAAGGTTCGAGGAAGGGCTGGAAGAACTTGTCCGCGTCCGCAAGCCGCATACCGTTCTCGTTTACGGTTCAGCGAGCTACCCCTGCTTTGACAAACTGATCGATCAGGGCATCAAGGTGGTATCCTATCCCAGCCGCACCGCGTCGGTCTTCGAAAGGAGGCGGGCGAGATGAGCAAGCCGCTGAGCTATAAATACACGGGGACGAAAGGGCATATAGCTGATGCTGCATCATCGCTACCGAATAATCCTGATGATTTGCTGAGTAACGGATGGACTGAAATTACAGACCCCAGAGCAAAAACTTCCAGCAACTCACGTGTTTTCAAGGAAAAAAGCACTGGACTTCGGATTCGATTTGATAAGGGAACGCCCGGAGAAAACGGTTTCAAAGGTAAGGATCATTACCACATTGACAATCCGAATGCAACTGACAAAAAGATAGGTCGTTACCTTGATAAAAACGGTAATCCTGTCAATAAAAACTCGAAAGCTTCTCACATTTTACCTTAAGGAGGAAAAGACATGACTATAAATGAACTTCAGAATAAATACTACTTTCATGACAGCTTGCTTGATGAGGTCATCATTGACAAGCAGCACGCTACGGTCTCTCTTAGAATCGACTTCTGTTTTTGGGCTCAAAACGGATATAAGGATGAAGACCCCGAAACCGGAATGATTGTTTTGTCTTTCACGGGTGTAAAAAAATACCCCGAGATAGAAGGCGAACTCGATTCATACAGCATTCTAAAAACTTCCTGTTTACAAGACGATACTTGGCTAATGGTCACGCTCGATGACGAGACAGACACCTGTTATGAATTGTCTATTTCTGCTGACAAAGTGACAGTAATCGTTGAGGATAGCGGCAATGATTAAAACATTGAGATTGATGCTTGAATATAACACTTATTGTGTGTGGCTGTACGATGAGAATGACGAAATAATCGACAACGACAACCCGCCCGAATGGGATGATGATCAGCAACTGACTGACGCGTTTATGGCTGTTAGCGATTTGTACGATACATTCTTTATCGATATCAAACATGAGTTTCGCTATGTAGGTTGTCCTGACGATGAGACGAGAAAAAAACTCTTAGCGTTAATTTCAACTGCCGTAGAAATCATTACAAAAAAGAATAACGGAAAATATATTATTCAGAATGATATCCATTGTGATTTCTAAATCCGGGTTGGCAACCGCAGGCATTATTACGCGTCTGCGGTTGCATAATCCGCAAACCGCATACTATCCTCGTTTACGGCTCCGCAAGCTACCCCTGCTTTGACAAACTGATCGATCAGGGCATCAAGGTGGTATCCTATCCCAGCCGCACCGCGTCGGCCTTCGAGAGGAGGCGGACGAGATGAGCAAGAGTAGTAGCGGTTTGTTGCCCCCATGTCCCGCAGGACACATCATTGCCGAAGGCAACATCATGTGCGAAGCACACATCATTTGCCCCGCAAGGGGCAAACATCATTGCAAAAAGAGCATCGCTGTTGCGACGCTCTTTTTGCTGGTCGGAGTGGGGAGATTTGAACTCCCGGCCTGATGCTCCCAAAGCACCCGCGCTGCCAACTGCGCTACACCCCGGAGGGGAAAACGCCTTTTGCGCCGCCGGAGGCGGCGCGGCGTTCCGGCGGCCGGACGGCGTCAGGAGCGGCGGCCGAGGTCGGCGGAAAACAGGCGTTTCTTTTCCGATTTGAAGTATTGATAGAGATAGCAGGGGATCATGCCGTTATAGAGCTTGCGGACCTTGTCCGCGCGGCGGCCGTACAGCCGCTCGAAGCGCTCGTTTGAAGTCAGCAGGTAGACCTGCCACGGATCGAGCGCGGTGAACGCCCGTCCGATCTCCCGGTAGAGAACTTCCGTTTCCTCCGGGGTCATCAGGCGTTCGCCGTACGGGGGGTTGGTCACGATCGTGCCGCGCGCGCCGGGCGCGGGGGACTGGATGCGGCGGGCGTCCATCACAAAGCTCGTAACGTAATCGCCGACTCCCGCCCGCGCGGCGTTCGCTTCGGTCAGGGCGACGGCGTTCGGGTCGATATCGGTGGCGGCGGCGCGGAAATCCGTCCGCCGGACGAGAGAGGCGGCTTCCTCGCGCGCCTTTTTCCAGAGCGAGGCGTCCAGATTGGAGAAGGACTCGGAGATGAAACGCCGTCCGGCGCCGGGCGCCCGGCAGGACATGATCATCGCCGCTTCCACGGCGATCGTGCCGCTCCCGCAGAAGGGATCCCACAACAGGACGTTCTCCCGCGGGCGGCTCGTGTAAACGATGGCGGCGGCCAGCGTTTCCCGGAGCGGAGCGGCGACCGATTCGGGCCGGTAGCCCCGCTTGTGCAGCGCGATCCCCGAGGTGTCGATCAGAAAGGAACAGCGGTCGCGGAAGAGGAAGAACTCGATCTGGTATTTCGTTCCAGTCTCGGAAAACCAGGAGATCCCGTATTCGTTTTCCAGCCGCTTTGCCACCGCTTTTTTGATGATGCGCTGGCAGTCCGGCAGGGAAAAGAGAGTGCTTTTGACCGAGTGCCCCTTAACGGGGAAGGCGTCCTCTTTGCCGATCCAGTCCTCCCACGGGAGGCTTTTGGCGGCGTCGTAGAGCTCGGTAAAGCTATGCGCCGGCCCCTCGCCCAGCTTGATGAAGACCCGTTCCGCGCAGCGCAGCCAGAGGTTTGCGCGCGGGATCGCGGAGAGATCCCCCTCGAAGGTCACGCGCCCGTCCATCGTTTCAAGCCGCTTGCAGCCGAGGGCGTCGATCTCCTCGCCGAGATATTTTTCCAGCCCGAACAGGCAGGTGGCAACCAGCGTCACGGTCGTCATGGCAAAACGTCCTTCAAATCGTTATTCGATATCCTCGGCAACCGTTTCGGGCGGGGTGAGGAGCGCGGAGGGATTTTTGAAATAGCGGCGCATCGTGCGCAGGGCGGAGGCGTAATTGAAGCCGTCGCAGATCCGCTCGTCGGTCACGACGGTAAAGTCGATCATCGGGCGGGTCTTTACGCTGCCGTCGTCGTCCAGATAGATCTCCTTGCGCTTCGCGCCGAAGGAGAGGAAGACCGGCAGATTGCCGAAGTTGTAGATGTGGTGATAGATCGGCGGGATCGCGAGCGACCCCATGCTCGTGATGATAAAGGAGCCGTGGAACGGGCTGAGTTTGAGCAGGGACTGCGGCATCCAGCCGTGGTAGTCGAGCCAGTTCAGCAGCCGGATAAAGCCGCGCAGGATCGGGCGCGGGATGACGCGCAGGACCTTGGTCAGCTTGTCAAAGGAGGTGTTGGAGTCCTCGCCTTTGCTTTCTTCCAGCGTTTTATTGAACTTTTCGTAGACCTCGGTCAGGGTATCCCACGGGGTATAGTTGATCTTGATGACCGTGTCGGGGGAGTTGAGAGACATCTCCTTTTTGACGGTCATGACCACCTCGATCCCGTGGCGCGCGTAGACGCGCTGTCCGCTGACAAAGCGGTTGATCGCGGGGTTGGAGGCGACGGTGCGCACGTAAGCCGCAAGAAAAACGTGCAGCATCCCGATATTCTTATAGCCCTGATCTTTCAGCTCTCGGAGCAGTTCTTCCGCCGCGGAAACGTCGACCGCGTCGCGGAACATATTGAGCGCGTCGTTGCGCTGCGGCATGATGAATGCCATCAGCTGATTGACCGGAGAGAGGGAACGGATCCAGCGGCCTTCCTTGCGGTCGCCGCGTTTGCGCTTATACGGTTTTGCCCCGGCGGGAGCGTTTTTTGTTGTCTCTTCGTTTGGCATGGCGATGCTTCCTCTTGATTTTCATCGTAGTTTATACTATACTTTAGTATAATATCATATCGCATCCGAAAAAACAAGGGATTTTACGAGATTGCCGGAATAAAAACGCCATGGATCTGAGAAAAGCCGAAAAGCGCATCGAAAACGAACTGCCCGCCGGAGGAAGGGAGATCGTCTCCCGTCTGGAGCGAGCGGGCTTTTGCGCCTTTTTCGTCGGCGGATGCGTGCGGGACGCGCTGCTCGGCCTTTCCCCCGCCGACTGGGACGTTGCCTCGGCCGCCCGGCCGGAGGAGGTGCGCTCGCTGTTTTCCGACTTGCCGATCCTCTCTACCGGGCTGAGGCACGGCACGCTCACCCTCCTCTCCGACCGCCCCTACGAGATCACGACCTTCCGGACCGAGGGCGCGTACAGCGACGGGCGGCGCCCCGACCGGGTCGCGTTTTCCCGGTCGCCGGAGGAGGATCTCTCCCGCCGGGATTTCACCGTCAACGCGCTCGCCTGGTCGCCGGAGCGGGGGATCGTCGATCTCTTCGGCGGCGTCGCCGATCTGGAGGGGCGTGTTTTGCGCTGCGTCGGCGATCCCGGAAAACGCTTTTCCGAGGACTCGCTCCGCATTCTGCGCGGCCTGCGGTTTTACGCCGTTTACGGCCTCGCCCCGGAGGCGGCGACCGCCGCCGCGATGCACGCGCTGGCAAGCGGGCTTGACCGCCTTTCCGCCGAACGCAAGGCAAAGGAGTTCTCCCTCGCGGTCGCGGGCCGCTTTGCGGGCGAAGCGTTTGCCGCTTTTCCCGATCTCCTGATCGCGCTCTTTCCCGCGCTTGCCGGCCGTCTGCCCGATCTCACCCTCCTTTCGCGCCTCGATCCTTCGCCGGAGGAAAGAACGGCGTTTCTCTTCTTTTTAGCCGGGGAGGAGGTTCTTGCCGCCTCGCTTGACGATCTGCGGTTTTCCCGCCGCTTTTCGGCGCGCGCCAGCCTGCTTTTCCGCGCGGCGCGCTCCGTTCCACCCTCCGACCGGCTCGGGATGCGGCGCTTTCTCGCCGTTCTTTCCCCCGGCGACGCGGAGGCCGCCTTCCGGATCCGCCTTGCCGCCCTTCCCGCGGAGGCGGCGGAGACGGACCGCGCGATCGCCCTTCTTGCCAGCTTGCGGGCGGGAAACGACCTCCCGCCGCGCCGGGAGGAGCTTGCCGTCGACGGGAGTGCGCTCCTTTCCCGCGGGCTTGTGCGGGAGGGGCCGGAGGTGGGACGCGCTCTGGATCTTCTTTACCGCGCGGTCGTGGACGGGAAAGCGGAGAACGGCGAAAAGGCCCTCCTCGCTTATTACGAAAGGAGGCGGGAGCTGTGACGGAGCATCCGATCCCGCCCGTGTACGACGGAAACTCCCGGATCCTGATCCTCGGCAGTTTTCCCTCCGTTCTTTCCCGGGAGACCGGTTTTTTCTACGGCAATCCCCGCAACCGCTTCTGGGAGGTGCTCGCCCGGGTCTGGGACGCGCCCTGCCCGCAAACGACGGAGGAGAAAAAAGCCTTTCTCCTCGCGCACCGCATCGCGCTTTGGGACGCGGCGGCCGCCTGCGAGATCCGCGGCTCCGCCGACAGTGAGATGAAAAAGATCCGCCCGACCGATCTCTCCCCCATCCTGCGCGCGGCGCGCATCGAACGCGTCTGTCTCAACGGCGGCAAGGCCGCCGGGATCTACGAAAGATATATCCGAAAACCCGGTATGCCGGAGGCGGTCCGCCTTCCCTCGACCAGCCCCGCCAACGCCGCCTGGTCGCTTGACGCGCTGACAAAGCGCTGGCGGGAGGCGCTCCTGCTGCCGGATCCCGAGGAGGAAAAAGTATGAAAACAGAACGAACGTTTCCTTCCTGCACCGTCACCCAAAAGGCGGAGCGCTCCCTGCGCGGCGGCCACCCGTGGGTCTACGCGGAGGAGATTCTCTCCGTTTCCGCTCCGCCGGAGAACGGCTCGCTTGTCGACGTTCTCTCAAAAAAAGGCGCCTACCTCGGAACGGGCCTGTGGAGCGAAAAAAGCAAGATCCGCGTCCGCGTCCTTTCCTCCAACCCGAACGAAACGTTCGGCGAGGCGTTTTTTGCCCGCCGCGTTTCCTACGCGGTCCGCTACCGCCGGGAAGTGATGGGGGAGGATTTTTCCGCCTGCCGCCTGATCTTCGGCGAGGCGGACGGTCTCCCCGGCGTGACGGTGGACCGGTATGAAAACCTGCTCGTTTCGCAGATCCTCTCCTTCGGGATGGAACGGCGCCGGGAGATCCTTTACCGGTCGCTTGTCGGCGAGCTTGCCGCCTGCGGCGTTGCCGTTGCGGGGATCTACGAGCGCTCGGAGGGCGCGTTGCGCGAGCTGGAGGGGCTGGAGCGGTACAAGGGCTGGTACGCCGGCTTCCCGCATCCCGAAAGCACGGTCACGACCGTCTGCGAAAACGGGATCTTCTACGACGTGGACGTGGAAAACGGCCAGAAGACCGGCTTTTTCCTCGATCAGAAGTATAACCGCCTCGCCGCCGCCCGCCTTGCCCGCGGCAAGCGGGTGCTCGACTGCTTTACCCACACCGGCTCATTTGCCCTCAACGCGGCGAAGGGCGGGGCGGAGCGCGTCACGGCGGTGGACGTGTCCGCCGAGGCGCTGGAGATGGCAAGGAAAAACGCCGAAAAAAACGGCCTCTCCGACCGGATGGATTTTCTCTGCGCCGACGTGTTCGATCTCCTCCCCCGGCTCGAGAAGGAACACGCGCGCTACGACTGTATCATCCTCGACCCGCCCGCCTTCACCAAAAGCCGACGGACGGCGCGGGACGCGGAGCGCGGGTATAAGGAGATCAACTACCGCGCGATGAAGCTGCTGCCGCGCGGCGGGTATCTCGCCACCTGCTCCTGCTCGCATTTTATGGAAAGCGAACGGTTTTTGCCGATGCTGACGGCCGCCGCGCGGGACGCGGGCGTCTCGCTGCGGCTGATCGAGCGGCGCCGCCAGTCGCCCGACCACCCCATCCTGCTCGGCGTGCCGGAGACCGACTATCTGAAGTTTTTCCTGTTGCAGATCGTATAAAGAAAAAACCGGCTTCCCGCCGCGGCGGAAAGCCGGTTTTCCGTTATTCGAGCACGATCTCGTCGAGATCAAGGAAACGCCGGGCGTCCTCGACCGAGGCGAGCGGGAAGTATTTTTGCTTTCCGCAGCTCTTGCAGTAGACGCGCACGGAGTTTCCGTCCGGCGCGCAGTCGGCGTCGTAGTCGCCGTGCGTGCCGCAGGAGCAGCGGAGCTTGCCGTCGTTTTTCAGCTCGGTGAGGAGAAAGAGGATCACGTTGTAGATATCCGCGTCCTCGATGCGCCGCAGGGCGCGGTCTGTCTCCGCGTCCGGCGCGGAGCCGGAAGAACCGTCCTCCCGCAGCATATCCCGCAGAGCGTCTTCCTGCTCCCGGAGCGCGTCGGAGACCTTTTCCTTTTTTCCGAAAAAGCAGACGTCAAGCCCGGACATCGAGCAGGAGAGGGAGAAGAACTCGCGGGAGAAAAAGAGCTCGGAGCCGACGGTGTAGGAATGGTGCTTGCTCCCGCAGGCAAAGCAGGGAAGGTCCAGCCGCACCCGGTTGTCGGTTTTGGAGAGGGTAACGGTCATGGAGCTGCCGCCGCAGGGGCATTTCAGCCGCAGACGGTCCGCCGTCAGCGCAAAGACGCCGACGGGCGCGAGCACGCCCTCCCCGCAGACGGGGCAGCGGTAGGCAACGGTCGTTTCCTTTGGGGAAAGGATCATAGAAGAAAACTCCTTTTTTCAGGATTGCGGCAGCCGGTTCTGATCCGCGGCGATCGCCGCCTGATGCTCCCACAGGGTAGCGGAGAAGACGGTCGTTCTGTCGCTGTTGGTGTAGAAGTAATAATAGGAAGTGGAGGCGGGATAGAGCGCCGTCATGATCGCGTCGTAGCCGGGGTTGGAGATCGCGCCGGGGGAGAGCCCCGCGTGCAGATAGGTGTTGTAGGGGGATTGTACCTTCAGCGTTTCCGGCGTTACGTTGTCCGGGCGCTTGCCCTCCAGGAGCTGGACGGCGTACGCCGCCGTCGCGTCGCTCTCCAGACAGGGGAAGGCGGCGGGATTGTTGAGGCGGTTATAAAAGACGGAGGCGACCCGTTCGTATTCGTCGAGATAGTACGCCTCGCTCTGGACGTAGGAGGCGATCGTGATGACCTGATCCACCGTCAGACCGAGCGCCTGGCAGCGCTCGTAGTACACGTCCTTGAATTTTTTGTCGAAGTTTTCGAGCAGCTTGTAGAGGCATTGCGCGGCGGAGGCGTCGGAATAGAACTCATAGGTGTCGGGATAGAGATAGCCTTCCAGCCGGTAGTGGCGGTCGGGGTTCGGGTTTTCGTCCAGCGCCCGGACGAAGGCGAACTCGCTGAAATCCGCCGTGTTGATCGCCTGGATGAACTCCTCGCGGGAAGAGACTCCCTTGGAGACGAAGAGATCGATGATGTCGTCGCAGGTAAAGCCCTCGGGGATCGTCAGACGCACGATCGTGCGGGAGTATTTATACTTGAAGGCGTTGCGCAGCAGATCGTAGTTCATCGAGGCCTTGACGGTGTACTCGCCGGCGATGAACTTTCCGTCGTCCTTTTTCAGCTTGGCGTAGAAGCGGAAGAGAGAGGGATAGCGGATCAGCCCGTTTTCGTACAGCAGGTCGGAAACTTCCTCGATCGTGGCGTTCTCCGGCACGGTCAGAGTGACCTCCTCCTCGCTTTTCACAAAGGCAAAGAGATCGTTTGCGACGGAGATGAGATAAAAGCCGAGGAAGACCGAGATCACGAGGATAACGGCAAGGTAAACCATCGTTTTGACAAGCGGGGAGATAAACCACTTGCCGACCGCGTTTTCGCTGCGCTTGCGTTTCGGTTCCTTTTTGAGGACGCTGTTGATCCGGGAGAGCTCGCGCTTCTTTTCCCGCGTGTTGCGCCGCTGCGCCGCGAGATCGCGGGACTGCTTTTTCGAGGCGGAGCGTTCCAGGCGTTTTTCCTCCTGCGCGCGGCTTACGGAAGAGGACCGCGCGGGACGGCTGTCTTTCGGTTTTTTGTTTTGTTCGTTCATGATTATCCTCCCGGTCGGATCACGAGTTCCGGATGAAAAGAGCGAGAATGAAGATGATGATACAGGCGGCGGACGCCGGCGAAAAAAGCGTGGAAAGGAACGCGGAGGCGCCTCCCCGCGGCGCCTTTTTTTGCGCGAGATCGTTTTGCAGCGCGTAGGCGGCGTAGGTGCGCTGGCACTCGCCGGCGATCAGGATGAGGCAGAGCAGAAGCACGACGCCGAGGAGGGCGGCGGGCAGGAGGGGGCTGTCGGTAATCGAGAGAAAAGAGGCAAACTGCCGCGCGCCGAACAGGGCGATCAGGTTATAGGCGATATGGATCGCGACCGAGGCGAGCAGCGACCGGGTCACGTAGACGCAAAGGGCGAGCAGCACGCCGCAGAAGAAGGTGAGCGGGAGCCCGGAGAGACTGAAATGGAACATGGCAAAGAAGAGGGAGGAGAGGAGAACGGAGGTCCCGGCGCCCGCGTCCTCCAACTCGGAGAGCAGCAGCCCCCGGAAAAAGAGCTCCTCCGCCGCGGCGGGCACCACGGCAAGACAAAGCGCGGCAAGCAGGGAGTTCTCTCCCGAGAGAGAAACGCCGAGCGCCGTTTCCGCGCTGCCGGATCCGGTCAGGATCCCCGCAATCAGCGCGGCGCAGAGCATCGCGGCGGTAAAAAGAAGGAGAAAGACGGTTTTCGCGGGAGAGAAAAAGGCGATGCGCAGCCGGCCGCCCTGCTCCTCTCCGCGCAGAACGCACCAGAAGACCGTGGGAATGATCAAAACGGCCGTTTCTAACACGACGCCCCGCTCGAGGATCGCGCTCTCCTCCTTCAAAACGAGGGAGAGAAGGAGCCAGAAGAGATAGATCCCGGCGGTCAGGAAGACGGCGCCGGTCGTCTTTGCGGCTTTTTTTTCGTTGTGTCCCGCCATCGGCGTCCATCGCCTCCCGTTCTGTCAGAATAGGCCCGGAAAAGGGAAGAAAGCGCCCGCTTCCGGTCAGAAACGGAGGGGAGCGTAGCGCTCGTGCCGGGCGAGCTGCGCCGCGCGCTCCTCGCCGCAGAGGGCGGCGACGAGCTCGCAGGCAAAGGGGAAGGCGGCGCCCATTCCCGCCGCCGTGATAAAGCGCCCGTCCCGTACGACGTTTTCGTTTTCCGGGATGATCGCGCCCGTGAGATACTTGCGGAAATCCGGAAACGCGGTCGCGCGCACGCCGCGCAGCATCCCGCGCTTCCCGTAGATGAAGGGCGCGGCGCAGATCGCGGTGAGGAAGGCGCCCTCGCTTTCCGCCTTGTCGATGAGGCGGTGGGTCAGGGGGGAAGCGTCCAGATTGGTCGCGCCGGGGAGCCCGCCGGGGAGGACGAGCATCTCGATCCTTTCGCCGGAGGCAAGCAACTCCTCCGCCGTCATGGGGCAGGAGACCTGCGCGCCGCAGCATTTGCCGGTCGGCGCGCGGGAGGTCAGCCCGATCGGGCGGACGTCCGCTCCGACCCGGCGGAAGAGGTCGAGCGGGGTCAGCGCTTCGATGTCTTCAAAACCTTCAGCCAAAAGGATCGCGATCATAGTTTTTCTTCTCCTGAAACAAATATTCAAAATCCCGGTATCAGCCGTCGCCTTTGGCGATATTGTCGTTTACGACGAGCTCCCGGTACTGCTGCATATCGATCAGCACCTTGCGGGGCTTCGTCCCGTCGGGCGGGCCGACGTAGCCGAATCGCTCCATATCGTCGATGATCCGCGCGGCGCGGCCGTAACCGACCTTCAGCGCGCGCTGGAGCATCGAGGTAGCGATCTTCTGATTCTGCACGGCGATCTCCAGCGCCTCGCGGAACTTCGGATCGAGGTCGCCGTTTTCTCCGTCGAAGTCTTCGTCCTCGGCGGCGGAGCCCTTCTTGCCGTTTTGCTGGCAGTTCTGCGTTTCGCGCGCGATCCCGGCGATCGCCTCTTCGCTGTATTCGTTGCCCTCGGAGTTCTCCCGGACGAAGGTGGTCACGGCTTCGACCTCCCCGTCGGAAACGAAGGCGCCCTGGACCCGCATCGGCTTGATCAGGCCGACCGGCGCGTAGAGCATATCGCCGCGGCCGATCAGCTTTTCCGCGCCGCCGACGTCGATGATCGTTTTGGAGTCCACCTGGGAGGCGACGGTAAAGGCGATACGGGAGGGGATATTCGCTTTGATGACGCCGGTCACGACGTCGACCGACGGACGCTGGGTGCCGATGATGATATGGATGCCCGCGGCTCTCGCCTTGGCGGCGAGCCGGTTGACGGAGACCTCCACCGTGTCCCGCGCGGCGATCATCAAATCGGCGAGCTCGTCGATGATGATGACGATATTGGGCAGCTTTTCATACCCGGAGTCCTCGGTCACGGTCGCGTTGTAGCCGGCGATATCGCGCACGCCGACCTCCTGGATCAGACCGAAGCGGCGCTCCATTTCGTTCACCGCCCAGGAGAGGGCGCCCGCCGCCATCTGCGGCTCGGTCACGACCGGGACGAGCAGATGCGGGATGCCGTTATACATGGCAAACTCCACACGCTTGGGGTCGATCAGGATAAAGCGGAGATCCTGCGGCGTGGAGCGGTAAAGCAGACTGATGATGATGCTGTTGATACACACCGACTTGCCCATGCCGGTCGCGCCCGCGATGAGAAGGTGCGGCATCTTGGAGATATCGCAGAAGACCGGCGCGCCGCCCACGTCGGAGCCGAGGCAGGCGAACAGTTTTTTCCCTTTGTTTTCCTCGCAGGTGAACTGCTTGCTCGCGATCAGCTCGCGCAGATAGACGATCGCCTTGATCTTGTTCGGTACCTCGATGCCGACGGCGGCTTTGCCGGGGATCGGCGCCTCGATGCGCACGCCGAGGGTGGCGAGGGAGAGGGCGATATCGTCCACGCGGTTGGAGATGGAACGGACGCTCGTCCCCATCTCGGGGGAAAGCTCGTAGCGGGTGATCGTGGGGCCCCGCGTGTAGTCGGAGACTCTCGTATGGACGTGGAAGCTGTTGAGGGTGTCCACCAGCTTTTTCGCGTTTTCGTTCAGTTCGGCGGACAGATCTTCTTTTTTGGGTTTTTCCGGGGTTTTCAGCAGGGTGATCGGCGGGAAGCGGTAGACCGGCTTCGGTTTCGGCTTTGCCTCGGCCGGCGCAGCGCCGGAGACGGGGAGATCGAGTTCTCCCTCCGCCCCGTCGGTATCGTCGTGCGGCATCAGCGCGTCGGCGTCCTTGCCGGCGCCGAAGATCTCTTCCAGATCGGGCAGGAGACGGCGCTCCGGTCCGTTTGCCGCTTTTTGTTCCGGCTTGCCTGCCGGGGCGTCTTTTACGGCCGCGGGTTCTTCCGGTTCCTCCGGGACTTCCTCGCCCCTGTCTTCTTCCTTTACCCGGATCAGGGCGGGATCCGGCTCATAGTCCTCCGGACGCTCGATCCCGAGCCGGATCGGCTCCTGGGAAACGGCCGCTTTCCGGCGCGCTTCCTCCAGCGCCTCCGCGTCCGCCATCGCGCGCTTGCGTTCCTCCTCGCGGCGGCGGAGCTCCTCCTCCGCGGCGGCGTACTGCGCCTCCCGGCGCTCGCGCTTTTCCTCGCGTTTTTCCGCGGCGACCTTGGCGCTGTATTTCAGATAGATCCATACGTCGTGGAGGGAAACGGTCAAAAGGAACATCAGCGACACGGCCGCCAGAACGAATCCGACGATCAGCGTCCCGATCTTCCCGATCAGACGGCTGAAAACGAAGGAGAGAAAGCCCCCGACCGCGCCTCCGACGGAGGAGAGCCACGCCTTCGGCTCAAACGCGGGCGTCTCCGCCGAAAAGGTGTGGGCGATCAGCGCGACGGAGCAGAGAAAGAGAAAGGAAAAGAGAAAACGGCTTGCGATCGCGTCTTCCCCGACGATCTTTTTCCAGCGGAGCGCAAAAATGACGAGGATGACCGGGATCAGCCACGCGCCGACGGGGCCGAACGCCCCGGAAAGGATCCTGCCGATCCAGTTGCCGAGCACGCCGGAGCTTTCGCTCAGAATGAGAAAAACGACGATCAGAACGGCGAGAAGAACAAAGACGTACGGCAGAAACTTGTGCAGCGCGCTGCCAGGGTCCGGCGCTTTGCGCTCGCGCGCCGGTTCCCCGGCGGGTTTTGTCTGCGTTTTCGCGCCGCGCTTGGCGGAGCCGGTATGGTTTTTCGCCTTTTCGGAGGCGGTCGTTTTTTTCTGCGCCATGAAAACAATCCTTTCAAAATGACATACAAGGTTATTATAGCACGCCGCGGGCGGGAATACAAGTTTTTTGCCGGATTTTTTTCGCAGCCCCCGGATCCGCCGTGCGGGCGGAGTGACCGTTTCCGCTTTTCTGACTGACCCGCGCGCGCCCACCCGGCACGCGCGGGTTTTCGCGCCGGCGCTTGACGGAGGGGGAAAAGCGTGGTATACTTATACGGAAAAAGTGAAAAAGGAGAGGGAAGATGGCAGAGGGAAAAAAGAGCAAAAGCCGGATCTTTGAGCTGGATCTGTTCCGCGGGATCGCCGTGCTTCTGATGATGTTCGATCATTTCATGTACGATCTGGCCTATCTTCTTCCCGCCCTTTTTTCCGATTATCCGCGCCCCGGTTTTACCGCGCGGCTTTGCGGGACCGCCCGCCGCTACTGGGCGTGGGACGTCCGTCTCGCCGTCCGCTTTTTCGTCGTGTTCGTTTTCCTCGCGCTCACGGGCGTTTGCTGCTCCTTTTCCGGGAGCAATCTCAAACGCGGCGCGCGGCTTTTTGCCGTTTCCCTCGGGCTGAGCGCCGCCACCCGGCTTTTCGGCCGCCTCGCGGGGGACCCGGAGATCACCGTCATCTTCGGCGTGCTGCACTGCATCTCCGTGACGCTGATCCTCGTCGCTCTGCTGGAAAAGCTCTCCCCCGGCAAATGGTTTTATCTCGCCGCGGGGATCCTCTGTTTCGCCGTCGGGCTCGTGCTGGAACGAAACGCCGCCCCGATCCTGATCGGGGAGGAAGGAGCGTTCCGTTCCGCGTTTTTCGTGGCGCTCGGGCTCCGATACGGCGGAGGAGACAGCTTCCCGCTTTTCTACGGCGGGGGGCAGATCCTGGTGGGCGTTTTCCTCGGCAAGCAGTTTTACGCCGACCGGAAATCGCTCCTGTTCCGGTCCTATCCCGGCGGCCCCGTCGCCCTCATCGGGCGGCACAGCCTCCTCTTTTACCTCGGGCATCAGGTCCTCCTGCCCCTCGCGGCGGGCGCCGCTTTGCTTTGCTGCGGTTTTTCCCTTGCTTTGTAAAAGTAAAAAAGTTTTCAAAAAAAGTGAAAAAAACCTTTACAACGGCGGGAAAGTGTGCTAAAATGTTCACGCTGAACCTATGCCACGGTTTACGGCGTAAGCCCAACGGGCGTTTCACCTGTCCGCAGACTGAGGTATGGGAAATTTTATGAAAGAGGTGAAAAACCATGGCTCTTCTCAAGGAAGAAAAGACGAACATCATCAAAGAGTATGCCATCCACGAGGGCGACACCGGATCTCCCGAGGTCCAGATCGCGATCCTGACCAACCGGATCAACTCCTTAAACGAGCATCTCAAAAAGAACGCGAAGGATCATCACAGCCGCCGCGGTCTTCTGAAGATGGTCGGCCATCGCCGCAGCCTGCTCAACTATCTGCAGAAAACCGATATCGAGCGGTACCGCGCGATCGTCGCCAAACTCGGCATCCGTAAGTAAACTGCATATTCGCGGAGGCGGCCCCGTGCCGCCTCCTACGAATATCATCCCGCGTACCCAACTGCGAGGGGATTAGCAATTAAATACGCTCCGGAGCGTCTTTCCGGGGCGTATCTAAGTGCTAAACCTCCGCAGAATAAATAAAAAACGGAGGAAACCCCTATGTTTGAAAACTACAAGATCTATCGCACCACACTGGCGGGCCGGCCGCTTTCCGTGGAAGTCGGAAAGATGGCGGGACTGGCCAACGGCTCCTGCCTCGTCCGCTACGGCGACACGGCGATCCTCGCCTGCGCCACCGCAAGCGAGCGTCCGAGAGACGGGATCGACTTTCTCCCGCTGAGCGTCGACTTTGAGGAGCGGCTCTACGCGGTCGGCAAGATCCCCGGCAGCTTCTTCAAGCGCGAGGGCAAACCCACCGAAAAGGCGATCCTCACCTCCCGCGTCATCGACCGTCCGATCCGTCCCCTCTTCCCGAAGGATCTGCGCAACGACGTCAACCTTTCGCTGACCGTCCTGGCGGTGGATCACGACTGCTCGCCCGAGATCACCGCGATGCTCGGCGCGTCCGTCGCGCTTTCCATTTCCGATATTCCGTGGAACGGGCCGATCGCCGGCGTGTTCATGGGGCTCGTCGACGGACAGATCGTCGTCAACCCGACGGCGGAGCAGCGCGAAAAGAGCGACCTGGAGCTGACCGTTGCCGGTACCTCCGCGAAGGTCGTGATGATCGAAGCGGGCGCCAACCAGGTTTCCGACGATACGATGTTCGAGGCGATCATGCAGGCGCACGGCGAGATCAAGAGCCTGCTTGAGTTCGTCGGCACCATCATCGCCGAGCAGGGCAAGCCCAAGTTCGAGTACGAGCACCACAACGTCGACGAGGAGCTCTACAACAAGATCTCCGACTTCTGTATCGAGGAAGTCCGCAAGGCGCTCGACACCGACGACAAAAAGGTCCGCGACGCCCGCATGAAGGTCGTTACCGATTCCGTTTACGAAAAATTCGACGAAGAGTATCCCGACAGCCATCCGATGATGGACGAGATCCTCTACAAGATCCAGAAGTACGTGGTCCGCCGCTGGCTGCTCGACGACGGCAAGCGCGTCGACGGCCGTCGCCTCGATCAGATCCGCCCGCTCGCGGCGGAGGTCGGACTCTTCAAGCGCGTCCACGGCTCCGGTATGTTCACCCGCGGACAGACGCAGGTGCTGACGATGGCGACCCTCGGCTCGATCTCCGACACGCAGAAGCTCGACGGCATCGACGAGGAAGAAAGCAAGCGCTATATGCACCACTACAATATGCCCGGCTATTCCACCGGCGAGGCGAAGCCCTCCCGCGGACCCGGCCGGCGCGAGATCGGGCACGGCGCGCTTGCCGAGCGTTCTCTCGTTCCCGTTCTTCCTTCCGTGGAGGAGTTCCCCTACGCGATCCGTCTCGTTTCCGAGGTCATCAGCTCCAACGGCTCGACCTCTCAGGCGTCGGTCTGCGGCTCCACGCTGGCTCTGATGGACGCCGGCGTGCCGATCAGCGCGCCCGTCGCCGGGATCTCCTGCGGTCTGATCACCGAGGGTGAGCGCTGGATGACGATGATCGACATCCAGGGGCTCGAGGACTTCTACGGCGATATGGACTTCAAGGTCGCCGGGACGCATAAGGGCATCACTTCGATCCAGATGGACCTCAAGATCGACGGTCTGACCCCCGAGATCATCCGCGAGGCGCTGGCCGTGACCCACCGCGGCCGCGACTACATCATCGACGAGATCCTGCTCAAGGCGATCGCGGCGCCGCGTAAGGACGTTTCCGAATACGCGCCCAAGATGCTGACGATGAAGATCCCGGTCGACAAGATCCGCGAAGTCATCGGCACCGGCGGAAAGGTCATCCAGAAGATCTGCGCCGACACGGGCGCGAAGATCGACCTCGAGGACGACGGCTCCGTCTTCATCTCCGCGGTCAACCGCGACAACGCCTACAAGGCAAAAGAGATCATCGACGCGATCTGCTTCGAGCCGGAGGTCGGCGTGACCTACGTCGGCACTGTGACCCGCATCATCCCGATCGGGGCGTTCGTGGAGATCGCGCCCGGCAAGGAAGGTCTGGTCCACATCTCCAAGCTCCAGCAGCAGCGCACCGAAAAGGTGGAGGACGTGGTTGCCGTGGGCGACCGCGTGCGGACCAAGTTCCTCGGGATCGACGAAAAGGGACGCATCAACCTTTCGATGAAGGACGCAGATAAGTAAGAGACGGCGTATGCCGGAAAAGAGCGGCGTCCGGCAAGAGCCGGATGCCGCTTTTGAGCCTGAGGAGGTCCGTATGAATCAAAATGATCCGAACAGCACTCCCCCCGTCCGGCGCAAGCCGGTCCGGAGCGCGGCGGCGCGCGAGAGGAGCAGAACGCTCAAGCTCCTCCTTTTGATCGCGCTCGTTCTGGCGCTTTGGGTCCTGGCGATCGTGGGGATCGTCAACCTTCTGAAAAGGGATCACACCCCGGAGCCGGGTCCCGCCGACGTGACCACCGTCCCGCAGACGGCGGAGGAGACGCTCCCGCCCGAGGATACCGCGCCTTCCACCTCCGCCCCCGACAAAAACGGACTGCTCTTTGAGACGAAGGAGGTCTCCACGTCCGGTATTTACCGCGGCGAGCTGATCCTTGTCAACCGGGATCACGCCTATCGCTTTGAAGAGAACAGAGAGACGAAGATCATCTCGCTTTATACCTTCTGGCGCAACTGGCCCGCGTATTCCTACAAGCTCCACGGTTCTGACATTCAGCTCGCGGACTTCATCTGCACGAAAATGAGCGAGATGTTCGACGCGTTCCTTGAGGAGACGGGGGACAACGGCTACCTGATCACCAGCGGCTGGCGCGACTATGAGGAGCAGGTCGAGACGGTCAAAGAGATGATCGAAAAGTACGGCAGCGAGGAAGAAGCGATGAAGTACACCGCGCCGCCCGGCTGCAGCGAGCATCATACCGGCATGGCGTTTGACGCCTATATCTATACGGCGGACGGCGCGGTCTACAAACCGGGCGCCGCCGATATGCCCGCTTTGTATAACTGGATCTACGAAAACGGCGCCCGCTTCGGTTTTATCAAGCGCTACGACGAGGAAAAGAGCGATATAACCGGCTATTCGGGCGAGTCCTGGCATTTCCGCTACGTCGGGAAGCCGCACGCCGCCCTGATCGCGGAAAAGAACTTCTGCCTGGAGGAATACATCGACTTCCTCCGCGCGTACACCTACCGCAACTATCTCGAGTACACCGACCCCGAAGGGGCGAAGTACGCGATCTGGTATGAAAAGGTGGAAAACGAAACGGTCGTCACGCCCGCCGTGACCGACTCGGCGGGAACGGAGGTAGCGCCGCCCGTTATCGGCGACCGGTTTCCCGATCAGGCGGCCCTCCATCTGCCGCAGGGCGTTCCCTGCGAGATCTCCGGCGATAACGTCTCCGGCTTTATCGTTACCGTCAAACTCTCCTGACAAAAGAAAAAACGCCGCCCGCGGGCGGCGTTTTTCTATTTCTCTCCGTTCAGCTGCAGCACGAACGAGTCCCGCCCCGGCGCGCACAGATCCCCGCCGATCACGCGGTTCCGGTAGACGATCACGGTGGCGTAGACCTTTTTCTCGGCGTCGGGATAGTTGGTCACGGCGTAGGTGTAGCGCATCACCTTGCGCCCGGCGTACTTGGAGAGGTCGAGCCCCTGCCGCTTCTGGATCTCGTTATATCCGGCGAACACCCGGTCGAACTCCGCGGGGATCCGCACCTCTTCCTCCTCCGGCGTCTCGCTCACCGTCCAGCCGAACTGGGAGAGAAAGCGGATCCGGTCCTCGTTGGTTTTGACCTTGTCGAAGGTCACGGTACTTTCCGCGGCCTCCGCCGCGGACGGGGCCGCCTCCGCTTCCGCCCGCGCCGGAGCGGCGACAAGCAGGCCGACGAGCAGAGCGGCTCCCAGAAAGATCACCCCGAACAGCTTCAGGGTCGTGGCGCGCAGCGTACAGATGAACATAGCATTCCTCTTTGCGGGCGGTCTTCTCGCCGCCGTTCTCCGTACACTCTATGCGCCCCCGCCGCGGGATATGAAAAAACCGCCGCCCGCCGCAAAAAAAGCCGGGGCGGTCGGTAGGACCGCCCCGGCGCGGGAAGGCGCGTTCAGCGCGCGCGGAAGGTAAAGCGCGGGTTCTCCCGCGCGGCGTCGTAAAAGCAGGCGAGCAGCTTGCAGCCGTAGGACTCGAGGGCGCCGAGCATCGCCGCCGTGCCTTTCAGCTCGACTGTCCCCTCCGCCGCGGAGAGGACGTCGTAGAGCGCGTCGAGATTATCGCCGAAATAGTCGGGCAGGGAGAGCGCCGCGCGCAGGGCGGCGTAGGCGCTTGCCCGGTCGGTCATGGCTTTGCCGTTTAAGACGGTTTTTTTCATCACGGTTCTCCGTAAAGCAGCGTAAAATTGGCGTAATGGTCGCCCGAGTAGTAGATCAGCCCGTCGTTTGAATAGACGATCCGCTCGCCTCCGCGGTAGCCGCCGGCGTAGCCGACGTCGCACTCATAATAGGTCCGGCCGGACTTGGCGGGCAGCAGTCCCTCGCGGTTGCCGAAGACGTCTCCGCCGATCGACTTGCCGGGCGCGACCTTGTCGAGGTTTCCTTCGGAGGAGTCCCAGCCGAGCTTCTGCGCCGCGCTCTTGGTGATAAAGTTCGCGGGCAGCCTGCCGTAGAGGTGGAGGTAAAGCGCAACGTCCTCTTTGGAGGTGTAGCTCCCGGCTTCGTCGAGGCTTTTTTCCGTCTCCGGCGCGGCCGTTTCCCGCGCGCCGGTCAGGAGCGCGAGCGTCTCTTCCGCCGGCGCGTCCGCGCTTCCGCCGAGCCGCGGCAGAAGGACGAGGACCGCGAGGATCGCAAGGACCGTCAGCAGGGTGACGAGCAGCTGTTTTTTGTTCGTTTTCATACGGTTTCCCTTGGAGAAGAGGACCGCGGCGGCGCCGCGGTCCTCTTGCACTTTCTTATTTGAAGAGACCGAGCAGACCGCCGAGGAGGCCGCCGTCTTCCTTCTTCTCATCTTTTTTCTTTTTTCCCGTGCCGGAGGCGCTTTCGGCGGAGTCGGAGGATCCGCTGCCGAAGAGCTCGCCGAGGGCGGAGGAGGCGAGAGAGCCGAGCGCGGACGAGCCGCCGGAGCCGCCGAGTACGCTCCCGAGCAGTCCGGTCAGAGAGGAGGAGGTGGAAGCCGAGGAGGTTTCCTCCTGCTTTTTGCCGAGCAGGGAAAGGAGCAGCGGCGCGATCATGGAGAGGATCGACGAAACCTTGGAGGAGGAAAGCCCGCTCTTTTCCGCGATCGCCGCGGTGGTGGCCTTTTCCTTGCCGCCGAGGATATGGGAGACGATCTTTGCGCCGTCGGTGAGATCCGCGCCGTTAAGGAAAGCGGTAACGTTGCTCACGTCGGCGTTTTTGTGGTCGGAGAGCGCGCCGGCAAGCGAGGCGGCGCCCGCCTCGGTGGAGACGTTCTGCTTCATGCCGGAGATCAGCGCGGGCAGCGCGGCGGTCACGGCGCTCGTTACCTGGTCCTCTTTGGCGCCGACCTTTTCGCTGATGGCGGAGATCCCGCCGCCGGAGAGCAGGGAAGCGATAGAGGAAAGATCAAGATTTGCCATACGATGCGTCCTTTCTTCAGTCAATGATCGCTTCTTGCGTTACTTGCACGAGTTCGTCGTTCCCGGTTTTGACCGGTTCCGCCGTCTTTTGTCCTTCGATCTTCAGATTAGCCAGCTCTTCCTCGGTAAACTCGCTTGCGTGCTTCTTCGCGCAGAAGGCGCAGAGGGAGGTGCGGCCCTCTTCAATCGCTTCCTTGACCGTTCCCTTGGTAAGAACGGAGGAGTTGGCGAGCGCCTGGCAGTCCTCGTCGAGATGGTACTTGCGGCCGAAGGCGGTCCAGTAGACGTCGGTCGTGATGAGATGCTCCGCGGAGCCCTTCTCCTCGGCGGAGATGGGGTCGAAGTCGGCGGAGGCCACGCCCGCGATCAGCAGGGCGACGACGGCGACGATCGTAACGATGATCTTGGACTTTTTATCCAGCTCCTTGTCCTTGAGCAGAAGGATGATCAGCGGCAAAAAGCAGATGACCGCCATGACCACGCCGAGCTCGCTGACAAGGTAGAAGACGACTTTGTTCTTCTTTGAGGGGGGATTGATGTGGTTCGCCTTTTTCCAGAGCTGCGCCGCGACGACGGCGAGGATGAAATCGAGAACGATGAAGACGATCAGCGCGGCCGTCTTTTCAAGGCCCATGAACTTGAGCGAGAGAGAGCCGGTCAGGACCAGGATGGCTCCTGCCTCGCAGAGAAGGGCGAGGACCCAGAGGACGACGGCGCCGATCCGGAAACCGACGGAGCTGCCGCCGGAGGGCTTGGCGGTCTTGATCTCGGGCTGTTTTGCTTTTTCTTCGGCGGGCTTTTTTTCCGCCTTGGGGGTGCGGACGATCTGTTGTGCCATGGTCATTTTCCTCCTGAAAAGATAAGGTGGGGACAGTTTGATTGTATCGGAAACGGGGTGTTTTGTCAAGAAAATTGCGGATTATTTTTCTGTTTTGCCGATTCCCGTCAGATCGCGGATCACCTCGCCCGCGAGGATCAGCCCGGCAACGGGCGGGACGAACGCCGTGCTGCCGGGGACGGGACGGCCGGAGCCCTCCCGCCGTTCCCCGTCCGGGGCGGGGGAGAGGGGCGGCTCGGTCGAGTAAACCACCTTCAGCCGTTTGATCCCCCGGCGGCGCAGCTCCGCGCGCATCACCCGCGCGAGAGGGCAGACGGAGGTCTTGAAGAGGTCGGCCACTTCAAACCTTGCGGGATCGAGCTTGTTGCCCGCGCCCATCGAGGAGATGATCGGCACGCCCGCCTCTTTCGCCCGTAGCGCAAGCTCGATCTTGGCGGAGACGGTGTCGATCGCGTCGACGATATAGTCGTACTGGGTGAAATCAAAATCGCCCGCCGTTTCGGCGTTATAAAAAACGGGATAGGCGCGGACGGCGCACTCCGGCGAGATCGAGAGGGCGCGGGCCTTCGCCGCGTCCACCTTGTACTGCCCCAGCGTGTCCCGCAGGGCGATGATCTGCCGGTTGAGGTTGCTCTCGGCGATCCGGTCGCTGTCGACGAGGTCGAGCGCCCCGACGCCGGAGCGGACGAGCGCCTCGACGGCGTATCCGCCCACGCCCCCGATCCCGAACACGGCGACCCGGGCGGCGCGGAGCTTTTCCATTCCTTCTTTGCCGAGCAAAAGCTCGGTCCTGGCAAACGCGTTCTCCATCGCTTCACACGGGGCGGTCCGCGCCGTTTGCGCGGCCGTCGAGAATATCGCGCAGGGTGATCCCGTCCAGATAGTCGCGGATCACCTTTTCCAGCCCCATCCAGACCGGCAGGGTCCGGCAGTCCGCGCAGCGCGGGCAGCGGTTTTCCGGCGATTCAAGACAGGCGACGGGGGCAAGGCCGCCCTCCGTCAGCTTGAGCAGCTCTCCGACCGTGTAGGCGGAGGGGTCCATGGTCAGCCGGTACCCGCCCGAAACGCCCCGGCCCGCCGTGAGCCATCCCGCGGCGGTGAGGACGGGCACGATCTGCTCCAGATACTTTTTGGAGAGGTTTTGCCGCTCGCCGATCTCCTTGAGAGGGACGAACCCCTCGCCCTGGCGCTCCGCCAGATCGAGCATCATCCGCAGAGCGTACCGTCCCTTGGTTGTGATTTTCATGGTTTTACTCCGGAAATATAGGATTTTGACAAAGATTTGCAAAAGCGGTTGAAGAACGGAAAACGGTGTGCTATAATCGTCCGGTAAAAACAGGAAGGAGTTTTCCATGCTGAAGGTTTTTTCCCTGACGGTTTCGCAGGTTATGATGATGTTTACGCTGATGCTGATCGGCTTTTTCCTGCGCAAAAAACGGATCGGCGGGAGCGATATGGGCAAGGCGCTCTCCGCGCTGGAGGTCAACGTGTTCCTGCCCGCCGTGTGCTTCCAGACGTTTTCCGCGCACTTTACCGCAAAGACCGTGGCGGAGAACGCCCCGTTTCTTTTTGCCGGGGCCACGGTGGCGGCGGGGATGCTTCTCCTCGCCGTTCCGCTTTCCTGCCTGTTCGCCGAAAAAGGATACCGGCGGAACCTTTACCGGTACAGCTTTCTCATCCCGAACATCGGGTATATGGGGTATCCGCTGGTGGAAAACGTATTCGGGGAAACGGCGCTCTTCCGGATGATGATCTTCGCCCTCCCCTTCAATCTCGTGATCTATACGTACGGGATGTACCTACTCAATCCGGACCGGGAGTGGAGCTTGAAAAAGATCGTCAATCCCATCATGATCTCGATCGCCGCCGGGATGGTCTTCGGGCTTTGCGGGCTCCGCTTGCCCGCGTTCCTTGAGAGCGCGGCGAACGCCGCGAAAAACTGTATGTCGCCCGCCGCGATGATCCTGACCGGCGTGGTGCTGGGCGGCGTTCCGCTGAAGCCGATCTTTACCGAGGGGCGGGCGTACGCGGCGGCCGCGATCCGGGGGCTCGCGCTCCCCGGCGTCGTGCTCGGCGCGATGCTACTCCTTTCCGTCGACCGGGAGATCATCCTCGTGTCCGTCGCCACCGTCGCCATGCCCTTCGGGCTCAACAGCGTCGTCTTCCCGGAGGCGTTCGGCGGGGACAGTACCACTGGCGCGCGGCTCTGCTTTATCTCCAATCTGGTCAGTTTGCTGACGATCCCGGCGGTATTCGCCCTGCTCGGCCGGCTGTAAAGCCGGCGGGGCGTCAGGCGTTCCGTTCCCGCTCGGCGAGGGCGCGCCCCATCAGAACGCCCATCACCGAGGACATCATCAGCCCCCGCGTCCAGCCGCTCGAGTCGCCGAGGCAGTGCAGCCCCTTGATCTCGGTGTCGAGATCGGCGTTCATCCGGATGCGGTTGGAGTAAAACTTCAGCTCGGGGGAGTAGAGCAGCGTTTCCACCGCGGCAAAGCCGGGGACGACCGTGTCCATCGCGATAATGAAGTTGATGATATTCGTCATCGCGCGGTAGGGCATCGCCGCCGTGATATCGCCCGCCACGGCGTCCGGTAGGGTGGGACGGAGGTTGGACTGGGCAAGCTCCTTCGGCCAGGTGCGTTTGCCGTCGAGAATATCGCCGAAGCGCTGCACGAGGATGTGGCCGTTGGCGAGCATATTCGTCAGCTCCCCGACCTTCTGCGCGTAAGCGATCGGCTGGTTGAAGGGGGAGTTGAAATTGTGGGAGCAGAGGATCGCCAGGTTGGTATTGTCGGTCTTCAGCTCCTTATAGGAGTGGCCGTTGACCACGGCGAGGTCGTTATCGTAATTTTCCTGGCTGACAAAGCCGCCCGGATTCTGGCAGAAGGTCCGGGTTTTGTTTTTATAGGGCTTCGGATAGCCGATCAGCTTCGATTCGTAGAGGACCTTGTTGACCGTTTCCATCACCTCGTTGCGCACCTCGACCCGTACGCCGATGTCCACGGTGCCGGGGTCGTGCGCGATCCCGTGCTCGGCGCACAGGTTCTCCAGCCACTCGGAGCCGCGCCGCCCCGTCGCCACGACCACGTTGTCGGCGAGGATGTCTTCCTCCCCGTGCGCGCCGCGGATCGTAACGCCGCAGCAGGTCTTGTCGCGGAGGAGGAGATCGGTGCATTCGGTGCCGAAGAGGATCTCCACGCCGGAGTCGAGCAGCTTATTCTGGATCGCGAGATAGAGATCCCGCGCGCACTCGGTGCCGAGGTGGCGGATCGGGCAGTCGACGAGATGCAGTCCCGCGCTGATCGCGCGGCGGCGGATCTCCTTTTTTTCGGGGCAGTCTTCCAGCCCCTCGATATGTTCGTCCGCGCCGAACTCCAGATAGATCGAGTCGGCGTAGTCGATCGTTTCCTTTACTTTGTCCCAGCCGACCAGCTGCGGCAGATCGCCGCCTACCTCGGGGGAGAGGGAGAGCTTGCCGTCGGAAAACGCGCCGGCGCCGGAAAAGCCGGTGGTGATATGGCAGTAGGGCTTGCAGTTCATGCATTTGCCGGTGATCTTTTTCGGGCAGCTGCGATCTTCCACGCGCCGCCCCTTTTCCACGATCACGATTTTCTGCCGGCTGCCGCGGCGCAGCATCTCAAGAGCGGTAAAAATGCCGGCGGGCCCCGCGCCGACGATCACGGTATCGGTTTTCATGGCAATCATCCTTTCGCTTTTGACCGTACGGTTTATTTTACCATAACGGGAAAGATATTGCAAGGTTTTTCGCCTGCCGCCGTTTCCTGTTTTTTCTCCCTTGCAATCGGCGAAAGAGCGTGGTATACTGATAAAGATAAGAACGGAGAACAATATGGAAGACCAAAAATATCCTCTTTTATCCCGGATCCATTCTCCCGCCGATCTGAAAGCCATGCGGGAGGCGGATATGCCGACGCTGGCCGACGAGATCCGCGCCTTCCTCATCGAACACGTGACCGAGACGGGCGGCCATCTCGCCTCCAACCTCGGCGTCGTGGAACTCTCGATCGCGCTGCACCGCGTGTTCGACTGCCCGCACGATCATATCATCTTCGACGTGGGGCATCAAAGCTATATCCACAAGCTGCTCACCGGACGGGGAGAGGCGTTTTCCACCCTCCGTCAGCCGGGCGGTCTTTCCGGCTTTACCCGCCGGGAGGAGAGCGAGTACGACGCGTTCGGCGCCGGGCACAGCTCCACCTCCGTCAGCGCCGCCGTCGGGTTTGCGGAGGCGGACAAGCTCTCCGGGTCGGACGCGTTCAGCGTCGCCGTCGTCGGGGACGGGGCGTTCACCGGCGGGATGATCCACGAGGCGCTCAACAACTGCCGGGGCGATCTCAATCTTGTCATCGTCCTCAACGAAAACGAAATGTCCATCGGTCCGAACATCGGGCGCTTTGCCGCCTCGATCGCGCGGATCCGTTCCTCTCCCCGTTATCTGCGCACCAAAAGACGCACCCAAAAAGTGCTGAACAGGCTGCCCCTGATCGGACGTCCGCTCTACGCTTTCTTCCGCGGGGTGAAAAAGCGCTTGAAAAATATGCTCTTTTCCTCCAACTATTTCGAGGAGCTCGGGCTCTTTTATCTCGGTCCCGCCAACGGAAACCACTACCGCACCGTCGAGCGGCTGCTGCGCGCGGCGAAAAACAAAGGGGAGAGCGTGATCGTCCACCTCAAGACCACAAAAGGAAAGGGCTATCCCGAGGCGGAGGAGCACCCGGAGCGCTTCCACGGCATCCCGCCCGCCGGGACCGTCCCCGTGCGCAACTTTTCGGCGGAGATGGGAGAGCGGCTCCTCGCGCTTGCGCGGGAGAACGCCGATCTCTGCGCCGTGACCGCTTCGATGACCGATTCGACGGGTCTTTCTCCCTTTGCCCGCGAGCTGCCGGACCGCTTTTTTGACGTCGGTATCGCGGAGGAGCACGCCGCCACCTTCTGCGCCGGGCTTGCCGCGGCGGGGAAGAGGCCGTTTTTCGCGGTCTATTCCTCCTTTTTGCAGCGTTCCTACGACAGCCTGATCCACGACGTTGCCCTCCAGCGTCTTCCGGTCACCCTTTGTGTCGACCGGGCGGGACTTGCCGCGGCGGACGGACCGACTCACCACGGGATCTTTGACGTGGCGTTTCTCTCCGGGATCCCCCATTTCACCCTTTACGCGCCCGCTTCCTTTGCCTCGCTCGGCGCCGCGCTCTCGGCCGCCGCGCGCGCGGAGGGACCGGTCGCCGTTCGCTACCCCAACGCGGGGGAGGACCCCGCGATCCTCGCGGCCTTCTTTGCGGAAAAGGGGGAAGCGCTGGGGCCGCGCCGCGCCCTGCCCGGGGATCTTCCGTCCCGCGCCGTCCTGTTCACCTACGGCAGGATCGCCGCCGAGGCGCTGAAGGCGCAGAGGGAGCTGGAAAAAGAGGGGATCGGGCTTTGCGTGATCCTGCTTGAAACGCTGAAACCCTACGAGAGCGCCGCCGACGCGGCGCTGCCGCTTCTGCCGCCGGAAGCCGAGCGCCTGCTCTTTCTCGAAGAGGGCGTTCGCGCGGGCGGCGCCGGTATGATGTTCTTTGACGCGCTCGCCCGCCGCGCGCCCCAACAGATTGAGGGCAGGAAAACCGAGATCCTTGCGATCGGGGACGCGTTTTCCGCCGGCGAGCTCGGCCGGCCGCTCTATGAGACGCTCGGCATCTCCGCCGCGGACGTGATCCGCGCGGTCAAACGGTAAAAAATCCGGGAGGAAAAGGAGGCCCTTATGCCGATCCGTAAGATCCATACCGAAAAAAGCCGCGGTCCTTCCTCCCGGGGCGTTTTCCTCGATTCGCTCGACCAGGTCCGGCCGGAGGAGCTTTCTCCCGCCGCGCCGAAAAAACGGAAGCGGAAGTTCGGCGTGTACGACGCGATGCTGATCGGCTGTCTCGCCGTATTCGCCGTCTGCATCGGACTGCTCGTGCACGGCGCCTTTGACACGCAGCGTTCCGCCGATCTCTACGAGCGGCTTGCCGCGGGGCTCTTTGACGAGCCGGAGGCGTCCGGGGAGTCCGATCCCTTCGAGCCGCTCTCGCCCGGCAGCTCCGCCTCTCTCCTCTACAGCCACAGCGAGCTGCTTGCACGCAAGCTCTCCGGGGAGGAGAGCCGGGTGCCGGAGGTCGCGGTGCAGAACGTCCTGCTTGCCCGCGTGCAGGCGCGGCTTGCCGAGCTGAAAGCGAAAAACCCGGATATTTACGCCTTTATCCGGATCGAGGACACGAATATCAGCTATCCCGTTACCATCACCTACGACAACGATTTTTACCTGCACCACGATCCGGAGAACCGCGGGTATCTCGACCACGGCTCGATCTTTGCGGATTACCGGAACGACCGGCGCGGGATCGAGTATAACCGCAACACCGTCCTCTACGGCCACAATATGACGACCGGACGGATGTTCCACGAGCTGATCAAATTCAATGACGCGGAGTTTTTCCGCACACACCTGATCTATCTGTATACCCTGAACGGGCTTTACGTCTATCAGCCCTTCGCCTTTTTCCGCACCGTTGCCGACTATAACTATTTTCAGATCTATTTTTCGTCCGACGCGGACTTCCTCGCCTTTGCCGAGAGGATGAAGGAAAACTCCCTCTATGAAACGGACGTGACCTTCTCGCCGGGGGACCGGATCCTGACGCTTTCCACCTGCACCAACGTGACCACCGACGGTCGCTACAGCCTGCAGGCCAAGCTGATCCGGATCGAACGGTGACGGCGCTCGTCTGCCCCGTCTGCGGGGAGCCGCTGTCTGCCAGGGAGCGCGCCTTCGTTTGCACCGGGGCGCGGGGACGGATCCACTCCTTTGACAGGGGCGCCGACGGCACCGTCAATCTGGCGGGCGGCGGCTACCGGCCGGTCAGCGGCGACCCGCCCGATATGGTCGCCGCCCGCTGCGCGTTTCTGCGCGCGGGGTGGTACGCGCCGCTCGCCGAGCGGCTCGCGGAGGCGGCGGACGGTCTCGGCGCCGTCGCGGACGCCGGCTGCGGCGAGGGGTTTTATTCGGTCGCGGCGGCCAGGCGCTGCGGTTTTCTCTACGGGTTCGACCTCTCGAAAAAGGCGGTCTCGCGGGCGGCGAAGCTCGCGCGCGCCGAGGGGCTGGAGAACACCCTTTTTTCGGTCGCGTCGGTCTACTCTCTCCCGCTGGCGGACCGCTCCGTCGACGCCGTCTTTTCGGTTTTCGCGCCGGTCGCGGAAGAAGAGTTTTTCCGGGTGCTCCGTCCGGGCGGGACGCTCTTCATCGCCGCCGCGGGCACGGAGCATCTATACGAGCTGAAGGCGGCGCTCTACGACACGGTGCGCAAAAACGCCCCCCGCGCCGATCTTCCCGCCGTCCCGCTGAAAAAAGAAACGCTCACCTTTTCCCGCACTCTCCCGCGCGACGCGCTCCGCTCTCTCTACCGGATGACGCCCTACTCCCGCCGCTCCTCCCCGGAGAGCGAGGCAAAACTGGCGGCTCTTTCCGAGCTGACCGTTACCTTTTCCTTTGATCTCTATCGCTGCGAGGCAACGAAATGAAGTATTCGATCATTATCCCGATGTATAACGAAAAAAAGATCGTCGAGCAATCGGCGAGGACTCTTTCCGCGTATTGCGAAAAGAACTTTCCCTTCGAATGCGAGATCCTCTTCGTCGACGACGGCAGTACCGACGGCTGCGGGGAACTCCTCGCCGCCCTCGCGCTGCCCAACGTCCGGCTGCTCGGCTACGGGGAGAACCGCGGCAAAGGGTACGCCGTGCGTACGGGGATGCTGGCGGCCGAGGGGGCGTTCCGTCTCTTTACCGATACCGACCTCGCCTACGGCACGGAGGTGATCGGGGAGGCGTTTTCTCTGTGGGAGGCGGATCCCTCCGTCGATCTCGTGATCGGCTCCCGGCGGCTTGCAAAGGACGGCTACGAGGGCTATACCTTCCTCCGCCGGCTTGCCTCCCGCGCCTATCTCGGGCTTTTGCGCACGCTCGGCGGCTTCCGGTTTTCCGACTCGCAGTCCGGCTTCAAGGGCTTTTCCGCCCGCGCGGCAAAACGGATCTTCCCGCTTTGCGAGACCGACCGCTTCGCTTTTGATTTCGAGGCGCTGTCTTACGCCGCCCGGATGAAGATGAAGGTAAAGGAGATGCCCATCCGGGTCCTCGTGCACGGCGAGTCGAAGGTCCGGCTTGTCGGCGACAGCGTGAAGATGTTCGGCGATATCCTGAAGATCCGCCGACGGGTGAAGAAAAAAATGAAAGAACGGAACGATGCTTAGAATCGCTTTTCGCGCTCTTTCTCCCGGCGAGGACGCCGGCGCCGCGGCGCGCGGGCTGCTCTTGGAGCTCCTCGTTTCCGCGCTTGGAGAGCGGCGGGGCGGGGAAACGTTCGCCGCCCTTACAAAAGACGAAAACGGCCGTCCCTTTTTAGCGTGGGACGCGCCGTTCGTCAGCTTTACGCACACAAAGGGGCTGGCCGCCGCCGCGTGGTCGGACTCTCCCGTCGGGATCGACGCGGAGCGCCTCCGGCCCCTCACCGCGCGGGACCGCGCGCTGCTCCGCCGCTTTTTTGCGGGCGAGCGGGGGAGCGTGTACGCCGCGCGGGATCAAAGCGGCGTCGCCTTTTTCCGCTTTTGGACGCGGCGGGAGGCGGCGTTCAAGGCCTTCGGCACAAAGCCCTTTTACGAAGAAGATCCCGTTCCCGGCCACAAAACGAAAACGAAAACGGTGGAGGTAAACGGCGATTTCTATCTCCTCACGGTCGCCTCGGATACCGACCGACTCATTTTTTGCCCCTGAGATCCGGGAACGTTTTGAAAAACTCAAAAAAGCGAAGGAGAGAGCGCGGAAGTACGTCAAGGGAATCACCAACATCGCGACGCTGCGAACCTCAGCAAAGGCCGCTATAACGTCTATTGATTTGAGAGATAAAAAAGAGGATCCCCCCGCCTGGCGGGGGGATGCTTCGTTACGGAGTTCAGGCGCACCGGATCATCCGGATAAGATCCTTTTCGCAGGTTTGCATCGAGTCGGGATAGCTGATCTTATAGTAGCTGCTTCCCATCGGAACAAACCGCGAGCGGTTCTCGGAAACGAAGATGGAGCCGTCCGCTTCGGCGGATACGCCGAACTGCCGTTCGATTGCCGCGATAGTCGCTTCTTTTTCCCTCGGGACCGTGACAAGGACGCCGGAAGAAGGGGAAAAGGAGAGGGTACCGGCGGGAACATAGTAATAGAAAAGGGAAAAAGGATTCACTTCGATCTTCAACAAAACAAACGCTTTGTCCGTGATCTGAGGATAACAGTCGACGGCGATCTCGTCAAAGCCGTTGGCCCGGCAGAGCGCCGCTTCGTCCTTGTCCAGACCGGCGGGATAGTCCCCGATGGTTTTGAAGAGCTGTTCGATCGAGTCGAAATATACCCCGGCGGGATCGACAGCAAGCGCCGCGTCCGCGCCGCCGTTTTCCTTCTTTGCCTGCCGACAGCCGAAGAGACCCAAAACGAGCAAAAAACTCAAAACAAGTCCTGCTGTTTTCAACTTTTTTCTTTCCATAACGCGTCGCCTCCGCTTTTTCTTTTTACCCCATATACGTTTCAAAAGAGAAAACTCCTGTTTTTTATCAGATTGACGAAAAAAGAGCGGATCGCTCCTCTCTTTTTCGGTTTGCCGTTTTTTAAGCCCGGACGAGGGCGGGGATCGCCGCGCGGCAGGCGGCGAGTTTTTTGTCGAGGGCGGGTTTCGTCTTTGCGGAGACGAGCAGATAGACCTTGACCTTCGGCTCGGTGCCGGAGGGGCGGACGAGGATCACGTCCCCGCTCTCCGTTTCGTAGCGCAGCACGTCGGAGGAGGGAAGACCGGTCGGGAGGCGCTTTCCGGTGCGCAGGTCGGTCAGCGTTCCGGCGAGGTAATCCCCGACCGAAACGACCTTCGAGCCCGCGATCTCTTCCGGCGGTTCCCGACGGAGGGAGGCGGTCACGGCCGCCATCTGTTTCGCCGCGTCCGCGCCGGAAAAGTCCAGGTTTTCGGTGTGCTCGGCGTAGTACCCGTAACGCCGGCAGAGATCCTCCAGCGCGTCGAGGAGCGTCATCTTTTTCTGCCGGTAAAAGGCCGCCATCTCCGCGATCAGCATCGAGGCGCAGACCGCGTCCTTGTCGCGGGCGTAGGTGCCCTTGAGATAGCCGTAGCTTTCCTCAAAGCCGAGGACATAGGTCCCGTACCCGGCCTTTTCGTGCTTTTTGATGACCTCTCCGATGAACTTGAAGCCGGTCAGCACGTTGTAGACCTTCACGCCGTTTTGTCTGGCGATCTCGGAGAAAAGCTCGGTGGAGACGATCGTTTTGACGGCGTAGGCGTCCGTGGGGATCCCGCCCGTCGCCTTCATCGCCGTAAGGATATAATCAAGCAGCAGCGCGCCCATCGCGTTGCCGGAGATGCGGGCAAACGTCCCGTCCTTGCCGCGGCTCATCACGCCGACGCGGTCGGAGTCCGGATCGGTCGCGATCACGAGATCCGCGCCGACCTTCTCCGCCAGCGCGATCCCGGGGACAAAGACCTCGGCCAGCTCCGGGTTCGGCTGTTTCACGGAGGGAAAGTCGCCGTCCGGCTTTGCCTGCTCGGGTACGATCTCCACGCTGCCGATCCCCATCTCGCGGAAGACGCGGGGAACGAGCTTCCAGCCGGCGCCGTGCAGGGGGGAGTAGACGATCTTCAGATCCTTTGCCGCCTCGTCGATCCCGGGAGGGGAGACGCGCTCGGCGAGGACCTGCTTCAGATAGGCGTTGTCGATCTTTCTGCCGATCAGTTCGATCCGGCCGGAGGCGAGCGCGCGTTTGAAGTTTGCCAGCTTCACGCCGTCGAAAACGTCGATCTTGGCGATCTCGGCGGCCACGTCGGCGGCGTGGTCGGGCGGGAGCTGGGCGCCGTCTTCCCAGTAGGCCTTGTAGCCGTTGTATTCCTTTGCGTTGTGGCTTGCGGTGATGTTGACGCCCGCGATGCAGGAGAGATACCGCAGCGCAAAGGAGAGCTCCGGCGTCGGGCGCAGGTCGTCAAAAAGATAGACCTTGATGCGGTTGCCGGCAAGGACCCGCGCCGCGATCTCCGCGTATTCGCGCGAATGGTTGCGGGAGTCGTAGGCGATCGCCACGCCCCTTGCCGAGGCGCGTTTTTTCTTGATCAGCCGCGCCAGTCCCTGCGTCGCCTGGGCGACGGTGTAGCGGTTGAGGCGCGCGGTCCCCGCCGCCATCACGCCGCGCAGACCCGCGGTCCCGAAGGAAAGGGAACCGGAGAACCGCCCGAGGATCTCCTCGTCGTTTCCCCGGATGCTCTCCAGCTCGGCGCGCGTTTCGGGGTCGAGTTTTTCAAAAGAGAGCCATCTCTCGTAATTCTGCTTTGCCGTTTCTGTCAGTGCCATTGCGTCTCCTTCTCTCACACGCCGACCGCGTTGCCGGACAGCGCCTCGGTCAGCGCGCGCGCCAGCTGGTCGGGGCAGGAGGTGGGGCGCATCCCGCAGCGGATCCCGCCGAGGCGGTCGATCGCCTCGCTTGCCTTCATCCCGACGACCAGCCGGGAGACGCCCTGCGTGTTGCCGCTGCAGCCGCCGTCAAAGCGGCAGGAGACGATCACACCGTCGTCGTCCACTTCGATCTCGATCGCCCGGGAGCAGACGCCCTGCGTTTTGTATCGGATTGTTTTCATTTCGTTTCCTCCGGTTCGCTTGCGTTTTCCGGGATCATCGTTAGAAGGCGGTAGCTGTCCGAGAGAAAGGTCTCCAACTCGTCGGCGGACAGTTTTCTCTGCGAGAGGGCGGCCAGCGCGTAAAGGTGTTTGGCGAGCAGCCGGTCCCGTCCGTTAAAGGTCTCTTTGGCAAAGAGGGCGGCCGCCGTTTCGTTTGAGAGGTTGAGGGTCAGCGTTTCGGCGGCGGTCGCGGGCATCGCCGCGCCGCTGCCCGCCGCGGCGTAGAACTTCATCATGTCATCAAAGCGCCGGCTCTCCTCGGGGAGAGAGAGGATCGCGGGCACGTCCGCGCTGCGCAGCGTTTCAGCGGCGAGGGTGAGCTTTTCGTTGTGCGAGAGCTCCCGGAAGAGCTTTTCCAGCGCTTCGTTCTTGCCGGCGTCTTTTGTTTCATCCGCTTTCAGCGCGCCCGCCGCGTCGGCGTCGACGCGCAGGAACTTCACCTTTTCGTTTTTCGTTTCAAGGAAGGAGATATACTGCGTGTCGACGAACTTGTCAAAGAGGCAGATCCCGATCCCCCCGTCGGTGTAAAGACGGACGAACTGCGCCTGCGCGACGGGGTCGGTCGCGTAGTAGACCTTGTTTTCGTTCTTTTCTTTCGCCGCTTCCAGGTATTCCGGGAGCGTCTTGTACCCGCCGCCGCACATCGGCAGGAGCATCGCGTCCTTGGCGCGGTCGTAGAACTTTTCGTCGCAGATGCAGCTGTATTCGGTGAAAAGGCGGATGTCGTTCCAGATCTTCTCGTAGCCCTCGCGGTCGTTTTCCTTCATCGAGACGAGCTTATCCGCCACCTTCTTGACGATGAAAGCGGCGATCTTTTTCACGTATCCGTTGCTCTGGAGGTAACTGCGGGAAACGTTGAGCGGCAGTTCGGGGCAGTCGAGCACCCCGCGCAGCATCAGAAGATATTCCGGCACGACCTCCTTGATATTGTCGGCGACGAAGGTCTGGTTGTAGTAGAGCTTGATCTGCCCCTCGACGTTTTCAAAGTCGTTTTCCTTGCGGGGGAAGAAGAGGATCCCCTTGAAGTTGAGCGGGTAGTCCGCGCTGATATGGACGGTGAGCAGGGGCTCCCGCCAGTCGCCGAACACCTTGCGGTAGAAGGCGGTATACTCCTCCTTCGTGCACTCGGATGCCGGTTTGAGCCAGAGGGGCGCGGTGTCGTTGACCGGCTTCGACTCCGCCGGTTTTTCGTCCTTCTCCTCCCCTTCCGGCTCCTCGCCGCAGGAGAGGTAGATCGGCTCCGGCATGAAGGAGCAGTATTTGTCCAGGACCTCGCGCAGCCGCGCCTCGTTTGCAAATTCCTCTCCCTCCTCGTTCAGGTGCAAAACGACGGTGGTGCCGCGTTCGGTCTGCCGTTCGTCCGGCCCGATCTCGTACTGCCCCGCCGCGTCGCAGGAGAAGCGCACGGCAGGCGCGCCGGTAAAGGATTTCGTATACACGTCCACCGCGTCGGCGACCATAAAGGCGCTGTAAAACCCGAGTCCGAAGTGCCCGATGATCCCGCTGCCGGCGCCCTCTCCCTCGCCCTCGTACTTTTTGATAAAGTCGAGCGCGCCGGAGAGCGCGATGCTGCAGAGGTACTTCTGCACCTCCTCCTCGGTCATACCGATCCCGTTGTCGGAGACGGTCAGGGTCTTCGCGTCCTTATCGAGCGCCACCTCGACCTTCAGCGCGTCGGTATCCGCCTCGGTCTCGCCGAGGGAGACGAGGCGCCGCAGCTTCGTTTCCGCGTCGATCGCGTTGGAGACAATCTCCCGCAAAAAGATCTCCTTATCGGAATAGAGCCATTTTTTGATCACGGGGAAGATATGCTCGGCTTCGACCGAGATCCCGCCCCGGCGGGCGCCGTTTTCCTGTTTTTCCTGTTCAGACAATGAAAAAACCTTCTTTCCTTACATGAAATGATCTATACAAGTCGCCTTATCGGCCGCTGTATCGGATTTTGCCCCATTTGCCGCCGACCTTGACCCACGCCTCGCCGTTCGGGGCGAAGGTGCGCGCTTCCTCAAAGTCGAAGGGGAAGAGGGGCGTGCCGTCCTTGAGGATGAAGCCGGCTTTGCCGTCCGCCGTTTTCACGGCGGCGACTCCGTTGCGGTAGCTGCCGGCGTAGAGGTTGGTCTCGTGCGTCACGGTGCCGCCGTTTTGGTCATAGTAGCACCATTCGCCGTTTTCTTCGGCGGCGGCCAGCCCGTCGGAATATCCGCGTGCGCAGGTCAGAGTGGGGGAGGTAACGGCCTTTCCTTCTACAAGGAGAAGGAAGGTGGGCGTTTGCCCCTCGATCTCGCGCGAAAGGTCAAGGCAGGGGAGAGCGCCGGTAAAATAGGAAATATCCTTGGCGGTGAGATAGCGGACGCCGTCCGGCTCCGTCACGGCGACCGAGCCGCGGCTCGTATCGTAAAAGATCCGGGAGAGACCGCCGTGCCCTCTCACCGTCACGGCCTGGAGATCCTTGTCGTAATAGACGTGGTCGCGGTCAACGAAGGACCGGCAGGCGCCGCACCAGCTGATCTCCTTTTCCGCGGGGACGGCGACGCTGCCGTCCGCGGCGAGCAGACCGTAGCGTCCCTCGGCGTCCCGGTAGTAGGCATAGGAAAGGATCGCGGGATCCGCGTCCTGATCGGCGACGTTGAAGTAGGGGAACCCGTCGAAGAAGATCGCCTCAAAAACGGGGATCACGTCGGGATAGTCGTAGACCGGCTCCACGATGAAGACGTATTCCTTCGGAGAAGAGACGGGCGCGGTCTCCGCCGGCGCCGTTTCCGGCGCGCTTTCCGCCGGGAGCGTTTCCGCCGGGAGGGAAACGGTCGCTTCCGCGGTCTCCGGGTCTCCGGTAAGCGGCGGCAGGGGCGGACTTTCCGGCGTGCAGGCGACAAGCGCCGCGGTCAGCGCCAGAAGCGCGAGCAGAACACAAACGGTTTTTTTCACGGTTTCCTCCTTTCGGCGGGCGCGTTCGGATCGTCTTATCTATTATATACGGATAGAAAGAAGATTTCAACCTTTTTTTGTGAACGAGTCTCCTTGACACGCCGTCTTTTTGCGTGCTATACTGATTGTACCGGCGCTGCCGGAACAGAGTAGGAAGATACGTGCTGACCGGAAGGTCTGAGTGCCGCGGGGACGGGGAGTTGTCCCGCGGACGAACGCGCAAGCGGCAGTGTGTCTTCCGCATCCCGCTGTTGCATTCGCAGTCCTTTTCCTCTGCCGATGTGATGACGGGTCATGAAGCGGAGGTATTTTTATGCGCAAAAAACCTTTTCTCGCTCAAATGATCCGGACCGCCATGCTGATCGCGCTCGCGGTCGTTCTGGATCGTTTCGTCCCGGTGGTGTTCACCGAGGCCGTCAAGATCACCCTGACCTTTGTCCCCGTCGTGATCGCCGCCGTTCTCTACGGCCCGGCGGGCGGCGCCGCGGTCTGGGGCTTTTCCGATCTGCTCGGGGCGATCCTCTTCCCCCGGGGGCCGTATTTCCCCGGCTTCACGGCCACGGCGGCGCTCAAGGGCGTGATCTTCGGGCTCGCCCTCAGCGGGAAGAAACCGAAGTTCTTTCCCCACGTTCTCCTTTCCGCCCTTCTGACCAACCTTGCGATCGGGCTCGCGCTCGACACGCTCTGGATCGCCGTTCTGTACGGAAGAGAGACCTATTGGGGGTATTTTGTTACCCGGATCCCGCAGTTCGTTGCGCTCACCGCGCTGCAGCTTTGCCTGATCCCGCTCCTCACGCGGCTCTGTGAGAGACTGAAAAAACAGGACGGGACAAACCGATGATGACCTACGAAGAAGCCCTCTCCTATATCGGCCGGGTCGCTTCCCTCGGCAGCCGCCCGGGGCTTTCCCGGATCCGGGAGCTTTGCCGCCTGCTCGGCGATCCGCAGGACTCTCTCCGCTTCATCCACGTGGCGGGGACCAACGGCAAGGGATCCTTCTGCGCGATCCTCTCCTCCGTTCTCACGGCGGCGGGTTACCGCGTCGGGCGGTATACCTCGCCTTACGTCCTCCGCTTCAACGAGCGGATCGCGATCGGGAACCGCCCGATCGGGGACAAGACCCTCGCTCGCCTCACGGAGAGGGTCAAACGCGCGGCGGACAGGATGGCGGATCCCCCTACCGAGTTTGAGATCGTGACCGCGATCGGCTTTTGCTATTTCAAGGAAAAAAAGTGCGACCCCGTCGTGCTGGAGGTCGGACTTGGCGGCCGGCTCGACGCGACCAACGTCATCGAGACCCCCCTTCTCTCGGTCGTAACGGGTATTTCCCTCGATCACACCGCCATCCTCGGGGATACCGAGGAAAAGATCGCCGCCGAAAAGGCGGGCATCTTCCGGCCGGGCGTTCCCGTCCTCTCGGGCTGCGCGCGGGGGACGCCCGCCGCCGCCGTCATCGCAAAAAAAGCGGCCGAGAAGGGCTGCCCCCTCGTTTACGCCCGCGAAGGATCCCTTTCCGTCAAGCGCGCCGTCCTCGGGGAGACGGTCTTTGATTACGGGGAGAGAAAGGACCTTTTGATCCGTCTCTCCGCTCTCTATCAGCCTCAAAACGCCGCCGCCGTGCTCGACGCGCTCCCCCTTCTCGCGGAGAGGGGTTTTCCCGTCGGAGAGGAGGCGCTGCGCCGGGGACTCCGGCGCGCAAAATGGCCCGCCCGTTTCGAGCGGCTCGCCGCCCGTCCGACCGTCGTCTTCGACGGCTCGCACAACCCGGAGGGGATCGCCGCGCTCTGCGAGAGCGTACGGCATTATTTTCCCGGCGCGCGGCCGGTGCTGCTCACCGGCGTGATGCGCGATAAGGATCACGCCGCGATGGCGCGTCTCCTCTCTCCCCTCGCGGAGGAGGCGTTCACCTTCCCGCCGCAGAATCCCCGCGCGCTCGATCCCGCCGTTCTCGCCCGCGAATACGAGGAAAACGGCGTTCCCGCGCACGCCTTTCCGGCGTCCGCTCCGGCGCTTTCCGCCGCGCTGACTTCCGCGAAAGAAAAAAAACGTCCCCTTCTCATCTGCGGCTCGCTTTACTCCTACGCCGAGCTGCGCCCCCTGTTCGGGAAAGGGAAGAGAAAAGGATAAGACGGAAAGCGCCGGTCGTTTTTTCCCTTTTCGCGCATATACTGCCTTGAAAGGCGGTGCGCGATGAAAAAAAGAAAAAAAGAACCGGCGGGAGCACCGCCGGAGGAGATCCGGGTGGAGAAAAAGCGTCTTTTGCGCGTTTTTCCCTTCCCGGGCGGGGAGACGGGCGCGGAGGCGCTCGCCCTGATCCCGACCGTCTCGGGCGCGCGGGGCGGGGCGGCGATCGGCGCGTTCTATCTTGCGCTCGCGGAGCGCTTTTTCCGGGAGGCGGAGGAGCTTCTTTTCCCCGCGGCGCGGCTCGCCTGCGAGCAAAGCCGCCTTTCTCCGCGCGAGCGCTTTTCCCGTCCCGCCGCGCGGCTGGAGGTCTCGCTGCGGGAAAAGCGGACGGTCCGCGGACACCCGGCGCTGGTCTTTTCCGTCGAATACGCGCTCTTCGTGCGCGGTCGGGCAGAGAAAAGCGAAACGTCCTGCGACCTCTGGCTTGCCGACCGCGGGATCCTCGCCCGCGGCGAAAAACCAAAAATGCGCGAAAAAACCGCAAAAAAAGACAAGAAAATCCGCCGCGAAAGATTGCAGAAAAAGTAACGGCGTGCTATAATAAATCAAATAGGCCTTACGAGGCAAGAGCTTTTGTTTGAAACGATCATCGATCGGCAAGGAAGGAGAACCCGTGATCAGCGAAGCAGTCAAAACGATCCGAGAGGCCGAAGAAAAGGCCGCGGACAAGATCGCCGCGTCGAAAGCGGAAATCGCGGCGCTTCTCGCCGCCGCGCACGCGGAGGGAAAAGACCTGTGCGCCAAAGCGGAGGAAGAGGCGGAAACGATCCGTGCCGACGCGCGGAAAGCCGCGCGTGAAAAAGCGGAGCAAAACATCCGCGAGGCGGAGGAAAACGCCCGCGCGGAAGCAAAGGAGCTCCTCGCCGCCGCGGCGGGACGGAAAGAAGACGCCGTCCGCCTGATCTGCGAAGGAGTGCGCGCGCAATGGCAATAAGCAAAATGAAACGGCTGTCCGCGTTCTGCCTGCGGGAGGACACGGACCGTCTGATCAAAAAACTGATGCGGCTGCGATGCGTTTCTCTGGAACGCGCCGAAGAAAACCGCGCGGAGGAGAGAGGGCTGACCCTTTCTCCGCCCGACGAGCGGCGCGCCGCTCTGGAGAGCGACGTGGCCGCCACGACGCAGGCGCTGGAGCTGCTCCACCCGTATTCCAAAGCAAAAAAATCGCTCTTTTCCCCTCCGATCCGCGCGGATCTCGGAGAGTTTGAACGATCCGGCCGGGCGGACAAAGCGAAGGAAACGGTCCGCGCAGCCGGGGAGATCCGCCGCAGACTGGCGGAGATCGGAGCGGAACGCGCCCGCACCGAGGGCGATCTTGCTCTCTGCCGCGCGTGGAAGGCGTACGATATGCCGCTTTCCTTTACCGCCACCCGCCTTGCCGAGGTGTTTACCGGCAGCTTTCCCGCCGGCACGCAGCTCCCCCTGATCTCGGGCGAGCTCTCCGCTCACAGCGCGATGCTGGAGGAGATCGGCGCCGACAGCACGGCCCTCTACGTTGCGGTCCTCTGCCATCAGGATGCGGACGACGAGGTCTCCCGCATCCTCTCCGCGCACGGGTTTCTGCGCGCGGCGTTCCGGGAGATGAAGGATACGCCGGCAGAGGAGGGGGAGCGCGCGCAGCGCCGTCTCGACTCTCTCGCCGAAGAGGAAAGGACGCTCAAGGACCGTCTCGCTCTCCTCGCGGAGGATATCGCCGATACGGAGATCCTCTCCGATCTGCAAAAGACCTCGCTTGCCGCGCTCGACGCGGCCGGAGGCCTCGCGGGAACGGAACGTACCGATCTGCTCTCCGGCTGGGTGCCGGAAAAGAACGCCGAAAGGGCGGAGGCCGTGCTCAAACTCTACGGCTGCGCCTATGAACTCACCGACCCGACGGAGGAGGACGAGCCTCCCGTCCTGCTCGAAAACAAGAGCTTTTTCTCCAATTTCGAGTGGGTGATGGGGATGTATTCCTACCCCCTTTACGGCAGCTACGATCCAAGCGCGGTCATGGGGATCTTTTATATCCTCATCTTCGGGCTGATGTTCGCCGACGCGGGATACGGCTTCGTCCTCTCCCTTGTCTGCCTGCTCGCCGTCAAGCTCCTGCCGCTCGGGGAGACGATGAAGCGTTTCCTCGCCATGTTCGGCTGGTGCGGCCTCTCCTGTATGGTATGGGGCGTTTTGCTCGGGTCTTATTTCGGAGATTTCCCGCTGCAGCTGATGAACAATATGCTCGGGATCCGGGCGCCGGAGAGTCTCGCGCTCATGCTTGACCCGCTGCAGAACCCGATGGGCTTTCTCCTGCTTTCCCTCGGCGTCGGCGCCGTCCATCTGATCGCCGGTATGGCGGTGCGCGGTTATATGATGATCCGGCGCGGCCACACGCTGGACGCGATCTTTGATATCGGCAGTCCGTGGCTCCTCTTTGCGGGGATCGGACTCTTTGCCGCGGGCGTTTCCTTCGGCAAATGGGTGCTGATCGCCGGCGTCGCCGCGATGGTCCTGACGCAGGGAAGAAACGAAAAGAACGTCCTGATGAAACTCGTCAAGGGACTCGGCAGTCTCTACGGACTGATCAACTACGCGTCCGATCTGCTTTCCTACTCGCGGATCATGGCGCTCGGGCTTGCTTCCGCCGTCGTCGGCCAGGTCGTCAACATCCTTGCCACCATCGGCGGGCCGAGCGTGATGGGCTTTATCGTGATGATCCTCGTGTTCCTCTTCGGACATCTGCTTAACCTGGCGATCAACCTGCTCGGCACCTTCGTCCACACGAGCCGGTTGCAGTACATCGAGTTTTTCGGCAAGTTTTTCGAGGACGGGGGCGAACCGTTCTCTCCGCTCACGGTTTCAAGCGAGTATGCGGAGGAGCCGCCGGAGACGGCGGCCGACCGCTGACGCGATAAGAACAAGATAGAATAAAATAAGGAGAAAAAGAATTATGACCTTCGTTGAACTGCTTTCCCACGTGTTTTCCGGCAACAACCTCGCCTTTCTCGGCGCGGCGCTCGCCACGATCCTGCCCGGCCTCGGCAGCGCCAAAGGCGTTTCCCTCGTCGGCGAGGCGTCCTCCGGCCTTCTGACCGAAAACCCCTCGATGTTCGGTAAAGCTCTGCTTCTGCAGGCGCTCCCCGGCACACAGGGCATTTACGGACTGATCACGGCGTTTCTGATCATCTTCAAGACCGGCGCGCTCAGCGCCGCTCCGATGCACCTTGACCTCGGCCAGGGCGGGTATCTGCTCGCGGCGGCGCTGCCGATCGCGTTCGTCGGATACTTTTCCGCCATCCGTCAGGCGCGGGTCGCCGCTTCCGGCATCAACCTGATCGCCAAGCGCCCCGACCAGGTCGGTAAAGCGATCACCTCCTCCGCTCTCGTGGAGACCTACGCGATCTTCGCCGTCCTGATCTCTCTCCTGCTCGTCCTCTTCTTCAAAGCGTAAATCCCGCCGATCCCGAAAGGATAACCACATGAACGGTGTTGAAACCATAACCGCGAGGATCCTCGAGGAAGCGGAGTCCGCCGCCCTTTCCGCAAAAGAGGAAGGAAAGCGGCAGGTCGCCGATATCCTCGACAGCTACCGGAGCCGCGCGGACTTCCTTCTCGCCGCCGCGCGCGACGACGCGGGAAAAGAAGAAAAAGCGGCCGAGCTGCGGAGCGCCTCCGGCGCCTCCATGGCGCGCCGCCGGATCCTCCTCGAGGCAAAGGCCGAGGCGGTCGCCTCCTGCTACGAGGCGGCGGCGGAATATTTCCGCTCCCTGCCCGCCGGAGAGTACCGGAGCTTCCTTTTCTCGCTGCTTTATCACGCGCTCAAACAGAAAGAAGAAAACGACGCGTACCTTCGCCGCGCTTACGGCGAGGAGGAGGTCCCCTCCTGCGACGCCTACGTCGTCGTCCTCTCAGGGGAGGACGGCAAAAAGGTCGGCGCCTCCTTCCTCTCCGATTTTGCCGCGGAGTACGCCGGACGGCTGCCGGAGGAAACGCTGAAAAAGCTCCGGCTGTCCGATCGCCCGGAAAAAACGGAGGGAGGGCTGATCCTGCGGTGCGGGGAGATCGAGACCAACTGCACCCTGCCCGTCCTCCTCGCAAGCGAACGGGAAAAGAGCGAAGCGCGCGTCAGCGACCTCCTCTTTTCCGATACGAAGGAGTAATCATGCCGATCGCGGATACCGAATTTCTCTACGCAAGCGCGCTGCTGCGCGCCAAGGAGGGACAGGGGATCGCGCGGGAGCGCTTCGAGCGGATGGCGGACGCGCAGTCTCTCGAGGAGATCTGCCGGCTGCTCGGCGAATGCGGGGTCGTTCCCGTAACGGACGGGGAGGGCGGACGCTTCGATCTCGACCGCACGCTCGCCGCCGTCTGGCAGGACGCCGCCGCGCTCGTGCGCCGTCTTTCCCCCGTGGAGGGGTTGTTCGATTATCTCCTCTATCCCTACGACGCAAACGATCTCAAGGCCTGCCTGAAAACGGCCGCCGCCGGAGAGGGAGAACCCGAGGGAATGTTCTTTTCCTGCGGGACGGTCCCCCCGGCGGACGTCCGGAACGCGGTCAAGACAAAAGACTTTTCCGCCTTTCCGCCCGCGATGAAAAAAGCGGCGGAGACGGCGGCGGAGGACTTCGCCCGGACGGGAGACCCGCAGAGCGTGGATATCCCCATCGACCGCGCCTGCTTTGCCGATATGCTCGCCTCTACCGAGCGGGAGCCGTTTCTGCATTCTCTGATCCGCCTGCGGATCGACCTTTACCATATCCGCTGCACCGCCCGCACGATCCGGATGGGGGAGGCGCTTCCCGCGCCGGAAGCCTATCTCAAGCGGTTTTTCGTTCCCGGAGGGAATATCCCGACCGAAGAACTGGCGCAGGCCTGCGGCGGGGGACTGCCCGCTTTGGCGGAGGTCCTCTCCCGGCACGGCGAGCGCGCGCTCGCCGCGGCGGTGGAAAACGGAACGCCCGAGACGCTCGAGCGAGCCTGCGACGACCGTCTGACCGCCGAACTGAAAAAGACGAAGTACCAGCCCTTCGGCGCCGCCGTCCTCGCGGCGTACGCGGGCGCGGCGGAAACGGCCGCCAAGAATATCCGGATCGTCTGTACGATGAAGGCCTCCGGCCTTCCCGCCGACCTGATCCGGGAAAGATTGAGGGACTGTTATGTATAGGATAGGCGCCGTCGGGGATCGGGACAGCGTGCTCGGATTCCTCGCTCTCGGGTTTGAGGTCGCGGAGGTCCGCGACGGAGAGGAAGCGGCGGGCGCCGTCCATATGCTGGCGGCAAACGGCTGCGCCGTGATCTTCATTACCGAAAAATACGCCGAGGCGGCCCGCGACGCGATCGAGGCCTACAAGTCCAAGGCGATCCCCGCCGTGATCACCGTACCGGGTGCGGGCGGCAGTCAGGGCGTCGGGATGGCGGCGCTGAAGAGCGCCGTGGAGCGCGCCGTCGGCGCGGATATCCTCTTCAAGTAAGTCCGAATATCCACAAGAAAGGAAACGCACGCTCCGCGTGTGTGCAAAACAATGGTTGAAGGAAGAATCGTCAAAGTTTCCGGGCCGCTGGTCATCGCGGAAGGGATGCGGCAGGCCAATATGTTCGACGTGGTCCGCGTCGGCGAAAAAAAGCTGATCGGCGAGATCATCGAGATGCACGGGGACCGCGCCTCCGTCCAGGTCTACGAGGAGACCGCCGGGATCGGGCGCGGGGACGCCGTCGTTTCCACCGGCGCGCCCCTCTCGGTCGAGCTCGGACCCGGGATGATCCGGAACATCTACGACGGGATCCAGCGTCCGCTCGGCACCCTCTTTGAAAAATACGGCACCAACCTCCTGCGCGGCGTCGACGAGCCGGCCCTCTCCCGCGAGACGGTTTGGCATTTCGAGGCGTCCGCGGCGGAAGGGGACGAAGTTACCGGCGGGGACGTTCTCGGCACCGTCCGGGAAACGGAGCTCGTTTTGCATAAGATCATGGTCCCCCCGAACGTGAAGGGAAAGATCAAACGCATCGCTTCCGGCGACTACCGGGTCGACGACGCGGTCTGCGTCCTGACGGACGGCGCGGGGAAGGAGCGGGAGATCACCCTCTGCCAGAAATGGCCGGTCCGTATCGCCCGTCCGTACGCGGAAAAGCTTCCGCCCGCCGAGCCGATGATCACCGGTCAACGCGTGATCGACGCGCTCTTCCCGATCGCAAAGGGAGGTACGGCGTGCGTTCCCGGCCCGTTCGGAAGCGGGAAGACGGTCGTCCAGCACCAGCTCGCCAAGTTTTCCGACGTGGATATCGTGATCTATATCGGCTGCGGCGAGCGCGGCAACGAGATGACCGACGTGCTGCGCGAGTTCCCCGAGTTGAAGGATCCGCGCTCCGGCGAGTCGCTGATGAAGCGCACGGTCCTGATCGCCAACACCTCGGATATGCCGGTCGCGGCGCGCGAGGCCTCGATCTACACCGGCATCACGATCGCGGAATACTTCCGCGATATGGGCTATTCGGTCGCCGTGATCGCGGACTCCACCTCCCGCTGGGCGGAGGCGCTGCGCGAGATGTCCGGGCGTCTGGAGGAGATGCCGGGCGAGGAGGGCTATCCCGCCTATCTCACCTCCCGTCTCGCTCAGTTCTACGAGCGCTCCGGCAAGGTCGTCTGCCTCGGGCAGGACCGCCGCGGCGGCACGCTGTCCGCCATCGGCGCCGTCTCGCCGCAGGGCGGCGATATTTCCGAGCCCGTTACGCAGGCAACGCTGCGTATCGTCAAGGTCTTCTGGGGCCTGGAGGCGGGACTCGCCTACCGGCGCCACTTCCCGGCGATCAACTGGCTCAATTCCTATTCGCTTTACAAGGACCGGCTCGACCCCTGGTTCGGGGAAAACGTTTCCCGCGACTGGATGAAGAACGTCGGCCGTCTGATGACGATCCTGCAGACCGAAAGCGAGCTCGACGAGATCGTCAAGCTCGTCGGCGTGGACGCCCTTTCCGCTTCCGACCGGCTGACGCTGGAGGTCGCCCGCTCGGTGCGCGAGGACTTCTTGCAGCAGAACGCCTTTGAGGACGGAGACAGCTACACCTCGCTCCCCAAGCAGTTTGCGCTGATGTCGCTTATCCTCTCCTTCTACGACAAGGCGAAGGAGGCGATCGGCAAGGGCGCGGACGTGGAAAAGGTCGCCGTTCTCCCGGTCCGCGAAAAGATCGGACGCGCCAAGTCGACCCCCGAGGAGGCGTACCGCGAAGCGTACGCCGCGATCGACGGAGAGATCGACGCCGAGCTTGCCGCCCTGACGGAAGGAGACAGATAAATGGTACGCGAATTCAAGACGATCGAAGAAGTAGCCGGCCCGCTGATGCTGGTCAAGCAGGTGGACGGCGTCAAATACGACGAGCTGGGGGAGATCGAACTTCCCGACGGCTCGGTCCGCCGCTGCCGCGTGCTGGAGATCAACGGCTCGAACGTCCTCGTTCAGCTCTTTGAGAACTCCGCCGGGATGAACCTCGCGGAGAGTAAGGTCCGCTTTGTCGGCCACGGCGTGGAGCTGCCCGTGTCCCGCGATATGCTGGGGCGCGTGTTCTCCGGTATGGGCGAACCGATCGACGGCGGACCCCGCCTGATCCCCGAAAAAACGCTTGATATCAACGGTACGCCGATCAATCCGGCGGCGCGCAACTATCCCTCGGAGTTCATCCAGACGGGGGTCTCCACGATCGACGGACTCAACACCCTCGTCCGCGGGCAGAAGCTGCCGATCTTCTCCGGCTCCGGTCTGCCGCACGCCAACCTCGCGGCGCAGATCGCCCGGCAGGCGAAGGTCCGCGGCACGGACAGCCCGTTCGCCGTCGTTTTCGCGGCGATCGGGATCACCTTTGAGGAAGCGGATTTCTTCATCTCCGATTTCCGCCGCACCGGCGCGATCGACCGCACCGTCCTCTTTATCAACCTCGCCTCGGACGCCGCCATCGAGCGCATTTCCGCGCCCCGTATGGCGCTGACCGCGGCGGAGTATCTCGCCTTTGACTGCGGGATGCACGTCCTCGTCATCATGACGGATATCACCAACTACGCGGAGGCGCTCCGCGAGGTCTCCGCCGCCCGTAAGGAAGTCCCCGGGCGCCGCGGCTATCCCGGCTACCTCTATACCGACCTTGCCACGATGTACGAGCGCGCCGGCCGGAAGGTCGGCTGCGAGGGCTCGATCACGATGATCCCGATCCTCTCGATGCCCGAGGACGACAAAACGCACCCGATCCCCGATCTGACCGGGTATATCACCGAGGGGCAGATCATCCTCTCCCGCGAGATCTACCGCAAGGGCTATCTGCCGCCGGTGGACGTTCTCCCCTCCCTTTCCCGTCTCAAGGACAAGGGGATCGGAGCAGGGAAGACCCGCGAGGATCACGCCGGGACGATGAACCAGCTCTTCTCCTCCTACGCCCGCGGCAAGGAGGCAAAGGAGCTGATGGTCGTGCTCGGAGAGGCGGCGCTGACGCCGGTCGACCGGCTCTACGCCAAGTTTGCCGATGAATTTGAAAAGCGCTACGTCAACCAGGGCTTTACCGAGGACCGGAGCATCGAAGAGACGCTCGATCTCGGCTGGCAGCTGCTCTCCATCCTGCCGAAGAGCGAGATGAAGCGCATCAAGCCGGAGATTTTGGAGCGGTACTGGCCGAAGAAGGAAGAAGAGACCGGCAGCGGCTCGGTCGGAGCGTAAGCGATGGCGATGGCACACGTCAACCCGACCCGCATGGAGCTGAAAAAGCTCAAGGGCCGGCTCACCACGGCGCGCCGGGGGCACAAGCTGCTCAAGGACAAGCGCGACGAACTGATGCGGCGTTTTCTCCTCGCCGTGCGGGAAAACAAGGAACTGCGCGAACGGGTCGAAACGGAGCTGGACGCGATCAACCGCTCCTTTTCCGCCGCCGCCGCGACCACCGATCCCCGTTTTCTGCGGGAGGCGCTGGCGATCCCGAAAAAACGCGCGGAGCTGAAGGTTTCCTACGCGAACACGATGTCGGTTACCGTGCCCGTCTTTCAGGCGGACATTCTCTCGACCGGAGCGGAGGGGGAGCCGGGCTACGGCCTCGCCTTTACCTCCGGGGAGCTCGACGAGGCGGTCGCCGCGCTCTCGCGGCTGCTGCCCGATCTGATCCTGCTTGCCGAGCGGGAGAAGACGGCGCTTCTCCTCGCCGAGGAGATCGAGCGTACCCGCCGCCGCGTCAACGCGCTGGAGTATATCATGATCCCGCAGTACGAAACGGAGATCAAACGGATCTCGATGAAGCTCGACGAAAACGAGCGCGGCAATACCACGCGGCTGATGAAGCTGAAGGATCTGATCCTCGTCGACCGCTGAAAACGAAAAAACGCGGGGAAAACCGTTCGGTTTTCCCCGCGCCTTTTTTCTTTTTTCAGGATACCTCGGGAGAGAAGACGACGTTGCGGTACCGGGTCCCGATCACGTCCGAGCAAAGCCCGACGTACCGGCCGTCCAGCGCGTAGTCAAGCGGGGAAACGGAGAAGAGCTTGCCGTCCACGGAGAGGGTCACGTTGTTTTTCTCCGGATTCCAGACGATCTTGTAGTGGTATTCCCGTCCTACCGCGAGTTTCGTCTTGGATTTGTTCGTGTCCTCCCAGTGGAAGGTCGATTTTGCGGCGCCCGGCTCGCGGTGCTTGCTGTAACCGGTGCAGGTCCCCCACGGGCAGCGGCCGAAGACGTAGAAGGTCCCGGTGGAGTGGTCTACCGTCAGGCTTTCCGCCCCGAAGAGAACGCCCGTCGCCGCTTTATAGCGGTAATAATTCGTGTCCAGGGAGTCATATACGACCGTCATATCGAACTCGACCGTCCCGCCGTCAAAGAGGATCCCGTCGAACATCAGGGGCGCGGCCGGCGTGTTGCAGACGTAGGTCGTGTTCCCGCTTGCGTCCGTTTCGACGGTCCACGCCGCGCTGTCCCCGAGCGGGAAGACGTAGCGTCCGTCCCCGTCCGTCTCTTCAAAGGAGACGCGGGCAAACTTCGCGTCCTGCCCCGCGGCGTAAAAGCCGAAGCGGTCTCCGGTAAGAGGCGCGGCGTCGCGGGCGGAGAGGCAGACGGCGCCGTCGCACAGGCACTCGATCAGCCCGTCGGCAAAGCGCACCTGCATCGCGTAAGGAGCCTCTCCCTTCAGCGCGTTGCCGGCGGCGAGGAGGGCGCCGTTCTTTTCCAGCTTTGGGACGCCGTTTTCCAGAGAGAAGAGGTAGGCGGAGGAGCCGGTCTCGTCGGCGGCGAAGAGGATCCCGGTTTTTTCCGAGGGGGTAACGGACGCGCCGACCGCCCCTTTGGCGACCCGGTCGCCGCTTTTCAGCATCCGGGAGCCGGCGGCGGAGGAGAGAAAGCCGTCGTCCGTCCGGAAGGAGCCGGAGAGCACGTCGAAGCCCTCGGCGCCCTCCCGCGGGCCGAAGGTTTTGGCGGCGGCGAGGACCCGGTCCCGCACCTCGGTATAGTACGTTTCCTTCAGGTGGTAGGAGTCGCGGAAGCGGGATTTGTCAAAAGCGCCGTTTTTGTCCAGCGCCACGTCGTAAAGATCGGCGATCGCCAGATCGTTCTGCTCGGCGGCCAGCGCCTTGTAGCGGGCGTTGAGTTCGTTTACCTTGTCGGTGTATTCCAGCCGCGTCGGCTGCAAAAACTCGGTCAGCAGGACGATCTTCACCTCCGGCAGCCGCCCGCGGATCTCCTCCAGGATCGAGAAGGTCCGCTCCGTGATCTTGGCGGCGGAGGCGGATGCGTAGTCGTTGGAGCCGATCATCACGATCATGTATTTCGGCTCGTAGGAACAGAGCTCGTCGATCATCGTCATCCAGTAGACGGTGCCGGACCCGCCGACGCCGAAGTTCTGCACCGAGCCGAGGGAGGCGAGATGCGACTTGCTCTGACTCCAGAGTTGCATGTGGGAGTGCCCCCAGATCAGGACGTCCGCTTTCAGCGGTTCCGTCACGTTTTTCTTTAAGGAAAACCCGGCGAGCTTGGCTCCGGCAACGGTCGTCCGGAAGCCGATCCCCGTGCCGGAGAGCGGCTCCGGGTCCCGGAAGCAGACGTAGCAGTTGTTGTTGAGATAGCAGTAAAAGAGGTCGTCTTTCGCCGTGATGCGGAGGCTGCGGGAGTCGGTGCCGTTATACCCGGCGGAAACGGCCATCGCGCTGACGACCGTCTCCTTGCCGTTCTCCACGCGGGAGAGGAAGACCTGTTTAGAGTCGTTGATCCCGAAAAAATAGTAAGACCGGAGATCGTCGGAGACGCGGAAGATGACCCCGGTCTTCGAGACGGTCCCGGGCGTCAGCGTTCCCGTCGCCGTCCCGTCGGTAAACGGACGGGTGTAAAGGGCCAGAGAATTCGCCTTTTCGGAGGTAACGCCCGTCGCGCTGGTCGCGCACGCGCCCGTGACGACGGTAAAGCCCGCCTCCGGCTCCGGCGGCTCCGTTTCGGCGGCGGTCTCCGGCTCGGTCTCAGGGGCCGTTTCCGGGGCGGGTGCAGAAGAAAGCTCCTCCGTGACGTTCGGGGGTCCCGCCGCGCAGGCGGAGAGGAGGAGCAGGGAAGAAAGGAGCAGAAAAGAAATCAGACGTTTCATCGCTTTTCACTTTCTCAGGAATTTCAGCACCCGCGGGCGGAATCGCGCGGCGTAGAGCCGCAGAAAGAGAGAGAGCGCCCGGTCGTAGAGGAAAAAGGCGGCGGCGGCGAGCAGCGCGAAGGCGGTAAGCCAGAGCGCGGCGTTTTCCGGCAGCTCCGCTGCAAAAACGAAGAGAGAGAGCGCCCCGTAGAGGAGGAGCGCCGCGGCGCAGACGCCGCATTTCAGCAGAACGCGCGGGAGGCGCGGCTGTTTTTCCGCGATCCGCTTGAAAAAGGGGTAAGCGCCGAAAAAGCAAAGAAAGGAGAGCGCCGCGCCCTTGGCGGGCGCGAGGATGAGGGCGAGGACCCCGGCGGAGAGAAAACAGCCGAGCGCGGGGGGAGCGCCGAACTCGGCGAGTAAGAGCAGGACCGGCAGCGCGGCGAGAGCGGCGACGGCGAAGGTCAGCGTGTCGATGAGGGATCCGAGGATCAGAAAAACGGCGGAAAGAGCGGCCAGCACCGCGCAAAGCGCGAGCAGTTTCGTTTTTTTCATATCAGCAGCAGCGGATCAGATCCCCGCCCATGCACTCGCAGCAGCAGTCGGCGCAGAGCAGGGTGTTGCAGATGGTGCAGAAGTCGGCGCCGTCGCTTGCGCGGCGGTAGCTCTGTCCGGCGCCCTCCCCGTAGGAGTAGGCGCCGGCCCCGCCGAACGCCCCGTTGTTCATCATCTGTTTGGCCCGGCGGTATTCCGGATTATCCGGGTCCATGCAGCAGGCCGTGTCAAAGTATTTCGCGGCGTCGGACGCCCAGCCGCGGCGCAGATAGAGCACGCCCATCAGGTAGTTCCATTCCGCGTTCCGGTTTGCGGCGGGAACGGAGGCGAGGAACAGCTCCGCCTCGGCAAAGCGTCCCTCGTTGATCTTCCGGCGCGCCTCCGCAAAGGAGGAGGCGCCCTGATAGCTCCCCGAGGAGGACGAGGAGGAGCCGCCGGCGCGTTCCTTCTGGATCGCGTCGTACGCCTCGTTCACTTCCTTCATCTTTTCCCCGGCGAGGTCGGCGAGATCGCTGTCGGTGTAATTGTCGGGGTGGTATTTCTTCGCGAGCGCGTAGTATTTCTTTTTGATCTCCGCGTCGCTCGCGGAGCGGTCTACGCCGAGTACTTTGTAAGGGTCGTTCATTTATTCCTCCGTCTTGCCGGAGCGTTTTTCGTCCGTCAGTATCGTTTGCGCCGTGCGGAGCATCCCCTCGCCGACGACGTTGGAGAGGATACGCCCGATCCCGGCGATGCCGGAAAAGTCGATCAGAGCGAGCGCGCGTTCGATCGCGGCAAGCTCGTACCGGATCCCGTCGAAGATCCCCTCTTTATCCTCCTCGGTCAGCGTGCCGCGGCCGAAGAGGGCGGCGTAGGGATTGTAGCGCCCCGCCTTCCGGTCGGCGAGGAAGTCGTCCGCCGCGTCTGCCGCGTAGACGAACTTTCCCGTGTGGAAGCCGATCTCCCGCGCAAGCCGCTCCTCGGCGCTCCCCGTTGGCAGTCCGTAGGAAAACACCTCGGCGGTCAGCTCGCCGGAGAGGGAAGCGGGCAGGTCGAAGGAGGCGGGTCGCTCCCGCTCGGTCTCGGCGAGCTTGGCGAGGATCGCGGCGCAGCGCTGTTCCAGCTCCGGCAGATCCGCCCGCTTTTTGTGGCGGGAGGCGAGCGGGAGAAAAAGGGAGGCGCGCAGCTTTTTTACGCCCCGTTCGTCCGCTTTGTCGTCCTGCAGTTTTCCGTGGATCAGAACGGCGCTGGCCCGCGCCGCGTAGTCGATCTGCGGGGTGGAGAAGACCGCCTGCCGGCGCTTGAAGGGGTGGAGAAGGCAGAAGATCTTTTTCACTTCAAACGGATCTTTTGTCAGCGCGGTGCGTACGAAAAAGAGGAAAACCGAGTCCCACGTCAGCCCGGCGCAGGAGGCGCAGCCGTTGCACCGGCCCATCGCGCGGCAGACGCCGCAGTAGCCGGCGCGGTACAGTTCGTATTCCCGCAGGGTGAGCTCCGGCGGAAACGCTTTCACATATCCAAACATACTGCTATTATATAACGGCGTTTTCCCGTTTTACAAGGTGTTTTTTGTAAACAATCTGCGACGTTACGCCTCGGTCAGCCTCTCCCGGAGGGAAAAGGCGCGTCCGAGCGCGGTGGAGTAGATCAGGGCGTCCGCGACCGGTTTGCCGTAGATGCGGCGCAGGGCGGCGGCGTAGCAGGAGAGCTGCCAGGCGTACCGCTCGGAAAAGAGCGAGAGAGCTTCCTCCTCGCTTATACCGGCGGGAAGACGGTCGGTCTTGTAGTCAAAGAGGATCACGTCCTCCCCCTCGAGGAAAAAGCCGTCGATCACCCCCTGCACGGCGAGCTCGCGCCCGCCGAGCGAGGTTTTCAGCGCGGGGTCGGTCGTCAGCATTCGCGCGGGGAGAAAACAGTTGAAGCGGAACTCCCGGCGCAGGTCCCGGCCCGCTTTGAGTCTTGCGTAGAACGGCGAGGCAAAGAAAGCGTCTAACTCCCCGACGCGCAGAGCGCCGAGTTGCCGCTCGGTGAGGAAACCGTCGGCAAAAAGGCGTTTTCCCTCCTCCGCGGCGCCGGTGTTTTCGGCGCGTTCAAACCGGCAGAACTGCAAAAACTGGTGGGTCGCCGTGCCCGCTTCCGCCGCGCCGACCTTCTTTTCTCCCAAGAGGAAGGCGGGCGCGTCCTCAAAGGCGAGCGCCGTTTGGTCGGGGCGCAGGACGGGGTCGCTTCCCTCGGGGTCGGGGAGAAGGGGAGAGGCCTCGTCGAGAACGGACGGGGAAAGCTCGGAGACCGAGAGCTTCGCGGGGATCCGGGTCAGAAACGCGTCGGGGTAGGAAAAGGCGAGGCGATTTATCAGTTTTTCTTCAAGCCCGGCGTCCGGGATCCGGACGGGGGCGGGGGCTTCTGCGGCCGGGCGGAGCGTTTCCTCCGCCTCCTCCCCGGACCCGACGAGGATCCGGGCAAGGTCAGGGCAGGCGAGCGCCGCCGTTACGGCGTAAAGGATCCTGCTCTCAAAGAGCCCGGGGCAGGGAATGGGAGCGAAAAAGCGCTCCGTTTTCGCCTTCTCGCGGATCTTCTCCGTCGTCGGGGCGGAGAGGCAGAGACGCTCCCTCGCGCGGGTCAGCGCCACGTAGAGAAGGCGTTTTTCCTCCTCCGAGCTCTGGCGTTTCTGCGCAAAGGAGAGCGCCTGGCGCAGCGGGTTTTCGATCTTCAGAAAACCGCGGACGTCCGGTACGGCGGTCGCGGCGCCGGCGGAAAGAGAGTAGGAAAAGACGGAAGACTCTTTCGGATCGGGGTCTTTGCCGCATCCGATCAGGAAAACGGCGGGAAACTCCAGTCCCTTTGAGCCGTGGATCGTCATCAGGCGGACGCTGTTTTCGTCGGGGAGGGAGAGCGCGCGGGAGAGGCCGCTTGCTTTTTCCCGCTCCAGATATTCGGTAAAACCGCCGAGCCCCTTGCCCGCGTCGGCGGGATAGGAGCAGGCCAGCCGGTAGAGCGCGCCGAGATCGGCGCTGACCGCGGCGGGCGGCGCGTCCGAGGCGGCGGCCAGCGCCGCGCGCGTCCCGGAGTCGAAGAAGAGCGAACGCACCAAGTCGCTTGTGGGCGTGCGGCGGGCGCGCTCGCGCAGGGCGTTGACCGTGTCGGCGGCGCGTTTCGCCTTTTCGCCGAGCGGGCTTTCCTCCCCGCTTCGGGCGCACAGCTTTTCCCAAAGGGTGGGACGCTTTGTCTGCGAGAGGCGGAAAAACTCGTCCGCCGAAAAGGAAAAGAGCGGGGAGAGCAGGACCGACGCCAGCGGGATGTCCCGCAGCGGGTTGTCGACCGCCTCAAGAAGGGAAACGGCGAGGGAAACGTGCGGACTTTCAAACAGGTCCTTCGGTTTTTGCGTCGTGTAGGGGAGAGCGCGGGCGTCCAGCTCCCGCGTCAGGGCGGCGGCCTGAATATCCCGCCGGAAGAGCACGGCAACGTCCCCGCAGGTAAAGGGGGAGCCGTCCGCCTTTTTTTCCTCCCGGACGAGGCGCTCGATCTCATCGCAGACGGCGCGCGCCTCCTCTTGCCGCCGCTGTTTTTCGTTTTTCGGAGGATCGGCGTCGGGGCGCAGGAGGACGGTAACGGGCGCGGCGCTCCCGCGCTCCGGCACGCCCGCGGCGCCGCCGAAGACCAGCTCGTCTTCTTTGGTGTAGAGGAAGGAACCGCCGGCAAAAAGCGGCGCGACGGCGGCGTTCGCAAAGTCGAGGATCGTCTCGCTGCTGCGGAAGTTTTCCGCCATAAAGACGGAGGAGATCCCCCGCCCGGGGTCCGCCGCCTCGCGGCGCAGCGAGTCGAGGATCGAGGGATCCGAGCCGCGGAAGGCGTAGATCGACTGCTTCACGTCCCCGACGATAAAGCGGTTTTGGCGGGAGAGGGCGTCAAAGATCTTTTTCTGCATCGGGTTGACGTCCTGGTATTCGTCGATGTAGATCCGGTCGTAGCACGCCGCGATCGAGCGCGCCGTGTCGCTGAGCGTGCCGTCCTCGCGGTAGAGGATGCGCAAAACGTAATGGGAGACGTCGGAAAAGTCGCAGATCCCCTTCTCCCGCTTCGCTTTTTCCATCCGCGCTTCCACGGCAGAGAGGAAGTCCGCGAGCGCGCGCAGAAGCGCCGTTCCGCGGCGGATCGTCTCCCGCGCCTCCTCCCCGGTCTGCGCAAAGTACCGGAGCCCGATCTTTTTGATCGCGTCGCGGTATCCGTCGATAAAGGTCTTGAAAAGCGCGCGCAGCTCCGGGTCAAAGCCCTTGCGCTTTGACCCGAGGGGAACGGCGGCGCGGGAGCGCAGCGCCGCCGCCGCCGTCGCGTAGCTTTCCGACAGGGCGCTTTCAAAGGTCGTAAGGAACGCCGCCTCCGCCTCGGCGGCCGGGCGGTAGGGGTGGTCTTTTTCCATCGTTTCCAGCGCGCGCTCGAAGCGCGCGCGCCAGAGACGGCAGTCCGAGGCGAGCGCGTCGGAGAGGACCCGGCCCGCCTCCGTTTGAAAGAGCTCGCCGTCCGCCGCCTCCGCCTCTTCGGCAAAGCGGGTCAGACGGGAGCACCCCTCCGGCAGGGTGCGCAGCGCGGTGTAAAGAGAGCGCATCGCGGGCAGGAACCGTCCTTCTCCGCGGAAATCGGCAAAGACGCCGACCAGCGCGATAAAATCGGCGTCGTTTTTCTCAAAACGGAGCGCCTCCTCGGAGAGCAGCGTTTCGTCGAGGAGGGGGTCCGTTTCCGCGCTGTCGGTCAGGCGCAGGGAGGCGGGCAGTCCGATCCGGTCCTTCTCCGAGCGCAAGAGGTCCTGATAAAAGCTGTCGATGGTGGAGATGGAGGCGGAGGGGAGCAGGAGAAGCTGCCGCGCGAGATGCTCGTTATCCGGGTCCGCCTCCAGCCGTTTTTCCAGCTCGGCGCGCAGGCGGCTCTTTAACTGCGCCGCCGCCGCGCGGGTAAAGGTCACGGCCAGCACGCGGGAGACGGTGCCGGGATGCTCGCCGTCCGTGAGATAGCGGAGGATGTTTTCCGTCAGAACGGCGGTCTTGCCGGAGCCGGCCGCGGCGCAGACCACGGTATCGCCCGAGGCGCCGATCGCCCGCTTCTGCGCGGGGGTCCAGATCCTTTCCTCAGTCATGGCTTTCCTCCTCTCTGTCCGTTTTTTCTTCGGTTTTGCTCTGCTCCCGCTCTGTGAGCGGGAGGCGGCAGACCGGGCCGTAGGGGCAGAAATCGCACTCCGGGCCCTCCGGTCCGTCGGAGGCCGCGCGTACGTCGCCGGTCAGCAGATTTTCCGCCATATCGGTGATCTTTCCCCATACCGCGTGCCGCAGCTCATCCAGCTCGGGGGCGGAGAGGGTCAACCGTTTCCGGTTCTTCGGATCCGACCGTTTTCCTTTTCGTTCTTCTTCGGAAAAGAGGGAGAAAAAGGCGGGATCCAGCGCCTGCTGCACCGTTTCTTCCGCGAGGACGACGCCGTAGAGCGCCACCTCCTCCCGCTCGATCGTCTCGTACTCGTCGTCGCTCGGCGCGCACGCCGCCTTCTTTTCCGGCGGTTTAGCGATGCAGTAGAGCATCCCGGCGGGCAGGACTTTCCCGCCCTCCGATTTCCCGGCGCGGCAAAACAGGTCGGCGTTCTTTTCGTCGCAGAGCGCAAAGAGATAGAGGGGAAGCTGGAGGGAGCGCCCCCGGTCGAGGGCGGAAAGGGTAAAGGTCTTCTGCCCGGTCTTGTAGTCGATCACCCGGACGTAGACGTTGCCCGCGCCGTCGGCAAGGACGTCCGCGCGGTCGACCGTTCCGGAGAGGATCGCCCGCCTGCCCCCGGAGAGGGGGAGAACGGCGGGGGAGGGACTCTCTCCGTCCCCGCCGAAGCGGATCTCCGTCCCGAAGGTGGTAAAAGCCGACGCGGAAAGCTCCCGCGCAAGCTGCCGCGCGACCGGCGCCACCCCCTCGGTGAGACGGGTAAACTTCATTTTCAGCAGCGGATCGTCCCGCCGCTCGGGCGGGCAGAGCCGCTCAAACTGCTCCTGCCCGAGCCGGCGCACCTCGTCGGAGATCTCCGCCTCGCGGACTTTTCCCTCGGAGAGCGACGGGACCAGCTTTTCAAGCACGGCGTGGACGTAGGTCCCCGCGTGGTTGGCGCCGAGGTCCGGCCGGGCGTCTTCCTTGACCTTGGAGAGATAGCGCAAGAGATAAGAAAAATGGCAGTTTGCGTAGCTTTCCAGCTGCGACTGGGAGAGCGTGAGATCGCGCGCAAAGCACGCCTCCCGCGTAGAAGGAGCGAGCACGGCGTCCGGCGTTTTCTCCGGCTCGGGCACCGGGGCGCCCGTTTTTTTCAGAGCGGCGCGCACGGCGGCCGCCTCCGGCGCGCCGTCCCCGGCCAGGAGAAGATAGTTTTCCGCGGAGCGCCGGTCGGAGAGGAAGGCGGCGGAGGCGGGGTCGTAGACGAGATACCGCACCGCCGGGAAGAGACGTTTCGTCCGGAGGAAGGAGGCGGCTTCCCGCTCGGCGCTTCCGTCCCTGGAAACGGTGAGATGGCAGACCATCGTCACGCTCTCCGAGGCGAGGGAGAGCGCCCGGGAGAAAAAGTAGAACTCCCGCGCGGTCAGGATCGCCGCGTCCCGCGTCAGCTCGATGCCGGCGTCGGCGAGCAGGCGTTTTTCCCGCTCGGAGAAAAAACCTTTGACCGAGACGGCGGCGGGGAACTCTCCCTCCCGCACGCCGAGCAGGTAAACGTGCCGGACCCCGGACGCGCGGAGGGTATCGGCGGAGCCGACGGTCACGGCGTCGGAGGAGGTCGGGATGGCGGAAAGGTCGGAGTCGGAGAGCAGCAGCCGCATCAGATCGGAAAAACCGCGCGCGTCGACCGTTTCCTCTCCCGCCGCCCGTACCGCGGTATCAAGGGCGGAGAGCAGCGCGTTCCACACGCCCGCTTCCTCGTTTGCCGCCCGCGTTTCGCCGGCGGCGCGCAGACGGGCGGCCTCAGCCTCCATTTTTTCCCGGACCCCGGCGGAGGAAAGCAGGGCAAACGCCGCTTCCGCCGCCTCTTTTACCGTCAGGTTTTCCCGGCGGAGGGCGGCGTCGAAGGGCGCGAGGAGGGAAAAGAGACAGTCGCGCACCCCGTTGATCCGGGCGAGCGTTTCGGCGGCGTAGGGATCGCGTCCGTCTCCCTCGAAGCCGTTGACGCTCATCGTAAAGGGAACGCCGGACAAGAGATCGCGCCGCGTGAGGGACCAGGTCTTCGCGTAGCGGAGATAGAGATCGCAGTCGTCGTCGGAGAGCGGGAGGCACCCGGATTTGAGAAGGGCCTTCACGTCCTCAGGACGGAAACCCCGCGCCGCGCAGGCGCAGGCGGAGAGGAAAAAGCGGACGGCGGGGCGGTCATCGAGCTTGCTGCCGTGAGCGAAAAAGGCGGGGATCCCGTGCTCCCGCAGCGCCGGCTCCAGGATCGATTCCCAGGCGTCAAGCGAGCGGACCACCACCGCAAAATCGGCGTAGCGGCACCCATCCTCGCGGATGCGCCGCGCGAGATCCGCGGCGAGGAACTCCGCCTCCGCCAGCTCGTCTCCGGCGCGCACGAGGCGCAGCGCCTCCCCCGGATCGTCCGGGGAGGCCGCCTCCCGCCCCGCGTTCCAGAGCGAGGAGGAGAGCCGCCGCAGGACGGGATTATCCGTCCGGCGGTTTTCCCCGAGCGTTTCGACGAGGACGGGAACGGAGAGCCGCTCGGCGATCGCCTCCAGCCGCGCCGCCGTGTCGCGGATCTCGGCAAGCCAGATCCCGCCGCCCCGCGGAGAGCCGCCGAGGGTAACGGTCACCGAGTCGGCCTGGGCGAGAAGCCGTTCGATGATCGCGTATTCCTGCCCGGTAAAGCTGGTAAAGCCGTCGAGATAGATCTCGCAGCCGCAAAAAAAATCGTGGGTTTTCAGAACGGAGATCAGGATATCCCCGTCGTGCCCGGGGTCCCCGCCGGCCTCCTCCATCAGCGCGGTATAGGCCGCGAGGATCAGCGCGTATTCCTCCAAAAGGGAGGAGAGCCGCCCGTCGCCGGAGAGGGAGCGCGCGGCGGCGGAGAGCTTGTCCGGGGAGACGGCGGAGTCGATGAACTCCCCCACCACCCCAAGCCGTTCCTTGACGCGCTCGGGACTGGTCTTGTCGGGGAGGGAAAGGTTTTGCAATACTCTCCACATCACCGCCCGTTTCAGGTTCTTTCCGGCGTGCGTGCGGGCAACGCCCCCCACCGAGCGGAACACCGCGTTTGCAAGGCGGGAAAAATTATCCACTTCCACGAAAAGCGGCGCGTGCGGAGGCAGGGAGGAGAGGATCCGCCCCTCGGCGGAGACGGTCTCCTGCTCGGGACAGATAAAGTAGATACGTTTTTCCTTGCCGGGCGCGGCGGAAAGCGCCGCCCGCGCGCGGGCGATGCAGGCCTCCGTTTTGCCGCTGCCGGGCAGACCGCAGAGCAAAGTCAGCATGGCGTTTCCTCCTTTGTACACTCGTCCGGACCGTACAGGATCTCCAGATTGCGCAGTACCGTTTCCCGTTTCCGCCAGGCAAAGGCGCGGCGGGCGAACGCCTCGTCGTCCAGCGCCGCGAGGGTGTTATAGTCGAGCCGCTCGATCCGGTCCTGCCGGAAATACCCGATCGGCGTCTCCAGCGTGCCGCGCGCCGCGGCGTTTTTCGTCACGGGGCAGACCTTCTGGCAGACGTCGCACCCCCACACGCTGCCGAGGCGGCGGAGGCGTTCTTTTTCCTTTTCGGTGAGCGCGCCCTTTTTCTGCGTCAGGGCGGAGAGACAGACGAAGGTTTCCCCGTCAAAGTACCCGGGGCAGGCGCGCCGGCAGGCGCCGCAGTGCAGGCAGAGCGCCGGCGCCGTCCGCCCGGGCAGCTCCCATTCTTCCGGGGAGAGGTCGCTTGCCGCCTCGCCGAGGAAGACGAAGGAGGAGTAGTCCTCTGTCAGAAAGAGATGGTTGTCCCCCGGGGAACCGAGTCCCGCCCGCTCGGCGGCGAGCGTCTCGCGGAAGGGGGACTTATCGGCGAAAAAGGCGAAGTTCGCCCGCGGCCAGATCTCCCGCAAAACCGGCTCCAGACGGGAAAAGAGTCCGGCATAGTAGGCGTGGTAGTCCGGCACCGCCGCGTAGGCGGAAAAGTTCTCCGGGTACCCGGCAAAGTAGGGAACGCAGATCACGAGAAGCGAGCGCACGCGAAAGCCCCCCTCGGGCGCCGCGTCGTCGCCGTCAAGGCAGAGACGGGCGCGGCGCAGCCGCTCCGGCGAGGAGAGGAGGTCGGGCGTCATCGGGGCGACCCCCCACAGGGAGAGACGCTCTTTTTCGAAAAAAGCGGAAAGTTGTTGTTTCATATTCCTATTTTATCAAAGCCGGCGCGAAAAAGCAACCGCAAACGAAGGGGATGGGACAAAAAAAGGACGCGTCCCGCAAAGAATTGACAAACGGACCGCTCTGTGCTAAAATAATACGGAAAACCATCCGGAAGGGACGAATATGGAAGAAGCGAAAAAAACGAAGGTCGTATATAACGATACGAGTATCGAAAAACTGGAAGGACCCGACCGGGTCCGGAAACGCCCGGCCGTTATTTTCGGTACGGAGGGGCTGGAGGGCTGCGAGCACGCGGTCTTCGAGATCCTCTCCAACTCCGTCGACGAGGCGCGCGCCGGCTACGGTAAGAAAATCACCGTCACGGTGTTCGCCGACAAGTCGATCGAGGTGGACGATAACGGGCGCGGCGTGCCGCTCGGTTATAATGAAAAACAGCAGGACTGGAACTGGCATCTCGTTTTCTGCGAGCTCTACGCCGGCGGCAAGTATAACAACAAGGACAAGGACAGCCCCTACAAGTACCCCCTCGGCACCAACGGTCTCGGCGCGTGCGCGACCCAGTACGCGTCGGAATATATGCGCGTCCGCTCCTACGACGGCGCCTTTGTGCGGGAGATGAACTTCAAAAAGGGCTTTCCCGTCGGGGAGCTTACCGAGCGGGAGCTGGAAAAAAAGGAACGCCGCACCGGCACCGTCATCCGCTGGAAGCCGGATATCGAGGTCTTCACCGACATCAACATCCCGGTTGAATACTTTGCGGATATGCTCCACCGCCAGTCGGTCGTAAACGCCGGGCTGCGCTTTATTCTGCGGGTGGAGAAGGAAAAGGGCGGCTTTGAGGAGACGGAATACGTCTATGAGAACGGCATCACCGATTACGTCGGGGAGCTGGCGGGCGACCGCGCGCTGACCGCCACCGCCTTTTTCCGGACCGAGATGCGCGGCCGCGACCGCGAGGATATGGAGGACTACGACGTTCTCGCGGAGATCGCCTTCTGTTTGACGAACGGCGTCAGCGCGATCGAGTATTACCACAACTCAAGCCCCCTCGATCACGGCGGAGCGACCGAACGCGCCGCCCGCGCCGCCTTTACCTCCGCGCTCGACAAGGCGCTCAAAAACGCCGGCAAATACAACAAAAACGAGCAGAAGGTCACCTATTCGGATATCGAGGAGTCGCTCGTTCTCGTGATCAACAGCTTCTCCTCCGACGCGTCGTACGAAAACCAGACCAAAAAGGCCGTGAACAACCCCTTCATCCAGAAGGCGGTCACCGAATATCTCGCCCGGCAGCTGGAGATCTACTTCCTTGAAAACCGCACCGACGCCGAGCTTTTCATGAAGAACGTGCTCCTCAACAAACGCAGCCGCGAGGAGGCGGAAAAGAGCCGCGTCGACTTCAAAAAGACGCTCGGCAAACGCAGCGACGACGCCGCAAACCGGGTGGAAAAGTTCGTTTCCTGCCGCTCGAAGGACAAAAACGTCCGGGAGCTTTATATCGTGGAGGGCGACTCCGCCATGAGCTCCTGTAAGCTCGGGCGGGACGCCGAGTTCCAGGCGATCATCCCCGTGCGCGGCAAAACGCTCAACTGCCTCAAGGTCGGCTACGACCGCATCCTCAAAAGCGAGATCATCGTCGATCTTTTGCGCGTGATCGGCTGCGGCGCCGAGATCAAAGGCAAAACGAAGGAGACGAAGGACGGCTTCCGCCCGGAGGATCTCGCGTGGTCGAAGATCATCATCTGCACCGACGCGGACGAGGACGGCTTCCAGATCCGCACGCTGCTGCTCACGATGTTCTACCGGCTGCTGCCCACGCTGATCAAGGAGGGCAAGCTCTTTATCGCGGAGTCCCCGCTCTTTGAGATCACCGCGAAGGATAAGACCTTCTTCGCCTATACCGAGGAGGAGAAGGACAAGATCCTCGCCGGGCTCGGCAAGCAGAAGGCGACGGTCCAGCGCTCCAAAGGTCTCGGCGAAAACGAGCCGGAGATGATGTGGGAGACGACGATGAACCCCGCCACGCGCCGCCTGGTGGCGATCACCCCGGCGGACGCGAAGGAGACGGACGAGATCTTCGAGCTTCTGCTCGGCGACAACCTCGCCGGCCGCAAAAAGTATATCGCCGACTACGGCAAGTTCTATATCAAGGACGCGGATATCTGACGCGTCGCAGTGGAAAAAATGAGAAAAGCCCTTTTGCTGTGCGCAGAAGGGCTTTTTCGTTTCAAAAACCGATCGCGGCGGCCCCGCCGGCGCGAAAAAAAGAAAGGAGCTTTTATGGAGCCGATCAAAAAACCACCTGCCCTCGCCCGCTTTGAGAGGGCCCTTTATCTGCGGGAAAAAAGCAAAAACACCCGGGAAAAGTATGTGCGGGACGCCGGAGCGTTCCTTGCCTTTCTGCGCGGCGGAGAGATCACGAAAGACAAGGTCATCGCCTTCAAAAACGCGCTGACGGGACGGGGATACGCCGTCCGCAGCGTCAACTCGATGCTGGCTGGCGTTAACGCTTTTCTTTCTTTTATCGGGCTGGAGGATTGTCGGGTACGGACCGTTCGCGCGCAGACGCCGCTCTACTGCCGGGAGGAGAAGGAGCTGACGCGCGAGGAATACCGGCGGCTCGTTCAAACGGCGCGGAAAAGAGATAATCTCCGTCTTGCCCTGCTTCTTGAAACACTCTGCGGCACCGGGATCCGGGTCAGCGAGCTTCCTTTTATCACCGCGGAGGCAGCGCGGGCGGGCGAGGCGGCCGTTCTATGCAAAGGGAAAAGCCGGAACGTGTTTCTTGTGCGCGCCCTGCGCGGAAAACTGCTTGCCTACGCGCGGGAGCAGGGGATCCGGTCGGGACCTCTCTTTCTCACTCGCAGCGGCAGACCGATGGACCGGATCGCCGTCTGGCGGGAGATGAAAGCCCTCTGCCGCGAGGCTGACGTTTCCCCCTCCAAGGTATTCCCCCACAATCTTCGCCACCTGTTCGCCCGCGTTTTTTATGCGCTGGAAAAGGATCTTGCCAAGCTCGCCGACGTTCTCGGGCACAGCAGCGTCAACACGACGAGGCTCTATATCATCTCGACCGGCGAGGAGCATCGCCGCCGGATGGAACGGATGCGGCTGATCCTGTAAAAAAAAGACCGCCGAGGCGGTCTGAACAACAGAATCGGTATTACGTTGCTTTTCCAAATCTTCTTCGCAAAACGATCCTCGCAGAAAACGGAAAAAGACAGCAAAAAACAAAGCCTTGGGCAGATCGTTGAAACAAGACCGGCAAAAGGCTCTTCTTTTTTGCACTTACGCGCAAGTTTTCTCGCTATACTCTGGGTTCCGACTTGACTTTTTATCGTTTTTATGCTATAAAAAGGACATCGTAGGAGAAGGTTATTCTTCTCTCACGCAACATAATACCGATTATGTTGTTTACAAAATCATTGATAGGAGTAAGCGGCGTTGTGAAAAATGAGATGACAGCAAAGATTAAATCGATTTTATTCTTTGCTTTTTATTTTCTGTCAGCCTGTTCGTGTTTTACTTTAATATGCCTGTTTAAGCCATTACGGGTAAAAGTGTTTTTCTTTATAACAGCAATCGTGATTTGTGCTTATTGCTTCATAAAAAAGAAAGAATTACTAATCAAAAAAAGAACAAAAAATATAACTGCGATGGCTTTGTGTATAGAAAGCGTTTGTTTTTTTGATTTTTATTATAATGCGATACATGTTCGCGAGCGAATCGTTTCAATCATTTCAAAAACGATCCCGATATCGTGGCTTGAAAAACTCCTAAACGAAAACATTGTATATGTTTTTATAGGAATTGCATTATGTTCAATGGGTTTTTTGTTTGTAAAAACAGTTTCGCCGTACTTCTTAAGAGTGATCGGGAGTGTTCTGCGTATCCTGAAAAAACACAAAACCTCTTTTTTGATTCTTTTATCCGTATGCATCCTTTCTTTTGTCGCGGTCATACGAGCAAATTATTATTATACTGATGATTTAGGAAGAACTGTTTACGGGTACGGAATAACAGGAACTTTTAGCAGGTATTTAGCAAATATACTATCGGAAGTTTTTCACGGAAACTCCTGGCTTGCGGATGTTTCACCGTTACCGCAGATCATTGCTTTAGTTATCATATCCATAGCTGCAATACTGCTTTTGCATATTATCAGTGAGACAATTCATAAACAACCAACAAAATGGAGTTTTATCGCTTTAATACCGGTTTGTTTATCCCCCTATTTTTTGAGTTGTCTGTCTTATAAATACGATGCGCCGTATATGGCGTTATCCGTTCTTGTATCGATATTACCTTTGGTTTTCATGGAATCCGGCCTTGCTTTTTATTCCGTTACCGTGTTTATCAGCATGCTGGCGATGTGTGCGACGTATCAGGTTTCATCAGGCGTTTTCCCTATGCTTGTGGCGATGATCATGCTGTTAATGTGGATACAAAAAGCGGAACATAAAAAGATTTTCCGTTTGTTATTGAGTTCAGCAATATCTTATTCATCGGCATTGATTGTGTTCAGACTGGTGATCATGACTCCGATCAGTGAAGATAATTATGTGGACGCGGGAGTATCGATCAGCAATTTGTTTCCCAATATAAAGATATATTTCAATCTTTTGAATAATGACTTGCCGACCATTTGGAAAGCGCTGTTTTCTGTGTGTTTTGTATTCTTAGTTATCATAATAGTTGCTATAACACATCAGAAAAAAGTATTGAGCATTTTAACAGCGATTTTTGTCAGTATCTGTTCGTTCCTTTTATCGTTTGGCGTATATATCGTATTTAACAAACCGTTGTTCTCGACAAGAGCTTTTTATGGCGTCGGTGTTTTCCTTTCCATTATCTGTTGTGTTATCTTCCTTGAAAACAGATTCAACATAGCCAAACTTCCCGTTGTTTGCTTAAGTTGGTTTTTTGTTGTATATTGTTTTATCTACGGCAACGCTTTAAATATCCAAAAAGAGTATATAGACTTTAGGACAGAACAAATCATAAACGATTGCAATAATCTGGATTTACTAAAAAAAGACAACACAACAAAGCTGCAGACAATAGGTACCGCGGGCTATCAGCGGGCGGTAAAAAACATGATAGAAGAGTATCCGCTGTTAGAAAGACAAATACCTGTATTGCTGTCAGCGTCAGAATGGTCTTGGGGAACATTTCAATTCAGGGAGTATTACGGATTGAATATAGAGATTGCAGATATCGGTGAACTGCAATTAAAGAAAGCCGCTTTGCTGAAAGAGACATATTATTATTCCATATACCAAGCGGACGATGTTATCGTAATAGAATTAAAGGACGTTGAAAAAACAGTTTCCAAATAGTTTTTACCAGCTAAGCTTTTTGAAGCGTTTGTTGTTAAGGAGAAAGTAAAAAAACAAGAACTTTTCATGGGAATTCCACCCTGCTGCTTAGCGGGTGGAATTTTTCCTGCGGGAGAGTGACAAGAGTCTGTCGGCGTCACAAGTATTTGTTTGTCATATTTGTTGTTGTAAAATCGGGTTGCTGTGCTATTACCGGAATCAGATCACCGTGCGGAATGAATTGTCTCAAGCGCTTTTTCTCCTGGGCGGCGGGGCGTGTGGGAAGAAAAACGCTCCCATCGGCGCGGACGCGGAAAACGAGAAACAAGCAAAAAAGGTGATTGGCTCGAAAAACGCGCGGTTTTAGTATGAAAAATATTGATTCTTTATCTTTTATTTGGTAAACGCTTGGCCTTTCTTGCTTTTTCTTTTTGGGTGTGTTATGCTGAAATTGCAAAAAAATCAAGGAAAGGAATTTGCCATGAAAAAAACGGTTTCTCTTTTGATCAGCGTTTTTCTCCTTGTTACCTCCTGTACCGTCTTCGCCGTTCCCGCGGCGGCGGACGAAGCGGTCGTCTACGTGAAAGACGGCGGGACCGGCGACGGCTCGTCCGTGTCTTCTCCGCTCGGCAGCTTTGACGCCGCGCTCAAAGCGCTCGCCTCCACCGGCGGCACCGTGAAGGTGGTCGACGCCGTTACTCCGGTCGGCAACACCGAGGCGAAAGCCGAGATCACGGGCTTTTACTACGCGGAGCCCGCGCACGGGCAGCGGATCACCGTTACCTCCGCCGACCCCGCAAACAAAGCGCAGATCATTTTTTCCACCGAGTGCCAGTGGTACGCGCTCTCCGGTCCGACCGCCTTTGAAAACCTGAAGATGGTCAACGATACCGAGTCGTTTGCGCGGATCCTGGCGCGCGGCAACCATCTTATGATGGGCGAAGGGCTGGAGATGTATTTCGGCGAGACCCTGCAAACCACCTACGACGTTTTCGACAGCACGATGAAGGGCTTTACGGTGATCGGGATCACCAACGTCGGCGCGGAATACGAAGGAATGGCCGAAGCGGACACGAAGATCACGATCAAGTCCGGCGTCTACTTCCTCGTTCAGGCGTACAGCCGCAAGCTTACTGACTCACTTGTCCATACGGGGAACTGCTATATGGAGTTCCTCGGCAGTTTTGCCGTCCGGCAGATGGGCTTCGCTTCTCAGGGCTCGGCCTGCACCGTTCAGGGCGAAGCGTATATCTACTGGGCGTCCAAGGTGCACAGCTGGCGGATCTTCCCCGGTTACGACGTAACGACGACCGAGCCCTTTACCGCCAATCTCTTCCTCGACGCAAACGCCGACTTCCTGAACGAAGGGGATATGCCGCAGACGTTCGTCGGACCGGCGAAGGTCAAAACGGTCAATATCTGGTATAATCCCGCAAGCAGCACGGCGAAGGAGCTCGCCGAGTGGACGGAGACCGGCTATAGGATCACGCAGGCGGACGGCGCCGTGAACCTCGACACGCTCGACCGGTACGCCGGCCCCGCTTACCGCATCAGCACGGAGAGCGTTGTGGAGCCGGTGACGCCGGAGACGCAGCCCCCCGAGACGAAGGCTCCGGAAACGAAAGCGCCCGAAACGAAAGCGCCCGATACGAAAGCCCCTGAAACCGAAGCGCCCGGCACGGGGGCGCCGGTCAGTACCGGGACGCCCGGTACGGGAGCGGCCGGCACCGGGACGACCGGCACCGCTCCGACGGAAGCGCCCGGCGAACAGAACGGCGTGCCCGTCTACGTCTGGATCATCATCGGCGCCGTGGTCGTTTGCGGCGTCGTGATCGGCGTGATCCTTGCCAAAAAGAAGAAATAAACCGGCTGCGCAAAGGATAGAACGTTTATTCAATCAAGGATTCTGAAAGGAGAATCAAAATGAAACGCTTGCTCTCTCTTTTGATCTGCGTCTTTGTTCTGCTTTCCTCCTGCCTCCTGTTTTCCTTCGCCGCGGCGGCGGAGGAAGCGGTCGTCTACGTGAAGGACGGCGGGACCGGCGACGGCTCCTCCGCCTCCTCGCCCCTCGGCACGCTCGACGCCGCGCTCCAGGCGATCGCCTCGACCGGCGGCACCGTAAAGGTGGTCGAAGCCGTCACGCTCGCCGGCAACACCGCGGCGACCGCCGAGGTGGATACCTACTACGCGGAACCGGCTCACACCCGGCGGATCACGATCACCTCCGCCGATCCCGCGAACAAAGCGAAGCTCATTTTCCCCGCCGCCTGCCAGTGGTACGCGCTCTCCGGCCCGACCGTTTTTGAAGAGATCGGTCTGGTCGACAACGCGGAAACCTTCGTCCGGATTCTCGGGCGCGGCCACCACGTGACGATGGGCGAAGGGCTGGAGATGTATTTCGGCGAGACTCTCCAGACCCCTTCCGACGTAAGCGCGGGCTCGATGAAGGGCTTTACGGTGATCGGGATCACCAACGTCGGCGCGGAATACGACGGATATCTGGCGTCCGACACGAAGATCACGGTCAAATCCGGCGTCTATTACCTGATCCAGGCGTATACCCGCAACTTTACCGCCGCCGGCGATCTGACCGGGAACGCCTACGTGGAGATCCTCGGCGACATCGCCGTCCGGCAGATCGGCCTTGCTTCTCTGAAAAAAGGACACACCTGCTCCGGGCAGGCGTACCTCTACTGGGCGGCGCAAGTCATCGCTTATTGGGTTTTCCCCGGCTATGATTCGGCGGCTGAGCCGTTCACCGCAAACTTCTTCCTTGCCGACGGCGCGGATTTCCGCAAAGACACGGATCCCACGGCAACGCAGAAACTCGTCGGCGCCGGTAAAGTCAAAACGCTCAATATCTGGCACGATACCAGCGCCTCCGCGACCGCGCTCGCCGATCATTTCAAGAGCACCTATAGCATCACCCAGGCGGACGGCAGCGTAAATCAGGCCGCCCTCGCCGACTATAACGGACCGGCGTACCGGATCCCGGCGGATCCGGCTCCGCTGGAAAATACCGGCACCGGGACGGACACCGGAACGGGTACAAGTACAGGAACGGGCACGGATACGGGTACCGGTACAGAGACAGGGACAGGGACAGGTACCGGGACCGCCCCGAACACCGGAGACGGTTTTCTCTGCGCGGCTGCCGCGGCCGTTCTTGCGCTTGCCGGCGCCCTCGTCTTCCGCAAAAAAGCGAGAGGATAACCTCTCCCCGGCGGGGCCTTTCCGACCCGCGCGAAAGGCCGGATAACGGATCCCGGCTGAAACGGAAAACCCGTTTCAGCCGGGATCTTTTTTTGCGGCGACGGGACGTTTTTGCCGATTTGGCTGGAGAGAATTGTTTCGCGTTTTGCTTTCAGACTTTTAACAGTGAAGTTCAGCGTTTCGCCGCTCACGCCCGCGGGCGCTTCACGAGGCGCAGCCTCACTTCACGCGCGAAGCGCGCTTCCCGTTCCGCGTCAGCGGAACACTTAGTTGAAAGAAACCGCTTTTGTCGGGCGGACAAAAGCGGTTTCTTTCATGGTGCTCCTGCGGAGAATCGAACTCCGGACACCTTGATTAAAAGTCAAGTGCTCTACCAGCTGAGCTACAGGGGCGCTTCAAACGCTTATATAGCATAGCACACGGGGGCGGTTTTGTCAACAGTTTTTTCGCGTTTTGCCCCATCTTTTCCTTTCGCCTCCCTCTTGCGCTTTTTCACGGAGCGTGCTATACTGGACGGGAACTTGTATTTTTCACTAAAAGGAGCTGCTATGGATCCGCAACACAATAGGAAAAAGACCGGAAGAGAACTCCTGCGCACGATCAAGTACGCGCTTGTCGCCGCTTCCGCGGGGGTCATTCAGATCGGGACCTTTACCCTCTTAAACGAACTTCTCCATTGGGACTACTGGGTCAGTTATCTGATCGCGCTGGTGCTGAGCGTTCTCTGGAACTTCACCCTCAACCGCCGCTATACCTTCCAGAGCGCCTCCGACGTGAAGAAGGCGATGCTGCTCGTCTTCCTTTACTATCTCGTTTTCACGCCGCTGAGCACGTGGCTGGAGGATTTCTTAGCCGATACCTGCGGCTGGAACGAGTACCTTGTCACGGGGAGCAATATGCTGATCAATTTCGTCACGGAGTTTCTCTATCCGCGGTTTTTCGTTTTCCGCGATACGCTGGATACCACCGACCTCGCCGAAAAGAAGCGCCGCGCCGACCGGGCCTCCTGACGCCCCGGATAAAAAGAAAGGAGCCCTCGCCGCCGGCGGCCGGCGGCGGGGGCTTTCTTTGTTTGCCGCCCGCGGGAGAAAAAACGCGCCGCAAGCGGTCGTTCCCCCGTTTTCCCGTTTGGCGGATTTTGCCGCCGCGCCGCGATTTTTCTATTGAAATCATCGCTTCCGTCGTATATAATAAAAAAGCAAACCGAAAAAGACAACGCTCAAAGGAAAAGAGGCGAAAACCGTCGTGACGTTTACCGTTCGCGTCCTGACCTCGGTCGCATCCCCGCTCTTGCTTCTGATCGGGCTTTCTTATACCATTCTGACGGATACGTATATCCGGAGATTTCATAAGCGGATTATGTTTCTCGTGATCGCGCTGGTCGTAACGATGATCGCAAGCGACGTTCTCGACTATTACTTTTCCCACGTCCGTCCGCTTCCGATCGGCCGGCGCCTCAACAGTACCTACGGCTACGGCATGCTGCCGGTCCTGATCGTTTTATCCTATTATCTGGTCGGAGACCGCAGGAAGTTTCTGCCGGCGTGGTGCCTGGCGGGCGTCAACGCGGCGGTCTATTTCGTTTCGCTCTTTACGGGGATCGCGTTTTCGATCGGACCCAATAAAGCCTTCAAGCGGGGGCCGCTCGGCTATACCTGCCATATCATCTCCGCCCTTTTGCTGATCAACTTTCTGATCCTGACGCTCCGCGAATACGCGCGGCGCAAAAAGGTGTTTTCCGTTATCCCGGTCTTTTGCGCGGCGATCGTCGCGGGCGCCGTGCTGCTCGATATGTTTATGCCGGGGAACGACCAGCTGCTCGTTTCCTGTCTGACGATCGCAACCGTGATCTGCTGCATCATGTTTTATTCCTGGTTCCATCTCCAGTTCGTCAACGTGTACCAGGAAAACGTGATGGCGGAGCAGCGGATCAAGATCATGGTCTCCCAGATACAGCCGCACTTCCTTTTCAACACGATCGCCACCTTCCGGGCGCTCTGCCGGCGCGATCCCGAGAAGGCGGCGACGGTGGCGGAAAAGTTCGGGCAGTATCTGCGCCAGAATCTGGACTCTCTCAATACGCCGGATCTGATCCCGATCCGGCGCGAGCTTGACCACACGCGGATCTACGCCGATATCGAGATGGTCCGCTTTGAAAACGTGCGCGTCGAATACGAGATCGAAGACGCGGCGTTCTCCCTGCCCGCGCTGACGATCCAGCCGATCGTGGAAAACGCGATCCGCCACGGCGTGCGCGGCAAAAAAGAGGGGCGCGTTCTCGTCAGCACCCGATTCTCCGGCGGGCGCCACGTCATAACCGTTTGGGATAACGGGGTCGGCTTCGATCCCGCCAAAGCGGCCAAACCAAGCGAAAGCCATATCGGGATTGCCAACGTCCGCGAGCGGATCGAAAAGCTCTGCGGCGGGACGATGACGATCGAGAGCGTGTTAAACGGGGGGACGACGGTTACCATCTCCATCCCCGAAACGGAGGAAAAGGGATGAGGATCGTTTGTGTCGACGACGAGCGGCTCCTTTTGGACGAGCTGACGGCGATGTGTATGGAGCTGCCCGGGGTCGAGGAGGCGAAGGGCTTTCTCTCCCCAGCGGAAGCGCTCGCCTGGCTGAAAGACCATCGCGCCGATCTCGCCCTGTTGGATATCGATATGCCGGAAATGAACGGTCTGGAGCTTGCCGCCGGGATCAAGGCGGACTCTCCCGATACCGCCGTCATCTTTATCACCGGCTATTCCGAGTACGCGCTGGACGCCTTTTCGGTGCGGGCGTCGGGATATCTGCTCAAGCCCGTTACCAAAGAGGCGCTGGCCTCCAATATCGCGTACGTGTTTTCCGACCGGCGCCCTCCCGTCCCCGAACGGAAGGTAAGCGTGACGACCTTCGGGACCTTCGAGGTTTACGCCGGCGGGCGGCAGGTCAAGTTCCGGATGGCAAAGTGCAAGGAGATCCTTGCGTACCTCGTCGACCGGCAGGGAGGAAGCGTGACCCGCCCGGAGCTTTCTTCCGTTTTGTGGGAGGACCGGCCGTACGACCGCAAACAGCAAAAGCAGCTGGACGTTTATATCCGCTCCCTGCGGGAGACCCTCGCCGAATACGGGATCCCGCAGATCCTTGAGATGCAGCGCGGGACCCTGCGGATCCTGCCGGAGGAGTTCGATTGCGACGTGTACCGCTTCTTTTCCGGCGATCCGGACGCCGTAAACGCCTACCGCGGGGCGTATATGAGCGCCTACTCCTGGGCGAGCATCACCGAGGGAAAAATGTTTTGGAAGCGCGGCTGAGAGCAGCGCGGCCCGCAAAAAACGCCGTTTTCTTCAAAATATAGAAGAAAACGGCGTTTTTTATTGGACATTTATTGGACGCCGCGTGCTATCATAAAACAAATATGGGGTGTTATATTTATTCACTTTTGATACAGCGAAAGCCGATACCAAGGAGAGAAATATGAAAAAACAATTCAAACCGTTCAGTTTTCTGACGGCGCTGATCCTGTTGATCGTTCTCGTATTGGTTCCGACGGGAACGTTTGCGGGGGCAAGCTTTGTAAAGGGCGTTTTTGCAAGCTCCGCGGGCGGAAATGCGCTGTGGGAAGGGGAAGGCACCGAGGCGGAGCCGTACCTCATCCAATCGGCGGAGGACTGGGACGCGCTCAGCGAGTATACCAACGGCGGCGGAACGGACTATGCCGGCAAGTATTTTTTGCTGACGGAGGATATTTCCGTTTCGACCATGGTCGGCTTCCGGGACCAGAGCTCGGCGGATATCCCGTTCACCGGGACCTTTGACGGCGGCGGCCATACCCTGAACGTTTCCATCCGGTATAGCGGCGCGATGGCGGCTCCGTTCGGCTCCGTTTGTAACGCCGTGATCAAAAACCTCAACGTAACGGGTACGGTAAACGGCGGCATACATTCCTCCGGCCTTGTCGGCGGCGGCAACAAAGGCGCCGTCCCGGGCAGCACGCTCGAGATCTGCAACGTCCGGTCGAGCGTGGCGGTCAACGGCTACAACAACTCGGCCGTTTCGCACCTCGGCGGTATCGTGGGCCATTCGCTCAGCGCCCGGATCACGATGGACAACGTCGTCTTCGCCGGCAGTCTCAACGGCAGCATGGCGCAGGGCGGTTTTGTCGGCTGGGGCGGCGGCGCCGGCGATCACCTTTCGATCTGCGTGTTCAGCAACTGCCTGTTCGCCGGAACGGTCAAATCCGGCAATACCTTCCACCCGGTCGGTTACGCCTACGGCAACAACGGCAGGGCAACGCTGACCAATTTCTACACCACCAAAGACAAAAACAACACCTCCAACGCGTTTGATTACCAGGGCACCTCTTACACCGTGCTGAGCGGGCTTGCCGCGAAGGTGACGGACGGCGGCGCGATCCGGTACTATGATAACTTCGCTTCCGCGGCGAGCGCTCAAAACTGGAAGCAGGGAAGCACCCTGACGCTGCTTGGCGACGTTTCGATCTCAAGCACCCTGAACGTACCCGCGGGCGAGTATACGCTTGACTTGAACGGTTACGGCATACGCAGGACCGGCAGCGGCTGTGTGATCAGAGTGAACGAACAGTCGACGCTGAATCTCAAAGACAGCAACCCTTCGGTCGAACACAGGTATTCGGTCTCCAATCCCGCCGCGAACGGCGCGGGCGTTGCGACTGTCAACGATGCGCTGACAAGCGGCTATCAGACCTTTACCGGCGGCTATATTACCGGCGGCTATATTACCGGCGGGTATAATTACGGCGCGGGCATCAACGTGGAAGGAAACGGCGCCGCTCTCAATATGTACGGCGGAACGATCATCGGCAACCGTCTTACGGCGGGATCTACCGGCGGCGGCGGCGTTTGTCTGCAGGATTGGACCGGAACCGGCGGCTTCCATATGTACGGCGGTTCGATCATCGGCAACACCTCCAATTACGGCGGCGGCGTTTACGTCAGATGCGGTACGATGGTCATGGTTGACGGCGAGATCAGCCGTAACGTTGCGAACAACAATATCGGCGGCGGACTGCTCGCATTCGGCGCATCTTCCGCCTTTATCATGGAAGGCGGCGTGATCAACGGAAACTATGCGCAGCACGGCGGCGCGATCGAAGCGTCCGGCGGGGCTGCCGTCTCGATCTCGGGCGGCGTTATAACCAACAATACCGCGTCCGGTAAGGGCGGCGCGTTGACAAACCAGAGAACGGACGGAGATACCAGCCCCGCCGTATTCAACATCTCCGGCGCGCCCGTCTTTTCGGGGAACACCGCCGGCGGACAGTCAAGTGACGCTTATTTGTGCAATACCGCGGTACTGAACGTGACCGGCGAGCTGACGAACACAACGCCTTTCCTTGTGAAGAGATCAAGCGGTACCGGCGCGTTCACCTCCGGCTGGAACGACAAGATGGGAGACGCCGATCCGTCCGACTACTTCAAAAGCGAAAACGGCAGTTATCAGGTTTTCCTGAATCCCACCGGCGAAGCGGAGATCGGCACGCCTCCCGTGGCATGTATCATCAGCGGAGAAACCGCGGCGTATTACACCTCGATTTCCGCCGCGGCGAGCAGTACGAACTGGACGGCGGGCAGCACGCTGAAACTGCTCGACGACGTTACCGCAACCGCCGTGATCACCGCGCCCTCCGGCGCGCATACCCTCGACCTCAACGGGCATACGATCACGAGGACCGGCGCTACCGGCGCAGATAATTCCGGTCTTGTAATCACGGTGAACGACGGGGCAAACCTGACGGTCACCGGCCCCGGCAAGATCACCGGCGGCAGCGGTTTCCACGGCGGCGGTATTCACGTTGAAGGGACCGGCTCCCTTGTCCTTGATCACTGCGAGATCAGCGGAAACACCGGACATTACGGCGGCGGTCTGTATCTGAAAGGCGGCACCATAACCCTGAAAAACGGGACGGTCGTCAAGGATAATTTGGGCACGGACGGTTATGGCGGCCCCGGTATTTATGCGGAGAGCGGCGGAACGCTGATCCTGGAAGACTGTACGTTTACCGGGAACAGAATGAACAGCGGTATGCAATGCGCAGTATTCCTCTGCGGAAACGCCAAAGTTCAGGTGAGCGGAGCTCCCGTGATCTATGACAATACATACAACGGCGAGCAAAAGAATCTGCTTTTTTTCCAGGCGAACGACCAGCAGAGCAGGGTCTTAGTCACGGGTACGCTGACCGACGGCGCGAAAATCGGCGTCAGACAGACGAACGACAATTTCGGTGCTTTCTCGATCGGCTGGAAGGATAAAATGGGCGACGCCGATCCTGCCGAGTATTTTATCAGCGACAACAGCGGTTACATCGTCTGTGTAACTGCAGAAGGAGAAGCATTGCTCCGCTATCCCGACGTACCCAGCGTCAGCGCGTCCGGCGTGACGTGCGACTACGACGGAAAGGGCCACGCGATCTCCGTTACCGCGCCAGACGGCGCAACGGTGACGTACGGTACGCAGGAGGGCGACTTCTCGCTGACGTCGAGCCCGGCCTTTACCGATGCCGGCGTCCATACCGTCTACTATCAGGTATCCAAAACCAATTATACCCCCGTGACCGGCTCCGCCACGGTAAAGATCGATCCGATCAGCGCGACGGTCACGATCACCGGTCATACCGAAACGGCTGACTACGACGGCAAGGAACATTCGGCTGCCGGCTACGACGCCGAGACGAGCGCCGCCCTGTTTGACGTGACGAAGGACTTTTCCTTCAGCGGCGCGGCGGAAGCGAAGCGGACAGACGCGGGCAAGACCGAGATGGGTCTGGCGCCGGAGCAGTTCGCGAGTGTCAACGCAAACTTCGCCGAGGTGACCTTCGTCGTCACCGACGGATCCGTTACCGTTCTGACCGTCGACGCGGCGATCACGGCCGCGCCCCGGACGGGCAGCCCGATCTATAACGGCTCCGAACTGCCGCTTCTGATCGCCGGTACGGCGGAAGGCGGGACCTTCTCCTACGCTCTGGGCGCCGACGCGCAGAACGCGCCGGACGCGGCAAGCTACCAAACGGCGATCCCGACCGCAAAGGATCTCGGACGCTACTTCGTCTGGTACCGCGTGGACGCTGATCATAACCACAACGGTCTCCCGCCCGTCTGCCTGCAGGTCGTTCTGGCGGAAGAGGGCTGGAAGACGCTGAACGGTACGCTTTATCAAAGCGACGGCGTCACGCCGGTTGCCGGCGCCGCCGTGACCCTCACGCAGGGCGATCGGACGGTGGACGCCGCCAGGACCGACGCGGCGGGCGGCTATCAGTTCATCGTTCCGGCCGGCGTCTACAACGTCGTCGCCTCGAACGGCGCAAGCACCGAAACGACCCTTGTAAAGATCTACGAGGATCAGGACCGGACGCTTACCTTCTCCGCCGGGAGCGCGATAGCCGAGCTCAAGGTCAACGCCGACGGGGACAAACACTTCGGCGTGACGGTCGACGGACTGACAGACGAAGCGCTCGCCGTCCGCGCGGCGGCAGAGGCGGCGGACAAGACCGTTTCCGTTCTGATGACCGTGGAAGCAAAGACGGAAGAGACGGCGCAGAACGCCGCTCTGATCAACGCGCTGGCCGGAGAGAGCCAGAACCTCATCTTCTTCGATACCAAAGTCGAAAAAACGGTGGATTCCGTTACGACCGTCCTTCAAACGACCTCGAACGTCCTGGAGCTTGCCGTTCCTTACGATAAGACGGGCAAGCGCGGCGTGACCGTCTACGCTTCCGACGGAAGCGGCGTGCAGACGCTGCGGGAAAGCGACGGCGGGGAAGAAGGAACCTTCCGCATCGACAAGGAAAACGGACTGATCTACGTTTATTCCAACCGCTTCTCGACCTTTGCGATCGGCTATACCCCCTATTACCGGGTGGAAAGTACCGCGTCGCTCGGCTCCTTTGCGGGAACGGCGAACGTGGTGATCCGCAGCGCGGACGGCTCGCAGGTCTTCGAGCTGCAGAACGTCGCGCCGGACCGTATCAGCTTTGACGATATCCCGAAAGGGAAGTACACCATGACGATCACCTGGGAAGACGGCGCGGAGAACACCCTGACCGTGCCGCTGACGATCCGGGGTAAGGCCGCGGCGTCCGCCGATACGGCAAACGCCGGCGCCGAAGCGCTTGCGGCGGCGAAGGAAAACGGCGCGGTCCTTGCGGCTCTCCGCCGCAGCGACGCGGACCGCCGCTCCGGGATCCTCACTCTTGCCGCCGTTCTCACGGCGGACCGGGCGGGCAGCCCGGACGCCGGCGCCGCCGGCAGCGGCGTTTCCGCTTTCAGCGTTTCTCCCTTTGGGACCCTTGTCGGCCCGATCCCGCAGGCGGATCCGGGCGCGGCCCTTCTCCGGCTGCAAAAGTTAAAGCGCGTGGCGATGAGGATTTAAGCGTTTCGGGCGCAGAGAAGAGCCCCGCAACAGACCGCCGCGGCGGCGTGATCAAACCGAAATACAATACCGAACCGGTATCGTCTATTTTTAAGGAGGAAAAAACAATGAGTCAGGCAAAGATCAGCAAAAAAGATATGGAGAAACTGCAAAAGACCAGCAAGGCCCCCAAAACCGAAAAACCGAAAATCAAAACCGGCACTCTCGTCTTCCGCATCGTGCTGGCGATCGCCGCGGTCGCGTACGTGGCGGCGCTGGCGTTCGGCGGTTCCTTCCTCTCAAAGGATATCGTGGACAGTCTGAACCCCTTCTCCGGGATAGAAAACCCCAACGCCCTCTTCCGCGCGATCGGCCTTATTATTCTGGTGCTCTGCGCCGGCACGATCATCCGTTTCTTCATTGATAAAGAAGCCGCCAAACGGGTGGCGCAGAAGAAGAGCGGCGTTGCGCTGATCGAACTTTTCGGCAACCTGGTCAAATACGCCACCTATCTTGTGGTGCTCTTTCTCGTTCTCGGCGCCTGCGGCGTCAATACCTCGGAGATCCTCGCCGGTCTCGGCATTCTGACCCTGATCCTCGGTCTCGGCGTGACCTCCCTGATCGAAGATATCGTCGCCGGTATCTTCATCATCGCGGAGCATCTCTTTGACGTCGGAGACGTCATCGTGGTAGACGGGTTCCGCGGTACGGTTCTCTCGATCGGCATCCGTTCGACCAAAATCGCCGACGTCGGCAACGACGTGATGACCGTCCGCAACTCCTCGATCGGTTCTCTCGTCAACCTGACCGACCGGCAGTCCGCCGCGGCGGTCACCATCCCGCTGGCGCCGCACGAGTCCATCGAGCGTGTGGAGAAGCTTGTCCACAGCACGGATATGACCTATATGAATGAAAAATATCCCCGTCTGATCGGCGCTCCGCTCTATCTCGGCATCTGCGAGATCACCAAAAAGGGCGTGCAGAACCTCCTGATCGTCGGCGGCTGCAAGGAAGAAGACAAATACGAGATCGAGCGCGCGCTCTTCCTTGAGTACAAACTTCTCTTTGAAAAGAACGGGATCCAGCTCGGCTACACCGGCCCTGACGACGAAGACGATTGATTAGAGTGGAGGCAACGCCATGAAAACGAAAGGATTCGGAGCGCGGTCTCCGCGGAACGTTTCCGCGGGGGGAAAACGGCCTCTCGGCGATCCGTATAACAAGGCGTTAAAAGGCGATCCGTTTAACAGGGCGTTCAAAAAGGAAGAGAGTCCGGGCGCCGAATACGCGATGAGCGGCATGGACGCCTATCATCACTACGACGCGCAAAAGGATCTGACGCGCGAGCAGGAAAACAAGTCCCAAAAGCAGCAGACCGTAAAGAAGCAGGACGCCTCCCGCCTCCAAAAGGTGATGCAGCAGGTGGTGGGCCTGGTCGCCGGTTCCGTGATAGTCGTAACGGGCTATCAGGCGGCGGCGGAGCAAAAGCCGGCGCCCCAGACCCCCGGTGTCGTGGAAACGGGAGAAACGGATCCGGGCGGCATTTCCGATCCGGCGGGGCTTTTTGCAAGCTTTGCGTGGAACGAAGACCTCACCGCCGTGACCGTGACCCTCTCGGACAGCGAGGGCAGGACCGTCAAAGAACTGCCCGCCGCGGTCGCCGTGACAAGGGAAGAGGCAAGCTGCGGCAAGGAAGGGACCGTGACCTATACCGCGACCGCCGAGGACGGCGGGAGCGTGTATTCGGATTCCCGGTCGGAGACTCTGCCGGCGCTCAGCCACGCCTTTGACGAGGGCAAAACGGTCGTCCTGGAGGACGGCGAGACCGCGATGGTCTTTGAATGTACGCAATGCCACGAGCAGTTTACCGTCAAGACGTCGATGACGGAAAACGATTAAAAGACGAAACGATCTTCAAAGAAGGGAGATATAATATAACCCCCGCTTTCGGACAGGTTTTATTATACGCGAGAACAGTGAATCATACCCCGGCGTTTATTATGCCCGTAAAAATCAAAGGAAACGAACCGGAGCTTCGCCATTTTCGGCTGTCGGTCGAATCGATCAAAAACCAGACGGACCCGGACTGGATCCTGATCATGGTAGACGATTTTTCCAACGACGAAAAGGTGTCCGAAGCGCTTGAATCGGTCAAAAACGAGTTAAAAGAGAAAGCGCATATCATCCGCCTGGACAAGAACGTCGGCGCCGGCATGGCGCGGAACGTCGGTATACGGTACGCGGACGGGATCGGCGCGCCGTTCGTCGTCTTCAACGATTCGGACGATATCTCTCACCCCAGAAGACTGGAGCTCGTCAGAAAAAAGTTCGAAAACGAAGACACGAACGTCGTCTACCTCAGCTTTGACGTGATCGATGAAAACGACCGGGTCGTTTCGGAGGACGAGATCTGTCTTTCGGTCCGGGAGATCATCCTCGGGCATCACAAAGACGTGATCGAGGGGGAAGACGCCTGGATCGGGATCTCCACGAAGAAAAACTATACCAACCTGACCTCGTGCACGGCGGTCCGGACCTCCCTCGCGGTCCAAGAGCCGTTTCCTATGGCTTCGGTCTCGGAGGATTCCCACACCTGGCTCCGGTACGCCGCGCACCCCGGCAAATTTGCGTTTATTGACGAGATCATCAACCATTACCGGATCTGCTCCGCGGTCGAAAGCCGTTCGAGAGGACAAAACCTGGATTTCTATCTGAAAAAAGCCGCCGTCGATACCGACGGGTTCGAAAAGGCGATGGCGATCTCCCGCTCGTTCGGCAGGATAAAGCCGGGGGAGGAAAACCCGATCCGGGTCGCCTTTTACGTCAGGGAGGCGCTCAGTATGCTCTACGGAGATTCCGACGCCTGCGCCGGGGAGCTGCTCGGTTCCGCTGTCAAGATATCAAAGGAAAGCGCCCTGCGGCAGATCGATCTCCTGGATTGCAAACCGGAATACAAGGATCGTATGAAGACGCTGGTCGCGCAGTTAAAAAGCGAGTCGCGTAAGAAGACGGGATTGGACGGATAACGGTGTTTTATATCAGATCATTGAGCGAGTTTTGCGCCAGCAATGAAATCGACGACGCAAAGCGCAACGCCGGTCTTACTACGCCGGACGGAATAGATCGCTTTGACAACATCAGTTACGGTGATCACAAGAGACATATACTGGATGTTTACCGTCCCAAAAACGCCGCGGGCAAGCTGCCGGTGATCGTCAGCATCCACGGCGGCGGCTGGGTCTACGGCAATAAAGAGATCATGCAGTTTTACTGTATGAGTCTTGCCGAAAAGGGATTTGCGGTCGTCAATTTCAGTTACAGACTTGCCCCGGAGTTTAAGCATCCGACGCCGCTTGAGGATACGAACAAGGTCGTTTTCTGGCTGTTTGAAAACGCCGATACGTACGGATTGGATACCGGCAGCGTGTTTCTCGTCGGCGACAGCTGCGGAGCCAATCTTGCGGGGCTTTACTCTTGCCTGTGCGTCGACCCGTCGTACGCCGACCGGATGTCGATCCGGCCGCCGGAAGGATTTGCGCCGAAAGCGGTAGCGCTGAACAGCGGGCTTTACCGCCTGGTGCGCGGAGAAGAGGATTTGCTTGATTCCCTTGCGGAGGCATATTTTCCTGACGGCGGTACAGACGAGGAATACGCCGAAATCGATCTCGGCAAAACGGTTACCGCAGACTTTCCGCCTTGCTTTATGATGACGGCGCCGGGAGATTTTCTGACCGGTCAGGCAAAGCCGTTTTATGAACGGCTTTTGTCGCTCGGCGTAAGGGCGGAATATCACAGTTACGGGAGCGACGAAAATCCGCTCCATCACGTTTTTCATATCAATATCAAGCTTCCCGAGGCCAGGGAATGCAACCGTGACGAGTGTTCGTTTTTCTTAAATCAGATCAAAGGTTGACGGCTATGACGCAAAAGGAAAGAATGATCAAAGGCCTGGTGTACGACACCTGCGACCCGGAAATCATGGAACTGCCGCGCCCGCTCAAAGACAAAATGTGGGCGTTCAATCAGCTTACCGTCTTTGAAGACGATAAAAAGCAAGCGTATATGAAAGAGGTTTTTGCCGAGTGCGGCGAGGGCTGCTGCGTCGAGCTTCCGTTTAGGGCAAGCTGGGGCGGCGCTCACGTTCATTTCGGCAACGGGATCTACGCGAACACCAACCTGACCCTGATCGACGACGGGCATATCTACGTCGGCAACCGGGTGCTTTTCGGTCCCAACGTCGTCGTAACGACGGCAAATCACCCCCTGGATCCGGAACTAAGAAGATACGAAATGCAGTATAACCGGGACGTTACTATCGGAGAAAACGTCTGGATCGGCGCCGGAGCGATCATCCTGCCCGGCGTGCATATCGGCAAAAACGCGGTGATCGGCGCGGGCAGCGTTGTTACTCGCGACATTCCGGAGAACGTGTTGGCAGTAGGTAATCCATGCCGCGTTCTCAGGGAAATCGGAGAGCGTGATCGTGAGTACTACTCCCGCTGGGACGATAAAATAGATTGGGAAAACCTTTCCGAAATATGCGAGGCCAAAAAGGATCTCCCGAAGTTTAATTGAGAACGGCCGCGCAGCCGGAAAAAGGTCTGCCGCAGAGATCTGCGGCAGACCGTTGTGTTTTAGATCGGAGGGAAAGATGGTTACGGTTCATTCAGAGGAGTTCGGGCGCACGAAAGACGGGCGGAAGGTGACCGCGTTCGACCTGTCAAACGGCAGCGGGATGCGCGTTCGTATTCTCGACTTTGGCTGCACGGTGCAAAGTTTGACCGTGCCGGACCGGGGAGGGAGACCCGTGGACGTCGTTCTCGGATATGACGACGTAACGTCTTACGAAGACGGATCCTGCTATTACGGCGCGGTCGTGGGCCGGTACGCCAACCGGATCGGCGGCGCGCGCTTCGTTCTGGACGGCAGGGAATACCGGCTGGAAAACAGTCCCGGAGAAAGCAACCACGTTCACGGCGTCTTCAACAAAAAAATCTTTGAAGCGGCAGCCGGCGCGGGCGAGCTGACGCTCCGGTACAGGAGCCCGGACGGGGAAGAAGGGTATCCGGGAACCCTGGAGCTGGAAGTTTGCTGCCGTCTGCGGGAAGATAACGCGCTGGAAATCGCGTATCAGGCGACGACGGACGCGCCGACCCCGGTAAACCTCACCAATCACAGTTATTTCAATCTGAACGGGCAGGACGGCTCAACGGTGCTGGATCACCGGCTGCGCCTGAACTGCAGCCGTTTCACGGAATACGCCGAAACGTTTGCCCAGACCGGAAGGATCCTTTCCGTGGAAAATACACCGCTGGATTTCCGGAAGGAACAGCGGATCGGGGCGCGTTTTTGCGACGGGTATCCGCAGTTCAGACTTTGCACGGGCTACGACCATAATATGATCCTCGACGGAAAAGAGGGGGAGCTGAAAGAGATCGGCGCCGTGAGAAGCGAAAAGACGGGGATCTGTTTAGAGGCGTTCACCACCGAGCCGGCGGTCCATTTCTATTCCGGGAATTATATGCATTTCGACTCGGTCCCGAACGGGAAAAACGGCGTAAAATACCCCAAAAACGGCGGCTTCTGCCTGGAGGCGCAGCACTACCCGGACTCGCTCAACCATCCGCATTTTCCCTCCACCGTCCTGCGCCCCGGACAAGTCTACCGCCAAAAAACGGTCTATCGCTTCAGCGTTCGCTGACCCGCCCCCGCCGCGGGAAATGATCTCAAAGTCCGGTTTTATAGTTGACTTTTCTCTGAAAAAAATGTAAAATGCCAATTGAAAGCGTATGAGAAAGAACTGGACAAATCTGTTTTTGCTTTTTGAAGCGGGTCAGATTTATTAAGAAGGGCGAGAACACGAATGCGTGAGTTTCCGTTCAAAAAGATAGCCGAAAACGCGCCAAAGACGGGCGATACGTTGTTTTTCGGGCGTTATCCCCAGGAAGAAGATGGCTGTTCTCTGTCGCCTATTGTAGATAAACCCGTCCAGGTCGAAAACAAGTTTTGAATAATACCCCTTTCTGATTTCTACTATGCTCACGTACATTGTTGCCTTAAACGAATATAATCACAAAAAAGTGAAATCGTGACTTCGCCCCGGTGAAATCCTCGAACTTGCGTTCTCGGATGAAATCGTTTGCTTCGCTCATGGCGAGATTAAATCCGCCCACCCGCCCGATAGGGTGGATTCAATTGAAAAACTCCGTTGCAAAGCAACGGAGTTTTTCTGGTCCGAGTGGAGATAACGGATTTGACTGAACCGCAAGAAAATCAAGTGTTTACGGCACCTGCGCGCATTTTTCCTCCATGGACCATAAGAAATAACAGGAGGAAACCTTATGCCGAACATATTAGAAGACCTTTATTACGGAAATCTCACTCCTTGCCAGCGCGCTGTCCGTCCGGGTAGCAAAGTCCAGAAGCTTTCGCAAAAGCATTGCGACCTTGATACCAAGCTGAAGAATTCGTTCACTGAGGAACAA
>JAFSSQ010000009.1 GCA_017450965.1 Clostridia bacterium
GCGAGACGGAAGGAGTTCTCTATCCTTGTATTATCTTTCATCTCGTCTGTACCGCCCGCCTACTCCTTCAGTCGCCTACGGCGCCAGCTCCCTCCCGGAGGGAGCCCATCTTGCCTCCCTCCCCGAGGCCCGTGCCCCAAAAGGTCCTCCGGACCTTCCCGGGGACCCCGCCGGGCCGGTGTCTCGCGGAGCGAGACGGAAGGAGTTCTCCTGCTTTTTCTAACTTTTCACTTCTCCCTTTGGGAGAAACTTCACGCTGCCAAGCAGCGCTTCACTCCGCCGAAGGCGGAACTTCACTTGCGGCTTTGCCGCAAACTTCACTGCCGCGCGGCCGAGCGCAGCTTTGCGCGGCTACCGCCCCGCGGCGGCAAGATTTTTATGCCGCGCGGCTACCGCCCCGCGGCGGTTCCCGTTACGGCCGAATGCACCGCGAGGACGGCGATATTCAGGAAAACGATCGCGCCCGTCGCGGCGTTCCAGGTCCGGCAGAAGGCGGAGGCGGGGTCGGAAAACGCGATGAAAAGCGACGCCTGCAGCTGGATCACCGAAACGAGCGCCTCGGCGGTTTCCGTTTTGCGGATCGCCAGTCTGACCGGTTTTTTTGCCTGTCGGGCGGAGAGAAGCCGGACAAGGGAAAGGATCATCTGGAAAAGGGTATACGCCGCCACACCGTAGATGCCGATCCCCCGGTAGGCGCGTCCGCCCGCCCCCGCCGCAAGCAGGGAGACGGCGGCGCCGAGGATCGCGTCCGTCAGCAGCAAAAAGACGCCGGTCGAGCGGAGGATCCGGCCTCTTTCCTTCTCTCCCTCCTTTGCCAGAAGCGTGAGGACGGTATAGAGCCGAGCAAAAACGAGCAAAAAATGATACGCGCTCATCAGGGCAAACCAGGATGAGCGCGCACGGTGAGCGAGAAAAGCGTTGAAGATCCCGTAAACGAACCCCGAGAGAAGGGAGGGGAGGAAGTACCGGATGGGGCGCTCCTCCGGTCCGGCCCGGACGGTCCGCCGGAGGGCCGGGAGACGGCGGGAAAGCTTCATTATTTTGTTTTCCAGAGTTCGGACGAGCAATGGGAAAAGAGGACCCCCAGATCGGCCGTCCAGACTCCCTCCCGCTCGGAGAAGCCGGAGAGCAGCATCAGCCGCCGGCTTTTTTCCGCGCCGGCGTAACGGGCCTGCGGGATCCCGATCTCCTCTAAAAAGGAGAGCGCCGTGCGGCAGAGGGCGGCGAGGTACTGTTCCGCGTCGCCGTCCGCGTCGCCCGCAAAGCCGGGGACCGCGTCCAGCGTTACGATCTCCCCGGCGCCCGCTCCGATCGCAAACTGGCAAAGCCCGCAGAAGCGGTCTTCGAGATAAAGCGCGTAAGCGGGGCAGCGCGGCTGATAGAGCGCGCCGCATTCCCTCGCCAGGCGTTTTTGTTCGTCTTTGGATTGGACCGAGAGGATCTGAAACATCCCGCTTCTCCTTTATTTCAATCGTTTGAGATAGGCGATCTCTTCTTTTTCCAGCGGGCGCACCTCGCCCTTTTTCAGGTCGCCGAGCTCCAGCCGCCCGAGCGCGACGCGCTTGAGCCGCCGCACCGTCACGCCGTTTGCTTCAAAAATGCGGCGGATCTCGCGGTTTTTCCCCTCCGAGAGGACGACCCGCAGGACCGAGCGCTTATCCCCGACGGAGATCAGCTCGACCGAGTCCGCCTGCATCCGCTCCCCGTCGACGGTCACCGGCTCCCCGAGCCGGACGATCTGCTCGTCGGAGACGACGGAATCGGCGATCACCACGTAGGTCTTTTTCACCCCGTGGGAAGGATGGGTGAGCTTGTTTGTCAGCTCGCCGTCATTGGTGAGGATCAACAGCCCTTCGGAGTTGTAGTCCAGCCGCCCGACGGGATAGACCCGCTCGGAGACGCCGGAGAGCAGCTCCGTCACGCACTTGCGGCCCTTTTCGTCCGAGAGGGAGGTTATGTACCCTCTCGGCTTATTGAGCATATAGTAAGAGGGCTTTTTTCGGGGATCCCGCCTGACCGGCTCCCCGTCGAGGAGGACGGTGTCACGCTCGGGATCCACGCTCTGTCCGATCACGGCGGTCTCGCCGTTGACGGTCACGCGGCCGTCCGCGATCGCGGTCTCCGCCGCGCGGCGGGACATCGCGCCGCACTCGCTGAAATACTTTTGCAGTCGGATCATCTTTTTTTCCTTTCAGAAAAGTCCGAAAAACCGGGAAAAGAAGGAACGTTTTCCTTCCTTTTCCTCCACTCGGGTCAGCGCCTCCAGCGGGATCACCGCCGCAGTCTTGCCGTTTTTTTGCACCGTAACGACCCCGACGATCTCGCCCTCCCCGACCGGCGCATATAAAAAGGAAGGAAGAAGCGGCTCGAAGGTAAGCTCCTCGCCCGCCTCCAGCACCGCGGAGTACCCCTCCGCCGCCCGGCAGCGGACGAAAGGCTCCGCGCCGCCCGTAACGGGGACGCGGTACGTTTCGTCCAGCGGGAGCTCGGCGCGCCGCAAAAGGGAAAAGCCGTAGTCGTAAAGGGCCTCGTGGTCGCGCCAGTCGTCCGGCGCGTCGAGGGTAACGGCGATCAGACGCACGCCGTTCCGCTGTGCCGCGCTGACAAGGCACCGCCCGCTCGCGCGGGTGTAGCCCGTTTTGCCCGCGATCACGGAAGGATCGGTAAAGAGCAGCCGGTTGTGGTTTTTGAGGACCTGGCTCCGCCCGTCGAGCCGGACGGTGTACTCCTTCGTCCCGGAAAGGCGGAGGAAGTCCTCGTTTTCGCACGCCGCCGCCGTGAGGACGGCAAGGTCCCGCGCCGTGGTACGGTGCCCCTCGGCGGAGAGTCCGTGCGGGTTTTCAAAATGCGTGCCGGAAAGCCCCAGCGCGGCGGCCTTGCGGTTCATCGCCGTTACAAAGTTCGGGACCGAGCCGCCCGCCGCCTTTGCCAGCGTTTCCGCCGCGTCGTTGGCGGAGCGGAGCAGCAGGGCGTAAAGGAGCTCCTCGCAGGAGAGGACGTCCCCCTCCCGCAGATAGAGGGAGGAGCCTTCCGCGTTTACCGTGTCGGCGTCCGCGCGCACCGGTACGTCCGGCGGGAGCAGGTCGAGGACGACCAGCGCCGTCATCACCTTGGTCGTGCTTGCCATCGGCAGGGCAAGGTCGGCGTTTTTTGCGATAAGGAAGCGCCCGCTCTCCGGCTCGTAGAGAGCCGCCGCGCGGGCGGAAAGCGCCGGTTCCTCCGCCGCGGCGGCGGGGACGGCGCAAAGGAAGAAGAAAACCGCGAGAAGAAGGAAAATAGACCTTCTCCCGACCGTTTTTTTCACTTTGTTACGGAAAAAAGAGCGCGTCAAACGTTTCATGCGGTCAGTATACCCCAAAAAGGGGGAGCCAAACCGCCCGGCGCGTTTTTTATTTTCCGGTTTCTTCCTCTGCCGCGGCTTCGGGCGCCGGTTTTTTGGTAAAGACCGAGCGGAGCCGGTCGATCATATCCGGCGTTTTATCCACGAAGGAGGTCAGCTTTTCCAGCGGATCGCCCGCGTTGGCGACCGAGAGCAGCTCCACGCTCCCGCTCGGGGAGACGACGAGGAAGGCGACCGGCGTCACGCTGATGCCCGTTCCGCCTCCGCCGCCGAAGTTTTTGTTTTTTTCCGGCGTTTTGCCGCCGTAGTCCAGTCCGCCGGAGGCAAACCCGACCGAGATCTTGGAGACGGGGATGATCGTTGTTCCGCCCGGCGTGGGGATCGGAGCGCCGACGACCGTCTCTCCGCCCGCGATGGTCTTGATCTTTTCAAGGGAGGAGGAGATGATATCGCCGATCTTTTCCGTCGTGTTGCTCGTATTTTCCGCCATGGTTTTTTATCCTTTCCTATGATTTGCTTTTGTTTTTCGCCGCCAAAAAACGGAGGGCGGCGACCATGAGTATCACAAAGATCTGCCAGACACGGAGAGAGGCGGCCACAAGGATCTCGCAGGTCGTTTTGCCGCTGACAAAGTCGCACTCGATGCGCTCCTCCCGCGCGGGCGGATGCCGGACGTCGACGTAAGAGTCGAGGAACGCGGAGAGGTAGGCGGCCGCCTGCGCCGCCGCGCCGTAGGCGAGCGCGGTCTTCGCCGCGTCGTCGGTCGAAACGGTCACGATCAGGCGGGAAACGTCCAGCCGCAGATACCGGACAAAGCGGGGGAAGACCGCGGAGATAAGCTGAAGCACCAGCCGCAGCGTATCGGCGGCGGAGGTCTTTTTTTCCTCTTTCTTTCCCGCTTTTTTCTCCGTTTTTTCTTTCGCTTTCAGGGCCTTTTTTTCTGCTTTTTTTCTCTCCTTTCGGAGCATTCTTTCCAAGCGTTTTTTCGTGAATTTGCGCGGGTCCGGCCGTTTTGTCTTTTTCGGATAAAGAGGAAAACGGAAACAGAGGATCCGCAGCGTAAGCGTGACGCCGTCCGCCGCCTCGGCGAAAAACCGGACGCGCAGAAAAGCGAGCAAAACGAAAGGAAATAAAACGGCCAGCGCGATGAGAAGTCCTCTTATGATCCTTCACCTCCGGCGTCCGGCTCTTTTGCGGCGGGCTCCGTTTCCGCCAGCACCTCGTCGATCGAGACGTTGGCAAGGGCGCCGGCCTGGGCGTCCGCGCCCTCCACCTCTGGCAGCTCGGCAAGAGAGGAAAGCCCGAAGCAGCGGAGGAAGGCCGGCGTCGTCCCGTAGAGCATCGGGCGGCCGGGCTGGTCGAGGCGGCCCACACATTCGATCAGTCCGCGCTCAAGCAGCGAGGAGACCGCGTAGGAGGAGTCCACGCCCCGCACGCTGTCGATATACACCCGCGTAACGGGCTGATTGTAGGCGATGATCGAGAGCGTCTCGATCGAGGAGTTGGAGAGGTTCCCGCCGCGGCGGATGCCCAGCGCCTCGCGGATCATGGGGGAAAACTCCTCCCGCGTGCAGAGCTGGGCGCAGTCGTCGAGCGCCAGCATCATGAGCGCCTTATCGCGCCGGTTGAACTCCTCCGCGACCTCCCCGACCCGGCGTTTCACCTCCGAGGGGACGGTGCCGAACAGCGGAGCGATCTTCGCGTATTCCAAGGGATGCCCCGCGGCGAACAGGACCGCCTCGATGATCGCGGCGGAGTCCTCTCCGTCGAGATCCGGCAGGTCGATCTCCGTTCCGTCCGGCTGCTTTTCCGCCGGTTCGGTGTTTTCAAGCGGGGTCATCGGATTCTTTTCTTCCGTTTGCATCACGTTCTCCGTTTTCTTTTATGGCGTTGTCGTCAAATTCATAGTCGGCGAGCGCCTGCTCGGCGCTTACCTCCGGGTTGAGCTCCAGCCGGATCGTATAGCCGATGTCGCCCTCAGCCCCCTCCGGATCCTCCTCCCGGAGGAGAAGGACCTTCTGCTTGAGCAGCTCAAGCAGCGCGATGAACGCCGCCACCAGCTCGCTGCGGTCCCGCGCGTCGGAGAGCAGGGTAACGACCGAGGCGGGTCCGGATGTCTTCAGGCGCGTGACGATCCGTTCGGCGCGCGTCTTGACGGAGACGAACTTCGCCCGCACGAGGGGCTTGATCAGCCGTTCCTCCGGATTGGCGTTCTGCCGCATCCGCGAAAGCATCAGCTCGAAGGCGCGGGAGAGTTTTTCCGGGTCGAGCCCGGTCGGAAGCTCCTTAACGGGGAGCAGCTCGTCCTCGTCCTTGACCATCCGGCCGGAGAACTCCGCGTACATCGGCAAAAGCAGCGCCGCCGCCTCTTTCGCCTGTTTGTAGATGAGCAGCGCTTCGGCGAGGGGCGCGCGGGGATCTTCTTCCTCCTCGGCGCGCGGCAGGAGCATCCGGCTCTTGATCAGCATCAGCTCGCTCGCCATCACGATAAACTCCGAGGCAAGCTCCACGTCCATCGCCTCCGCCTCGGCGAGATAGTCCATATACTGCTCGCAGATCACCGAGATCCGGATGTCGTGGATGTCCATTTTATTCTTTTCGATCAGGGAGAGAAGCAGGTCGAGAGGTCCTTCAAAGACCTCCAGCCGGATCGTGGGCTGCTGCATGGCTGGCTCCTTTCGCCGTTACGCGGCGGGGAAGAGATAAAAAACGTTATATCCGAGAGAGTAAAGAAAGTCGATCGCGTTTCCGAGCGGGACGTCGACAAGTCCCGACCAGAGCAGGACAAGCATCCCGATCATGATAAAGCGCTCGTATTTCATCACGGCGAAGTAGGCGTTCGTCGGCAGGAAGGCGAAGAGGATGCGCGAGCCGTCCAGCGGCGGGATCGGGATCAGGTTGAAGAGCGCGAGACCGAAGTTGAGGAGAGAGAATATATAGAAGAAGAGGAACAGGATATCGGTAAAGACCACGTCGGAAAACAGGGAGACGCGGATCAAGATGGACCAAAAGTCAGAGCCGGACAGCACCGCGATAAGCCGCGAGAGAAGGGCGCCGAAAAAACCGAGCAGGAAATTGGAGAGGGGGCCCGCCGCCGCGGTGATCGCGGTATCCCGCTTCATACGTTTGAAATGCAGGGGATTGATCGGCACCGGCTTTGCCCAGCCGAAGCCGAAGAGGAGCAGGCAGAGCGTGCCGAAAGGGTCGAGATGCTTGAGGGGATTGAGATCGAGCCGTCCGAGCGCCTTGGCGGTCGGATCCCCGAGCTTGTAGGCGGCGTAGCCGTGCGAGATCTCGTGGACCGTCAGCGCGATCAGGATGCACGGCACGCGCAAAAGGATCGTGATCAGATCGAGCTTTGAAAGGGAGCCGTTGAGAAGAGATTGGAGCATAGGACCTCCTGTCAGTCAGACGTTTTCGGTGAGGCGGAGGATCTCCGCCCACAGCTCGCTCTTGCCCGCTCCCGTAAGGGAGGAGAAAGGGAGGAGCGTTTCCCTTGCCGCGCCCGCGTCCGCGGCGATCGCGTCGAGGGCGGCGGCGAGCGCCGTTTTGGAGAGTTTGTCGGTCTTCGTTACCACGAGAAGAAAGGGGATCCCGGCGGCGCGCAGGTAGTCGAGCATCATCCGGTCGTCCGCCGTCACGCCGGCGCGGCAGTCGATCAGCTGGATCACCGCGCGGAGAAGATCCGCGTTCGGATTGTTCGTAAAATACCCGTCCGTGAGCTTCGACCAGCGCTTTTTCTCCTCCGGGCTGCGTTTCGCGTAGCCGTAGCCCGGGAGATCGACGAAAAAGAGTTTCCCGTCAATATCGTAGAAATTGACGGTGATCGTCTTGCCCGGCTCGGAGGAGACGCGCGCGAGCTTCCTGCGCCCGAGCAGGGTGTTCACAAGGGAGGATTTTCCCACGTTGGAGCGCCCGGAAAAGGCGAACTGCGGCACGGGCGTCTTCGGGAACTGCGAGGGCAGTCCCGCCGAGACGGCGAGTTTTACGTTCTGCGTGTTGATTTTCGGCATTTTCCTGACCCGTTATTCGCCCGGCCGCAGGTTTTGCGGCTCCGCGTGCACCAGAGCGGGAACGGCGAGGACCGGCTGGACGAGCGTTTGCGCGACCGGCTCCCCGAGCGGCGTTTCCTTTGGGCAGAGCGCGAGCGAGAGGACCTCGTCCGCGTGGTCGACGGGGACGTAGCAAAGCCCCTGCCGGATCTCTTCCGGCAGTTTCTCGAGATCGCGCTGGTTTTCCTTCGGGATGATGACGGTGCGCGCGCCCGCGCGGAGCGCCGCCATGGATTTTTCCTTCAATCCGCCGATCGCCAGCACGCGGCCGAGCAGCGTCAGCTCCCCCGTCATCGCCACGGCGCGGCGGACGGGACGGCCGGTCAGGGCGCTTGCCAGCGCCGTCATCATCGAGACGCCGGCGCTCGGTCCGTCCTTCGGGATCGCGCCCTCCGGCGCGTGGATATGGATATCGTATTTTTTGTAGAAGTCGGCGTCGATGCCGAGCTCGGCGGCGCGGGAACGGATAAAACTCACGGCGATATGGGCGGATTCCTTCATCACGTCGCCGAGAGAGCCGGTCAGCTCCACCTTCCCCGTGCCGGGGAGCAGCGCGCATTCGATCGGGAGCATATCGCCGCCCGCGTCGGTGTAGGCGAGGCCATTGACCAGCCCCACCGTATCGGTTTCCGGGATCAGGTTGGGAAGCAGCGTTTCCGGCCCGAGCAGGGAAGCGAGGTTCTTTTTCGTAACCGTCAGTTTTTTGAAGTCCCCGGCCACAATCCCCGCCGCGCATTTGCGGCAGAGCTGCGCGATCCTGCGCTCCAGATTGCGTACGCCGGCCTCGCGGGTGTAGCGGGAGATGATCTCGTCGAGCGCTTCGTCGGTGATCGAGAAGCTGCGCGCGGAAAGCCCGTGGCGCTTCTGCTGCTTCGGGATCAGATGGTTTTTCGCGATGGAGCGCCGCTCGCTCGCACTGTACGACTTCATCTCCAGGATCTCCATCCGGTCGTAGAGGGGCGCGGGGATGCCGGCGGCGTCGTTGGCCGTGGCGAGGAAGACGCACTGCGAAAGATCGAAGGGCAGCTCCACGAAATGATCGCGGAAATAGCGGTTCTGCTCCGAGTCCAGCACTTCCAGCAGCGCGGAGGACGGGTCGCCCCGGTAGTCGTTTGCCAGCTTGTCGATCTCGTCGAGCAGGATCAAGGGGTTTTTCACGCCCGCGCGCGTGAGCGCGTCGATGATCCGGCCGGGCATCGCGCCGACGTAGGTCTTGCGGTGTCCGCGGATATCCGCCTCGTCCCGCACGCCGCCGAGCGCGACCCGGACGTACTTGCGGCCGAGCGCCTCCGCGACCGAGGCGGCGACGGAGGTCTTGCCGACGCCGGGAGGGCCGACGAGACAGAGGATCTGGGAGGCGGGCTCTTTCGTCAGCTCGCGCACCGCGAGGTATTCGATGATGCGGGTCTTGACCTCGTCGAGGCCCTCGTGGTCGCGGTCGAGGATCTTTTTCGCCGCTTCGACCGAGCGGTGGGTATTTGTTTCCTTGTTCCAGGGCAGATCAAGGCAGACGTCGATATAGTTGCGCAGGACCGTCGACTCCGCCGAGCCGAACGGAGTCTTCTGGAGGCGGGCGTTTTCCTTGAGGAGCTTTTCCTCCACCTCGGCGGGCAGACGCGCCTCGCGGATGCGCGGCTCCATATCGTCGTCGTCTTCGTTCATCCCGAGCTCGTCCCGGATCACGTTGAGCTGCTCGTGCAGATAGTAATCGCGCTGATTGTCGTCGATCTGGGCGCGGACCTTTTTGTGGATCTCAAGCTCGAGCCGGAGGATCTTCATCTCCTCCTCCATGCAGACGATCAGCCGCTCCAGCCGCCGCAGCGGATCGAACTCCGCGAGGATCTTGAGCTTATCCTCGAAGCGGGTGAGGAAATTGGACGCGATAAAATCGGCGAGCAGACCCGGCTCCTCGATCGTGTCGACGGCGAACTTGACTTCCTCCGGCGCGTTCGGGAGCAGGGAAAGGAAGGAGGAAAAGGTCCGGCGCGTATCGTCGATCAGCGCTTCTCCCTTGATCCCTCCGTTGTTTTTCAGGGTGATATCCTTGACGATGCAGGCGGCGGTGAGAAAACCGTCCTTTTTGGTGATGCGGGTGATCGCGGCCCGCTGCAGGCAGTCAAGGAGCAGGCGGGGATTGCCGTCCTTGCCGCGGGTGGCGGATTTGATCCTCGCCGTGGTGCCGATATTCGTCAGATCGGAAAGGAGAAGATGTTTGCCCGCCGCGTTTTTCTGCGGGATCAGGACGACTTCTTCTCCGTTTGCCGCCGCCTTTTCGTAAGCGGCGACGGAAAGCTTCTGCGAGATCTCGAGGTTCATCGGCATACCGGGGAAGGCGGCGGTGCCGGCGAGCGGGATCACGGGAAGCATGGAAAGATTGATTTTTTCTTTGGTAGCAGACATGATACGGTTGATCGGTTCCTTTCGTTGGCCGTGATTATTCTATTATAACACGCCGGTTGTGAAATTTCCATAGTTTTTCTTTCAATTTTTTATGAAAAGAAAAAGCAAAACAAAAGCACACCGTTACCGGGATGGACGGCCATAAGCTTGACCGTGTTCCGGGAATCGCTGTGCTTCCGGAAGATCGGCGGAGACCGCCGCGTTTCGTAATTCCATTATAGCAGGCGGATCCGGAAAAGTAAAGGCGAAAAAGTGCCGATTTGCGCGAAAAATATTTGTCGAATAAGACGATTTTTCAAAAATGCGGCAAAAGGGGTTGACAAACGGAAACGGGCGTGCTATAATCGGCGCGGAAAAAGAAGAAGAACACGTTCCGTTCTCACCGTGCCGCGCAGCGAGCACGGTCCCATATTCCGGCCCTTTGCGGCCGTTTTGGATGCGCGGAATTTGTTTTTCGCGCACATTTTTTTACGGAGGTGCCACCCATCAGCACGAAGGATTTGCTTATCAACGAGAATATCAAGGCAAAGGAGGTCCGTCTGATCGGCGAAAACGGCGAGCAGCTCGGCATCAAAAGCACGGCTTTTGCCCGGGATTACGCCTACGATCGGGAGCTGGATCTGGTTCTGATCGCCCCGCAGGCGACCCCGCCCGTCTGCCGCGTTATGGACTACGGCAAGTACCGGTTCGAGCGCGACAAAAAGGAAAAAGAAGCCCGTAAAAAGCAGCAGATCGTCAAGGTAAAGGAAGTCAAGCTTTCCTGCCGGATCGACACGCACGACTTTGAGACCCGCGTCAATCACGCCAAGCGTTTTCTGACCGGCGGGGACAAGGTCAAGGTGATCGTGGTCTTCCGCGGGCGCGAGATGACGCACCTTGAGATCGGCAGGGAGATGATCGCCCGCTTCGAGGAGGCCGTCGCCGAGTTCGGCGCGGCGGACAAAAAGCCGGTGATGGAGGGCCGCTTCATGTCGGTCGTTCTCTCCCCGCTCAAAAACAGTCCCTCCAAGCCCGCGGCGGCGCCGGCAGACGACTCCCCCGCGAGCGGCAAATAACAAATATTTTCAGATAAGGAGTTTATCATGGCAAAGATCAAAACGCACAAAGCTTCCGCCAAGCGCTTCAAGGTCACCGGAAGCGGCAAGGTGAAGATGAATCACGCACAGCACCGGCACAACCTCGGTCTGAAGACCCAGAAGCGCAAGAGGAACCTCCGCAAGAGCGCGATCCTCAGCGCGTCCATGGCACCCACGATCAAGACCCTCATCCAGAAGTAAGGGCGACAAAATTATTTACGGAGGAAAAGAAAAATGGCAAGAGTGAAAGGCGCGTTGGCAACCCGCGCCAGAAGAAATAAAATGCTCAAGGCGGCCAAGGGCTACTGGGGCAGCAAGAGCAAGCACTACAAGATGGCGAAACAGGCGGTGATGAAGAGCGGTCAGTACGCCTTCATCGGCAGAAAGCTCAAAAAGAGAGATTTCCGCCGTCTCTGGATCGCCCGTATCTCCGCGCAGGCAAAGGTCAACGGAATGAACTATTCCACCTTTATGTGCGGACTGAAGCGCGCCGGCATCACGCTCAACCGCAAGATGCTTTCCGAGATCGCGATTTCCGATAAAGAGGCGTTTGCCGCTCTCGCAGAGAAGGCAAAGGCCGCGCTCTGAACAAACAAACGGAGGGCTCCCGCACACGCGGGCGCCCTTCGATTCTTATTTTTCCGGGGCGTTCGGTACGCCGGACGTTCTCCGGAAGCGATGAGAGGTCACCCACACGATGAAAATGGCTCCCGACGTGATCACCTCCCGGAAAAACGCCGTTCTTTCGGCCGCGGCCGCCCTGCGGGAAAAGAAGGTCCGCGACAGGGAAAGGGCTTTTCTCGCTGACGGGAAAAAGCTCTTTTCCGAGCTTTGCAAAGCGGGCGCGGAGGTGCGGACCGTTTTTCTCCGCGCCGACGCGGAGAAGGATCTTTTCCCCGTGCTCGAGCGCGGAGAGGCGATCCTCGGACGCTCCTTTGAAGTGTTCCGGGTCGCGCCGGAGGCGTTCTCCCGTTTGACGGAGCAGCAGGCTCCGGACGGGATCGTAAGCGTGGCGGAGTTTCTTTCCGGCAGACACGGCCGCGTCCCCGCCGGCGGGGCGATCCCCGCGCCGGCGGCGGGAGAAAGGGCGCTGATCCTTTCCTCCCTGCAGGACCCCGGCAATCTCGGCGCCGTGGCGCGTTCCGCGCTGGCGTTCGGGACAAAAAAACTGTATCTCTCCGCCGACTGCGCGGATTTTTACGCGCCGAAGACCCTGCGCGCGTCGATGGGGGCATTCTTCCATCTCGACGTTACGGTCTGCCCGGATCTCGCCCTTCTCGTCCGCGCCCTGCGCGCGGCGGGGCGGCGGGTGCTTGCCGCCGAGCTGCGCGAGGGGGCGGTGCCGGTTTCCGGCGCGCGCCTTTCCCCTCGCGACGTTCTGATCGTCGGCAACGAGGGGCACGGGATCCCGCCGGAGGTCTCCGCGGAGGCGGACGGACGCGTTTTTCTCCCCATCGCGCCGGAGGCGGAGTCTCTCACCGCGGCGGCCGCCGCGTCCGTTTTGCTTTATCTGCAGAGGGAGGGCGGCCGTGAACGGAAGTAAGATCTATGCGATCTGGCTCGCCGCCGGTATAGGAAGCGCGCCGGGCGCGTATCATTCCTTGACGGAGGAGTTCGGAACGCCGGAGGGCGTTTACCGCGCCGATCTTTCCGGAGAGAGGCAGGGGCTTTCCCCCTCCGCGCTCCGCGCGCTGCGCGACAAGGATCTTTCTGCCGCGCGCGCCGTCCTCGATTACTGTTCGCTCCACCGCATCCGCGTCCTCACGCCGGAAGACGGGGACTATCCCGCCACCCTGCGCGAGCTGCCGGATCTCCCCGCCGTTCTCTACGTCCGCGGCCGTCTGCCGGATCTGTCCGCGCTGCCCGCCGTTGCGGTCGTGGGGACGAGAACGATGAGCGACTACGGTCTTCTGCGCGCCTACGACCTCGGCTTCGGCTGCGGAGCGGGCGGCGCGGTGCTCGTCAGCGGGATGGCGGCGGGCTCGGATTCCGCCGCGCTCGCCGGATGCCTCGACGCGGGAGGGATCCCCGTCGCGGTCCTCGGCTGCGGCGTCGACCGCGCCTATCCCCGCAAACACGCCCACCTGATGGAAGAGATCGTCCGCCGCGGCGCCGTGCTGAGCGAGTACGCCCCCGGCAGCGAGATCCTCCCCTCTCATTTTCCCGAGCGCAACCGCATCATCAGCGGGCTTTCCCGCGCGGTCTGCGTCGTGGAGGCGCCGCAGAAAAGCGGCGCCATGATCACGGCCGCCCTCGCGGAAAAGCAGGGCAAGCTTCTTTTCAGCGTGCCCGGTCCCGTCGGGATCCCGGGCAGTGAGGGAACGAACGATCTTCTCCGCCGCGGCGCTCAGCCCGCGCTGGAGGCGGACGATATTCTGCGCGGGTTCCTCTTTCTCTACCCGGACAAGATCCGCGCCGCCGCCGCCCGTCCCCGCACCGCGGAGGAAGCAAAAGAGGCGGTAACGGCGCACCGGCTCGATCCGGGCACCCTTCTCGCGAAAAAGAAGACGCCGGAGCCCGCCCTTTCCCCGGAAAAGGCGCCTGCTCCGGAAAAGAAAACAAAAGAAAAACGCGCCTTCCGGTTCCCCCTCCTCCCGCAAAAGGAGGAGACGGAGCCAAAAGGATCCGCGCCAAACGAGCGCGAGCAGATCCTCGCCCGTCTTGACGCGAAAACCGCCGCGATCTTCCGCGCGCTCCCGGGCGACCGGGCGTTTTTACCGGATGAGGCGGCAAACGGCTTATATCAAATCGGAGAAATCCTGTGCGCTTTGACCGTTCTGGAAGTGAACGGTCTCGTGCGCGCGCTGCCGGGCGGCAGATTTCTCCTGACCTGATCCCAAAAACCAACACGCAAGGAGAAAGTATGGCAAATCTGATCATCGTGGAGTCCCCGACCAAAACGAATACCATCAAAGGATATCTGGGGACCAATTACAAGGTGACCGCGTCCAAGGGACACGTCCGCGACCTGCCGAAAAGCAGTCTCGGCATCGACATTGACGACGGCTTCAGGGCGCATTATATCAACATCCGCGGCAAAGGGGACGTGATCAAAGAGCTGAAAAAGGAAGCGAAAAACGCCTCCAAGGTCTTTCTCGCGACCGACCCGGACCGCGAGGGAGAGGCGATTTCCTGGCATCTCGCCGCGGCGCTCGGGATCGATCCCGCCAAGGCCTGCCGCGTGACCTTCAACGAGCTGACGAAGACCGCGGTGAAGGAGGCGATCAAGCATCCCCGCCCGATCGATATGGATCTCGTCAACAGCCAGCAGACGCGCCGGATCTTTGACCGCATCGTCGGCTACAAATTAAGCCCCTTCCTCTGGAAAACGGTGAAAAGCGGCCTTTCCGCCGGCAGGGTCCAGTCGGTCGCCGCGCGGATCATCGTGGAGCGCGAGCGCGAGATCGCCGCGTTCGTTCCCGAGGAATACTGGACGGTGGAGGCCTCGCTCACAAACAGCGAGGGCAAGCCCTTTACCGTCGGCTACTTCGGCGAAAACGGCAAAAAAACGCCGCTTTCCCGCGCCGCCGACGCGGAGCGGATCGCGCGCGACTGCGAGGGCGGCGCTTTCTCCGTCGTTTCCCTCCGGCACGCCAAAAAATACCGGCAGCCCGCGCCCCCCTTCACGACCTCGACGATGCAGCAGGAGGCGTCCAGGCGCCTCGGTTTCCAGTCCGCCCGCATCATGAAGGTGGCGCAGGAGCTTTACGAAGGGATCAACCTCGGGCCGGAGTTCGGCGGGACCCACGGTCTGATCACCTATATGAGGACCGACTCGCTCCGCATCTCCGCGGAGGCGCAGGCGGCCGCCGTCTCCTTCATCGAAGAAAAATACGGCAAGAGCTATCTCCCCGCCAAGCCCCACGTCTTCCGCTCGAACGCGGCGAACACGCAGGATGCGCACGAGGCGATCCGTCCCTCCGACGTCCGCATCGAGCCGCAGAAGATCAGAAAGCATCTGACCTCCGACCAGTACAAGCTCTACAGCCTGATCTGGGAGCGCTTCGTCGCCAGCCGGATGGCAAGCGCGGCGATCAACACGGTCAGCGCGGACTTCGTCTGCGGCGGCCACACCTTCCGCGCGTCCGGCTCCACCGTGGAGTTCCCCGGCTTTCTGACCGTTTCCGGTCAGCAGGAGAACGGGGAAAAGCCGGAGGGCCGGCGGGACGCCGATTACAGCACCGATCTCCCCCGCCTTGCGGAAGGGGAAGTTCTGCAGGCGGGCGAAGTCCTGCCGCAGCAGCACTTCACCGAGGCGCCGCCCCGCTTTACCGAGGCGTCGCTGATCAAGTTCCTCGAGGAGCAGGGGATCGGCCGCCCGAGCACCTATACCCCCATCATCACCACCATCGTCCAGCGCGGATACGTCAAACGGGAGGGCAAGTCCCTGCGCCCCACTCCGCTCGGCGAGCTGACCACGAAGATCATGGAGGAAAACTTCCCGAAGATCATGGACTACGAGTTCACCGCCCGGATGGAGACCCGCCTCGACGAGATCGAGGAGGGAAGAGATACGATGGCGAGCGTCCTCGGGGATTTTTACGGCGAGTTCAGCGGAATGCTCGAAAAGGCGGGCACGGCGGCGGCACAGTACGAGGTCAAGCTCCCGCCCGAGGAGACCGACATCGTCTGCGACAAATGCGGCGCCCGGATGATCGTGAAAAACGGACGCTTCGGCAAGTTTGCCGCCTGCCCGAACTACCCGACCTGCAAGAACACC
>JAFSSQ010000010.1 GCA_017450965.1 Clostridia bacterium
AGCATCGTGATCGCGGAAAGCGACGGTTTGTTCTATATGCTCCACGGCGATATCACCTATATGGACGAGGCGCTGTACGAGAACAAGCTCTCGGTGGTGTTTGAAGATCTTCCCGCGGCGCGGCAGACGCTTGACCGCGTCCGGGAGTTCGTTCGCAATCATCCGACGGTCTACTGCGGAACGCACACGCCGCAGGGATACGAAAATCTGGAAGCGAAGCATGTGATGGATCTCGATCATCCCGCCCCGACCGTTCTTGCCGAAGTTGACTTTTCGGCGCAAAAGGCAAGCGGGAAATACGTCTGCTCGGTCTGCGGTTACGTTTACGATCCCGCCGAGCACGGCGGCGTCGCGTTTGAAGATCTGCCCGACGACTGGAAGTGCCCTCGCTGCAAACAGCCGAAGGAAAAGTTCAACAAAGCGTGATCCTCGCATAAAAAAGACCGGCACCCCCCGGCTTTTCGGGATATAAGGACGGCGCGCCGCTTTGGCCTGTTTCGTCTGTTCCTTACAACGATCCCGCGCTGCGGCGCGGGATCGTTTTATCTCTTGCCGGCCAAAACAAAACAGCGCTCATTTCCCAAACGGATCTGAGCGCTGTTATTTTTCTTTTCGCCCGATGAAATAGTCGGCGGAGACGTGATAAAAATCGCAAAACTTGATTAAGTCGTCTATTTTCAGCTCCGCTCGGCCCGTTTCGATATGATTATAGCCCTGCTGCGATTTGTTTATGATTTTTGCCGCCTGCGATTGCGTCAGATCGTGATCTTCTCGCAGTTCTCGCATTCGCTCGCGATAGTTCATATCACATCACCTCATCCCCATCATAACATACTCATAATTTGAGTATTGACAAATACTCAAACATTGAGTATAATTTGATTATGAGTTTGAAAAAACGATGTACGGTGAATGCCGTTTGCTCTCTCGCGGCAGGCGCTTTGCTCTACTTTCTTTTTCGTCCGCGCACGCTGTTTTTATCCTGGCTTCCTGTCAGCGGACCGCTTTCCCGCCTTTCCTTTCCGGGGGAAACCGTCGTTCGCTTTTATCTCCCGGATTTTTTGTGGTGTTACGCTTTGTGCTTTTCGCTGTTTCGCCTGCACTTGCCGTCTGCCGGAAAAGCGGCTTTACTTTCGTCGGCGGCCTTTGTTTTCGGGTGCTTTTGGGAGTTTTTGCAATATATCGGCTCTGTTCCCGGAACGGGGGATTTCCTTGACTGCGTTGCTTACGGGGCCGGCTCTATTGCCGCTCTGCGCATATATTCTTTCATCAAAAGGAGACACGTATGAAAAAACCACTGGCAACGATTTTATCCATTGCGCTGATCCTCGCGTTTGCCGTTTTCGCGCTCGGCAGCGGGGAAAGCGAGGGCACGGCGGACCCCAAAGACTCGAAAGCGCCGGAACCCGCCGCAACCGAGAAAGCCGCCGCGACCGAAAAAACTTCCCAAAACCAGCGGCAAGAGGTTCGGGCAGGGGAAACATTGGACGTGAACGGCCTCAAGATTACGTTTGACAGCGCCGAAAAATGGACCTCCGACAATATGTTTATCCAGCCCGCGGACGGGAAAGAGTTTATTCGTCTCCATTTCAGTATTGCGAACGATACGAAATCGGATCAGTATATCGGAGCTGCCGATTTTGAGTGCTATGCCGATGGCGCCAAGTGCAAAATGCAGTATTTAGGCGACGACGCCCTTTCCTTTGACAGCCTTTCTTCCGGCAGAAAAATATCCGGTTACGTATATTTTGAAGTGCCGGTCAATGCGACAAGTATCGAAGTGGAGTATGAAACGTCTTTCTGGACGAATAAAAAAGCGTATTTTATCGTGCAGTTTTAAGGGAAAAAGCAAAGCGGCGGTTGCGCCGTGATAAAAAAAGAAGCGGATGTCAAGATCCGCTTCTTTTTATGTAAAGGGAAAACGCGGGAAAGAGTGCGCGCGCAGGCCGGTCGGACGGAAGGTCAGTATCTGATCTCGACGTTCGGTCCCGTAATGCCGGCCGCCGCGCCGCTTTCGATCAGGGACTTGTTCTCAACGTGGGAGATCAGCCATTTGTTTCGGCGGATCAGCAAGGGGTTTTCCGCCTTTTTTTCAAGCGGGGTATTCGTCCCGAGCGGCAGAGCGACCACGCAGCCGAAGCCCTCCCGTTCCACTTCGCAAGGGGTGTAGTGGAGGGAGGTGGCATAAACCTCCACGGCGGCGCCGGCGGGGAGATAAAACGCCTTGAAACGGGACGCGTCGATCGCGTTGTCTTCCAGATCCCACACGTGGCCGAGAATGAGGACGACCGGCGTGACGGCTATGTTCACTTCGCTTGAAATATGCCATTCCGTGGCGTTCATAAAACGGTTGTGCCCGTAGCAGTACCCGATCTGCGTGGGGAGCGTACCGAAACATTCGTCCCGGATCTCCGCGGCGATCGGCAGCGCTTCAAACGCCGCAACGGAGGGCAGGTAGGCGGAGCCGCTGTCGGGATACCGGATCGTTTCGGCGGCCTCCGTGATCCCGGATACGTCAAGCCCCGCGATCACTCTGCCAAACGGCGAAAACGCCTGATCGGTTACGTCGTACAGCTCGATTTCCTTGTTTAACTGTTTCAGCTTTTCCAGCATCGCTTTTCACCTCGATCAAAAATATACGGAATAACGAAACCGCCGGAGGGCGGAGGCCGGGCCCGGAAAAAACTTCCGGGCGCGGTTTGCCGCGAGACCGCGGCAAACCAAGTATAACACGTTTTTCGCCGTTTGTCTACTTTTTAAGATCTTTTTTTATATTTCAAAGAGGAAGAAAGGTTTTGCCCGGGAGCTTTTTTTCTCAAGAAAAGTATTGCAAAAAGGAAGTGGTTGTGCTATAATTTTTTCCGTATCAGTATCGTGTTACAAAAGCGGGACAGCATTCTTTCCACGCGGGTCGCGCAGGGCGCGCGTTTATCATTCTTGGAGGGCAAAAGGGCAAAATGCAGAAACAGCAAAAGCAAGAGAAAAACAGCGGAGAAACGTATACGATCGACGTTGTGCAGATCCTCAAGTCGTTGTGGAAACGCGCGTGGCTGATCGTTTTGTGCGGTTTGCTGACGGCGACGATCGGCTTTCTCATCGCGGCTTTTTCCATCACGCCGACCTACTCGTCGTACATTAAGCTGTACGTCAACAGCAAGTCGATCTCCGTGGGCGGAACGAGCTTCAGCATCACGTCGTCCGAGTTGAACGCGGCGCAAAAACTGCTCAAAACCTACGGGGAGATCCTGAAGAGCCGGAGCACGCTGGAGCGCGTGGTCGAAAAAGCGGAGCTTGATTATTCCTGGAAACGGCTTTCCGGTATGATCTCCTACGAGTCTTCCAACGAAACGGAGATCATGCGCGTTACGGTCGTTTCCGGCGATCCTTACGAAGCGTGCAAGATCGCCAACACCATAGCGGAAGTCCTCCCGACGCGGATTTCCGAGATCATCGACGGCGCGTCGATGGAGGTCGTGGATTCCGCTGTCCCGGATCTGGCCAAGATCGCGCCGAACGTAACGAGTTATACGATCAAATGGCTTTTCCTCGGCGTTTTCGCCTCCGCGGTCATATTGGCCGTTCTGGCGCTGATGGACGGAACGATCCACGACGAAGAATATCTTCTCAACAAGTACGATTACCCGATACTCGGTAAGATCCCCGATCTTTTGAATTCCGGCAGCAAGTCTTACGGGTACTACTATCAGAAGCACCGGAAGAGCGGGAATTGAGAAAGGACAAGAGAAGATGGGGTTGTTTCAAAAAAAGAGCAAACAGCAGCAGTTTGCGTCCGGCGGCAGCGAAAACAAAAAGACGCTTCACAAAAATCTGAACTTTACCGCGATCGAACAGTATAAACTGATCCGGGCCAATCTGGATTTCACTCTTCCCGAGGACGAGAAGTGCCCGGTGATCGGCGTGACCAGCTCGATCCGCGGCGAAGGGAAAAGCACGACGGCGGTCAATCTCGCCTACGTGTTTGCGGAAAAAGGAAGCAACGTGCTTCTGATCGACGCGGACCTCCGGATCCCTTCCATTGCCAAAAAGCTGGAGATCGAGAGCTCTCCCGGGCTTACGGATCTTTTGCGGGGCAAAGGCGCGCAGACCACGGAGTTCAAGTCCTACCTGCTTCCCAACTGGTTCATTCTCCCCGCGGGCGAGGTCCCGCCGAACCCGTCCGAGCTTCTCGGCTCGAACCGGATGAAGAGCATCCTCGGCAAGCTCAGAGAGATGTTCGACTGCATCATCATCGACCTTCCGCCGGTCAATATCGTGTCCGACGTGATCGCGGTTTCCGGGATGGTTTCCGGTATGATCGTGGTGGTCCGCGAGGAGTACACGGAGAAGAAGGAGCTGGAGCGCTGCTTCCGGCAGCTGGAGCTTTCCAACGTGAACATCCTCGGCTGCGTTTTGAACGAAGCGAAGCCTGAGGGCGGATCATACGGAAAATACAGAAAGTACAAGTATTATAAGTACTACAAATACTATCAGAATTATCAAAGCAGTCCGAAAGGCACGGAAAAGTGATCGATTGGCACAGTCACGTGCTGCCCGGCATGGACGACGGAAGCCGCGACGTAACGGAAAGCCTTTCCCTGATCCGGGCAGAGGTCCTGCAGGGGGTGCGCACCGTGATCGCAACGCCGCACTTCTGCGCCAACGCCGAACCGGCGGCGTCCTTTCTGGAGAGAAGGGAACGGGCGATGGAAGCCCTGAAAGCCGCGCTGCCGGAGGGATCGCCCGAGATACGGCTCGGGGCCGAGGTAAAGTACTATCAGGGGATCAGCCGCATGGCGGATCTGAAGGCGCTGCGCACGGAAGGCAGCAAGGTCTTGCTTCTGGAAATGCCGATGTCGGTCTGGTCGGAGTACACGGTGCGGGAGCTGGTCGGGCTGGCCGGCGACGGCAGCGTCCAGCTCGTTCTCGCCCACGTGGAGAGGTACTTCTCTTTTCAGACGGCGGCCGTGCGGGACAGGATCCGGGAGGCCGGTATTCTGACGCAGGTAAACGCAAGCTTTTTTGCTTCGTTTGCCTCCAAACGGAAAGCAACGGCGCTTTTGAGAGAGGGAAAGATCCAGCTGATCGGTTCCGATTGCCACAATATGACCTCAAGACCTCCGCGGATCGGCCAGGCCTATGACGTTATTCAAAAAAAGTTCGGCGAAAACTACGTTTCCCAAATGAACGAGTACGGGTGCTCCCTGCTCGGAAAAACCGTGATGAAAGAATGAGTTTATTGATAGAAAGGATGAATCCGGATATGAAAAAAGTATTGGCGATTTGTTTCGCGCTGATCCTGGCGGCAAGTATGAGCTTCAGCGTCTTTGCCGCTCCGGGCAAGTTCGTTTCCAGCCCTTCCGGCACGCCCGCGCCGGAGCTGATCGGGACGGAAAACGAAACGGCGGGATGCACGGCGGTGGTGGTTCTTGATCCCTATTCGCAGCGCAACCTCCTGCCGGCCGATCAACGCCTGAAGATGGAAACCGCGTATAATCAGATCGTAACCGCGACGAACCTGACCGATCTGAACGCCGGGCTTGCCCCGATCGCCGAACAGAAGAACGTTGCGACGGCCGATCTGGCGGTCAGCGATCTCTTTGATCTTCGGTATACCAATTGCCCGGATCACGCGCAGCACGGAAGCTCTGAAATCACTCTGAAAATCGACGCGCCGGCGAATTTCGTCGCGCTGATGAGGCTGAACGGCGATACCTGGGAAGTGGTTGAAAACGCCGAGGTGACGGAAGGGACCGGCGAGCTGCGTTTCCGGCTCGCGGTGGACGGCTTTTATCCGCTTGCCGTCGTGGTCAACGCGGCGGGCGGGGACACCCCTCCCACCGGCGACGACAGCAGGATCCCTCTCTACGCGGCTTTGATGGCCGTTTCCGCAACGGCTCTGGTGATCGTTCTTGTTTTTTCAAAGAAAAAAAGCAAGAAAAAGGGAGCTTGATCGGGAATTGAACGGAAAGGCGGTTCGGTTATGAGAAAGGCAGAGGCCCAAAATCCTTCCCTTAAATATCTCGGGATCATGCTGGCCGTCGTGTTTCTCATAGCCGCCGCCCTGTTGTTTTTAGAGGTATGGGAAAAGGAACGGGGCAGATTCCCGGACTCCGGCACGGAAGACGGGATCGTCGTTTACCGGGGGCAAACATACAAATATAAGGACACCATCGAGACCTTTTTGGTCCTCGGACTCGATAAACAGGACGGCGCGGATCCCGCCGCCGCGCAGGCGGACGGCGTTCAGACGGACTTTTTGATGCTCTTCGTCTTTGATAACGAGACCGAGCAATGCGCGGCGATCCATATCAACCGCGATACGGTCACGAAGGTGAAGCGTCTTTCCCTCGGCGGTACCTCCGTTGTGGGAACGTATACGGAACAGATCGCCCTCGCCTACAACTACGCGAACAGCGAGAATCACAAGATCCGCTGCCGGAACACGAAGGACTCGGTCGAGTTTCTTCTCGACGGGGCAAAGGTGGATCACTATCTCTCCGTGACGATGGATTTCGTCGTCGCCGGGTGCGATCTGGTCGGCGGCGTGGAAGTTACGGTGCTCGACGATTTCACCGGGATCGACGACGCGCTCGTCAAGGGAAAAACGGTCACGCTGACCGGCGAGCAGGCGCTCCGGTACGTCCGCACGCGCTACGGACTGGAGGACAGCACCAACCTCCGGCGGATGGAGCGGCAGCGGCAGTATATCAACGCCTGGTACGCGAAAGCCGTTTCCCGGATCAAAGAAGACTCGGCCTTTGCGCTTGAGCTGGTCGATACCCTCGGCGATTACGTCGTGTACGATTCTTCCGAACACCGGCTGCAGAAGTTTGCGGAAAAGTTTGACCGGTACGAGTTTCTCGGGATCCGGGAACCGGAAGGCCGGACCGAAGTCGGCGAGGAGTTTCTCGAGTTTTATCCGGACGAGGAGTCGCTTCGGCAGCTTGTGATCGATCTCTTTTACGAGCCGGCGGGCGCATAACGAGTTCCCGCGGATCGCAAGCGTAAACGCAACGGGACGCGCCGGGGCGGAGGACGCCGCGCGGAGAGAAAAAGGCAGGATACGTATTCTCCATAGAGATGATTCCTTTTGAATTGGTGCGTCGGACTCAATTCTGCCAAGAATCTTTCGCTATGGACTCTTTTTTGCTGTTGGAGTTTGATCTGAAACAGCGGCCGGCGGGTTGATCGGTTGGGTCTCCGTCAGCGGGAGCGTTACAGTTCATACGGGTAAAGGATTGCGCAAATATGATTAAGATTTGCTTTTGCACGACGGTTCCTTTCACAATCAAGTCGTTTCTTCTCGATTTTGTCGCCTATATCCACGAGGAGAAAGGCTGGGATATCAGTTTTATTTGCGGCGAGGATGACGAGTTCGGAAAAAGCCTCCCCGAATATATCCACTACTATCCCGTAAAGATGCGGAGAGGAGTCAATCTTGACGGGCTCAGAGCCATTTGTGAGATAAAAAGAATATGCAAACGCGAAAAGTTTGATCTGATCCAGTATTCCACGCCGAACGCCTCGCTCTACGTTTCGCTTGCAAGCAAGTCCGCCAAAATACCGGTCCGCCTCTATTGTCAGTGGGGATTGGTTTACGTTGGGTTTCACGGGATAAAAAAGCGGGTATTTAAAGCCATTGAAAAAACGGTGTGCCGATCGTCCACGTGGATCGAACCTGACAGCAGGAGCAATCTGGAGTTTGCACACAAAGAGGGGCTCTACCCCGCCGAAAAAGGATCTGTGATATGGAACGGCAGCGCTTGCGGAGTCGATCTGGACAAGTTTGATATTTCGAAAAAAGAAGAATATAGAAAACAGATCCGGGAGGCGTATGCCGTTCCGCCCGATGCGTTCGTGTTCGGGTTTGTCGGGCGGATTACGCGCGACAAGGGGATAAACGAACTTCTGGAAGCCTATCGGAGGATCCGCGCGGAGCACCCAAACACGTATCTGATCATGGTGGGGCGCGAAGAGGAAGACGGTACGATCAACCGGGAGCTTTACGATTGGTCAAAAAACGATCCGGGCATCCTCTATACCGGTTATTCAAGTACAGTGGAACAAATGCTTTCCGCGATGGACTGCTACGTCCTGCCAAGCTACAGGGAAGGCTTTGGAACGGGAACCATCGAAGCGGAAGCCATGGGGCTCCCCGTCATTGTAACGAACATTCCCGGCTCAAAGGACGCGGTGCTTCCGGGCGAAACGGGACTGCTCGTGGAGAAGGCCGATACGGACGCATTGTACGACGCCATGAAGCAAATGCTTTTTGAGGCAAAGAAATACAGCGAAAAAGGTTATTCGTTTGTCAAAGAAAACTTTGAGCGGCAGCAGTTGTTCAAATATTTATTGGAAGATCGAGAGAAACTAATAAATCGGTATTTGCGGTGAGGAAAAAGTCTTGAGAGTTGTTATCCTTGGCAAACAAAGCTATATCGGTAACCATGTCGGAGACTGGCTTGCTTCGCGGGAAGAAAGCGTGAGTGTGGATTATGTGGATTCTTACACGCAATGGGAGACGTATGATTTTTCCGGTGTTGACTCCGTGATCCACGTGGCCGGGATCGTACATCATCCGGAAATAACGGATTGGGACATTTACAGACAAGTCAATGTGGATCTGCCCTTGGGTGTAGCGTCCAGGGCAAAAGCGGCCGGGGTACACCAGTTTGTTTTTTTTAGCACTATGGGGGTTTATGGCAGAGGGAAGAGACTAAAACCCAACTATATAACAAAAGACGATACTCCAAACAGTAAGACTCCGTATGGAAAAAGCAAGTATATGGCCGAACAAGGGTTGCGGGAGCTTGAAGGCCAAGACTTCAAAGTCGTCGTCATTCGGCCGCCTAATGTTTATGGGAAAGGGTGCCCGGGAGGCTATATTTCCGGGTTCATGTCTGTGGTAAAGCGGTTGCCGAGCATTCCTGCCTGCTATGAAAATGTAAAACAGAGCATGATTTACATCGACAATCTATGCGAACTGGTGAGATATATCGTTAAGAAAAAGCTGGACGGAGTTTTTGAACCCCAAGACGAGAATGCCGTAAGTGCTGTTGAATTAATGATGGGAATCGCTTCGGGCATGGGGTTAAAGAGAAAAAAGTCCAGACTGCTTGGGATCTGCGTAATGCTTTTCTCGTTTTTGCCGATTGTAAAAAAAGCTTACGGCGGAATAGAATATGAAAAAAACAAATCGGTATTCACCGGTTTCCATTACGTAGTGACTGCTTTTGATCAGGCAATAAAAAACACGGTTTCTTGAGGGAGAACAAGGCATGAAAATAATGGCGATCGGAGCACATCTTGACGATATTGAGATTGCGTGCGGAGGAACGCTGGCAAAGGCGCTTCAAGCGGGTCATGAAGTCAAAGTGCTTGTCATGAGCAAATCCGGATACACAAACAAAGAAGGAATTGTTCAACGGCCTGATGAACTTGCCGTGAAAGAAGGATTGGAAGCGCTTCAAACATTAGGTGTGTCAGACATTGAGATTCTTGATTTCCCGACAAAAGACATTCCGTTTTGCTCTGAGGTGGTAAATGCCATAGATGTACGGATGGCGAAGTTTAACCCAGACGTTATTTTTACTCATCATCCGTTTGATACTCATCAGGCGCATGAAGGTGTGGCAAAGGCAACGATTGCGGCGGCACGAAGAAAGAACACCGTGTTTTTTTACGAACCGATTACTCCTTCCGGGCGTTCCTATGTTCCCTTTAAACCGTCGCTATACGTAGATATAGAATCCACGCTTGATAAAAAAATAGAATCTTTGAAGTGCCACAAGAGCGAGTACAATAAGTTTGGAGCCGAAGATTGGATCGAAGGTGTTCGGTGCCGTTGCGGATTCCGCGGATATGAAATCGGGAAGAAGTTTGCTGAAGCGTTTGAAATTCTGCGACTTGAATTGAGCTTTGAAAAAAGAGCGTTGATATGATAGATTTTCGCCGCCAAGATATACGTAAGCTTGAAACCGAGTTTGGTATTCCGTTATATGTATTTGACGAAGCTGCTTTTATCCATAACTATTTCAAGCTTGAAACGGCTCTTAGACAATACTATCCGAAATACCGGGTATCATACTCCTTTAAAACGAACTATACTCCATATATGTGTTCCGTTGTAAACAGACTGGGCGGTTATGCCGAAGTGGTTTCGGGGATGGAATACGATATTGCCAAGAGAGTTGGATTCGCAGCCGAAAAGATAATCTTTAATGGTCCGAACAAGGGGGAAGACGGGGTTAAAGCGCTGCTGGATGGTTGCATTGTCAACGTTGATAATTTTGACGAGTTGGATTTGGTATGCCGGATAGTTAATGAGCATCCGGAGACAAAGTTTGAGATCGGCTTGCGTGTTAATATTGACGTCGGTCAGACTTTTATTTCGCGCTTCGGTATGGATACCACGGAATTGGATAGAGCTTTTGAGATTGTGGATCATGTTGATAATCTGGAGGTTGTCGGTCTCCACTGCCATATCAGCCGTTGCAGAGGTGTAGACGTGTGGCGGGAGCGCACAAGGGTAATGTTGGAGCTGTCAGATCGTTATTTTTCAAACAGGCAACCGAAATATATTGACTTAGGAAGCGGAATGTTCGGGGAAATGGACGCTGAGCTGAAAGCGCAGTTCGGCGTAGTTCCTTCTTATGATGATTATGCAGAAGCGACAACAAAACAGATGGCAGAGCATTATAGCAGGTATACCGATCATCAGAAGCCCGTTTTGTTCACGGAGCCCGGAACAACGCTTATCAACAAGTACGTTGATTTCATAGGAAGGGTAGACGCTATTAAATCGATCAAAGGAAAGACTTTTGCCATACTGAATTGCAGCGAGCACAATTTAGGCGAGACTTGCACCCTTAAAAAGTTGCCCGTGAAGGTCGTGCATTCCGGACCGCGCTCAAAATATTACAAAGACGTTGATTTGGTCGGTTATACTTGCCTTGAGCAAGATGTTATGTATGCAGAATACAGCGGATATCTTGCGCCCGGAGATTATGTGCAGTTTGGTAATGTGGGCGGTTACTCCAATGTTTACAAGCCGCCGTTTATATGGCCGAACTGTGCAATGGTAGTTAAGAAAGAGACCGGAGAGTATCAGGTAATAAAACGCAAAGAATCATATGCTGATATTCTTCACACATATGCGTTTTAAGCGAGATTAGGAAGATGGAACAGCTCAGAGATATAACGGTGATGATTACAGCTGCGGGCAACGTGTTTATGCCGGGAACAACCGCGTGCCTTACAGAGAACGGGGAGAGAAATCTTCGATTGATCGGTGTGGATATGAATCATGATCCCAGCATATTACAGATGTGTGATACGTATTATCCCGTACCGCGCGGAGATGATCCGGGTTATATCGATACACTTTTCAATATCTGTGAAAAAGAGCATGTTGAGATTGTTTTGCCTATTATGACAATCGAGCTGAATGCTTTAGCTAGAAACAGAGCAGGATTTGAAGCAATCGGAACAAAGCTTTCTGTCTCGGATACAGCGGCCCTTGAAATTGCAAATGATAAAATCAAGTTATTTGATTTTATGGTTCAGCACGGAATCCGTTGCGCAGATTACAAGAGCGTTCACAATATGGAAACGTTTGAGAAAGCGGTAAAGGAGCTCGGATATCCTTATAAACGTATCTGTGTAAAGGCAACGAACGGGAGCGGAAGCAGAGGATTCCGGATCATAGATGAAACGCGAACTCGCTTTCATGCGTATATGCATGAGAAACCGAGTTCGTGTTATATCAGACTGTCCGAGATGGAGGAGATACTGGCGGAAGCCGACGAGTTTCCCGAATTGATGATAATGGAGTACCTTCCCGGAAACGAGTATACCGTAGATTTGTTGGCGGATAAAGGAAAGGTATTATACTGTTGCTGTAGAAAAAGTCTTGGTATGGATAATGGCATCATGCTGAACAGCGAGGTCGTTGAGAACAATGCTGTCGAAGCGTTATGCAGGGAAGTAACCGAGGAATTGAAACTTGAGGGGAATATCGGATTTGACGTTTTAGAAAGAGAAGACGGCACTCCCTTTATAGTCGAATGTAATCCCAGACTTACAGCGGGAATCCCCGTGTTCAGAATGGCAGGAGTAAATCTGCCGTATTTGAATGTAAAAAGACTGTTGGGAGAAAAGCTCCCGGATTGCAAGCCAGAGGTTGGTAAGATTGTAAGGCGACGCTGGCTTGAAATGTGATGAAGAGAGTTTTTTCTTAAGCGTTTCGTATGATTTTTGTATAGGATGGGAGCAATGGACAATAAACTGGTTACCGTATTTACTCCTACATATAACCGCGCTGACATTATTCACAGATGCTATGAAAGTCTGTGCAATCAAACTACGTTTAATTTCAAATGGTTGATCGTAGATGACGGGTCATCGGACGTCACGCGTGACATTGTTAAGCAATGGATAAAAAGAGATAACAAATTTGAGATTACATATATTTACAAAAAGAACGGAGGACTGCATACAGCCTATAATACAGCGCTTGAAGCGGCGGATTGTGAGTTGTTTGTTTGCTTTGAGTCAGACGATATCTTCGCTCCGGATGCCATGGAAAAAATAGAGAAGATCTGGGGAAAAATAAAGGAAAAAGGATACGTGGGATTTATTACTTTATGTAAGGATATGTCGGGAAAACTAATCGGAACGAAGTATCCGGATGATCTTGAATGCGTATATTTTTGGAAGCATAGACGAATTGCGCCGGGCGATAAACAGTATGTTTTTAAAACAGAGTTAATAAAAAAAGTATTTCCCATGCCTGTATATGAAGGAGAGAAGTTTTTTGATCCGGTATACAGTTTCTACGCTCTGGATCAATATGGGCCATTAGGTGTGACAAACGAGTCTTTTGATATAGTTGATTATCAAAAGGGAGGATTAACAGATACTGTTATGTATCACTACTGTAATAGTCCTAACAGTTTTGCAGAGTTTAGGAAGATGTATATGCAACTTCCCGAATCTTCCTTTGGTTATTTAATTCGGCAGAACATTCATTATGTATCGTCGTGCTTCTTGGCACGTCATAAACTTACAACAGCGATAGCGGATTCCCCCCGAAAAGCGTATACGATTTTATCTATCGTTCCGGGTATACTGTTTGCCATTTATATAAAAGTTTTTTATAATAAGTTGTAGAGAGAATATGCGTTTTTTATCATGCTGTTAACGATTGCTCCAAAACGCTTTTTGATTTGAACAGTTTTTATAAACTATCCACTCAAGGTAAGGATATGATACCGAAAATCATTCACTACTGCTGGTTCGGCGGAAATCCGCTGCCGAAGTCGGCGCGCAAGTGTATTGAAAGCTGGAAAAAGTTTTTCCCGGACTTTGAGATCCGGGAATGGAACGAATCCAACTACGACGTAAAAAAAATACCGTACGTCGCCGAGGCCTATGAAGCAAAAAAATACGCTTTTGTCAGCGATTACGCCCGCTTTGATATTCTCTGTCAGTATGGCGGCGTTTACTTTGATACCGACGTAGAGGTGATCCGCCCCTTTGACGATATTCTGGAGAGGGGCGCCTTTATGGGGTGTGAAACGGACGGAGAGGACGTAAATCCCGGGCTTGGTATAGCCGCTCCTCCCGGGCTCGGCATCTATCGGGAAATCCTGGATTATTACGCGACGCAGCATTTTCAAGACGCGGACGGCTCGCTCAATACGGAGACCGTGGTAACAAAGACGACAAGGATCTTAAAAGAACACGGATGGCAAAACGGCCCGGGGATCCAGCGCGTTTCGGAAATCAGCGTGTACCCCAAAGCGTATTTCAACCCGATGGATAACAACACGGGGAAGATGCGGATCACGGAACAGACGCATTCCATCCACTGGTATTCGATGTCCTGGATGCCGAAAAGACAGGTCCTGATCCGGGGCGTCACGCGGGTGTTTCACCGTTTGTTCGGAGTGGATTGTTTTCGCTTCTTAAAAAAGAACGGATGAAAGGGACGGGGCTATGATCACCGTTTTTACGCCGACGTATAACAGAGCCGACAAGTTGGAACGGCTGTTTTCAAGTTTAATGAAACAGTCGGATCCGGATTTTGAATGGTTGGTGATCGACGACGGATCGGCGGATCATACCGAACAGCTGATAACCCGCCTGTCAAAGGGAGCCCATTTTCCGGTCCGGTATTACCGGCAGGAAAACGGCGGAAAGCACCGCGCGTACAACCGGGCGCTGGAGATCGCTGCCGGAGAATGGTTTTTCTGTGTGGATTCGGACGACCGGCTTGCCGGGAACGCCCTGAAAACGCTGCGCGCCTATCTGGAAAACTGTGATGCGCAGATCGTCGCCGCGTACAAGTCCGATGCAAACGGAACGATGCTGAGCGGCGCGTTTCCTTCCGGCGTACGGCGCGGATCCCTCTACGATCTGGAGCATCGCTGCCGCTGTACGGGTGAGTTTACCCTCGTTTTTCAAACCGCCTATGCGTCGCGTTTCCCCTTTCCGACGTTTGAAGGCGAGAGATTTATGACGGAGTCCGTCGTTTACGACAGAATGGCGAAGGACGAAACGGCAGGATTTCTCCCGGCGGTCATAACGGTCTGCGAGTATCAGGCGGACGGATTAACGGGAAACATCCAAAAAAGCATGAAGGAAAACCCCGCCGGTTTTTGCCTTTATTTCATGCAAAGGATCGACTTGCAGGAAACCGGCCTGAAACGGTGGATCACAGCGGGAAAGTATCACGCTTTCCGTTTCTTTGCGGGCGCCCAAAAAAGCGTTTACAAAGGAACGCATACGGTACCGGTATTATTAGCGAAACCGCTCGGAGTGGTATTCCGGTTTTATTATCGATTCTTCAGAGGGTTTTGATGGAGATTGTTCTATGCGGAAATGGGTGAATACTGCCATTGTCGGCATGTTCTGGCTGCTGAGTCTGGTGAAAGCAACGGGATTTGACGACGCTCACCGTATCACCGATCGCGCCCGTATCGTTCTGCTTCTGATCACCGCGGCGGTGATCGTGCTGGAGTCAAAGGCAAACCACGGCGTCACGGTGAAAAAAAACGACTGTTTCTTGTTCGGCGGGATGGCGCTCGTTTTTCTGGCAAGCTCGTTTCTGAACGGAAAAGGAGCGCAGCCGCTTGAGTATCTTTATGCGTTTCTGGTCGTTTTTTTGATTTCCAGGCTTCGGCTCGACGAATCCGACTTTGAGCGAATCGGCTTTTGTTTCGGGCTGGCCGGATTTGCCGTGCTGTACATTTACAAACAAACGACGCTGCTCGACGGCTGGAACGAGAACTCCATCGCGATGATCGGTTTGTTCAGCTATCTCGTCTTTCTGATCCCGCTGTTTCGCGTCCGGGAGAAGAAGACGAAGGCGCTTATCGCTTTTACGGCGATCGCTTTTTCATATTTTATCAACTACACGGGATCCAGATCGTGTATTGTTTTTCTGGCGATCGCGCTCCTCTTTGCCATCGGTCTTCTCGATCGGAAAATCCTTTACAGAGGGAGCGGTTTCATCTATATCATTTTGCTCGCTCCGCTGTTCGTTGCCGTTTTTTTTGTGCTGATTCCTTCCGCAGATGTCTTCCGGAAGCTGGATATGTGGAGCATCGTTCGTTCCGGAAAAACGTTTTTGAACGGACGGAACATATTATGGCAATACGGGTTCCGGATTTTTTTCAAGGATCCGTGGCTGGGCTGCGGAAACTTGATGAGAGCAAACTGGCACAACAGCGCCGTTTGCGTTTTGACGGCGTACGGCGCGCTGGGATACTATTTCTGGATCCAATCCTTCCATACCCTGCTCGGGAAGGCAAGGCCTTTTTGGGACGACTATTTAATCCAGGGATGTATATGCGGTTTTATGGTCATCTACCTTCAGCAATCCGTTGAACTGGGGCTCGTATCCACAGCGCCCGATCTGATCCCGTATATAATTCTGGGAATGATGTTCGGAAGGATCAATTATATCCGAAGCACAAGGAGTTATTCTAACGATGTGGTATGCTTGATTAAGGAATGAAGGTTTTTTTGAATCTGTTTTGAAAAACGCGGTTTTTTGTTGTCGCTTTTCAAAAAGAGAAATCAGTGTGAAATCGGTAAACGGATTAAGTTGCGCCGATTGATATGCTGCCTTGCGGATGAAGAACTGAGAACAGGGAAGAATTTCTCCCGTTCTGCGCCATAGTTTGCCTTTTTCAAGTATATTATATCAGAAAGCGGAAAAATTTGCGGCTTTCGTTTTCGTTTTTATTTGCGCCGGCACCGCACCGTCGAGTGGATTGATATGAGAATTATTATGCCCTCTTTTGAACCTTTAGAATGGATGCCGCCGACAATTAATCTTTTGAAAAAACTTGACGCAGCAGGACACGAAGTTGTGTTTATAACCATTTTCCCGTGCGAATATCTAAAAAAAATGAACCTTTCTCGCGCAAGCAATGTTTCGCTTTGCTCCAGAAGGATATCTTTTCAAGATAAGGTAAAATATACGCCGGTTTTATCAGGCTTTTTATATCGGGTCGATACAATGATAAAGAAGAGCATCGCCAGACGCTTGAGAAACGTGATTGATGAGGAGCTGAATAAGGGCGGTAAGCTTTGGATAGTCAATGAAATGACAGTTCTTCTCGCGGGCGCTCATTGTATCAAAAATCACGAGTTTGCTTTTTTGATTTATGAATTGCATGAGGATCTATTCTATGCAAGAAACATAAAAAAAGTTGCGCAGAAAGCCTCGGCGGTTGTTGTTCCGGATTATTTCAGAGCACACATTATGAAAAGCCGGTATAACTTAAAGCAACTTCCATTTGTTTTGCCGAATAGGTCGGATATTGATTTTGAAAAAATGTTTGAGACGGAAAGGAACAAAAAAGCGATAGAACAGATAAAACTCTCCAAGGCTGAAGGAAATAGAATTCTTGTGTATATGGGTGGTGTAAATCAAGAACGTCCTCTTGAAGGCCTTCTTGAAGCAATACAAAGAATCGGCTCATGGAAACTTGCCATTATTGGCAAGCCATCGCAATATTTAGATGAATTACAGAGAGAATACAGCGAGTGTATCCTTAACCTTGGCGCTTTTTCTCCGCCCGATCATCTGACAATAGCACAGTTTTGCGATATAGGCGTATTGAACTATGTCAGTATTAACAAAAAACAAGGATTGAACGCAATCTTTTGTGCGCCGAATAAGATTTATGAGTATACGGGGCTTGGTCTTCCGGTGATTGGCAACGATATTCCGGGTTTGCGGTTTTGTATTTCAACAAGTATGTGTGGCGAACTGGTAGATTATGATGATCCTTCTTCAATTGAAACGGCGTTAAATACTATCGTAAATCGATATGAGGAATACTCGGAAGCAGCAAGAGATTTTTATAGGGCCACCAATACCGATGAAACGCTAAAAAGAATAATAAGTGCGGTTTAGAAGAGAAAGGTTAAGTATTTTCGCTGACCGATCTGCTGTTATATGGGGCGTTGAGCTATATAACGTTTGCCTTTTTTGAATGCGAATGTAGAGTTTCGCAATTCAAATGTGGGTAAAAATTTGCTTTTTTGCATTTAAACTATCTTATATAGCCTATCTCGGCCAGCTGATCACGGGGGCGGAGATGGCGATATGCAACTATTATTATAAAACTTCTCCTTTGAGCCGCAAAGAACGGCTCGATGCGCTGCAAACCCTTTGCGGCGACGAGTATCTCCGGGCCGCGATAACCGAATACGGCGCGGACAGAAAGAGCAAATGGATTCTGGGCAGAAAATACCTTTCCCTGATCTTATACGCAAAACTTGCCAATCTGAAGCACGGGAGATAAGAAAGCGAGATTGACAGAAAGGAGCGGTCCATGCCTAAAATCAGCGTTATTATGCCGGCGTATAACGCGGAAAAGTATATCGGAGAAGCTATTGACAGCATTTTGAATCAGACTTTTACCGATTTCGAGTTTATTATTCTTGACGACGGATCTGTCGATCACACGGCGGAGCTTGTTGCGGGATATTCGGATCCCAGGATCCGTTTCCTGCAGAACGAGCGCAACTTGGGCGTGGCCGAGACCTTGAATAGAGGGCTACAGCTCGCCGCCGGGGAATACGTCGCCCGGATGGATGCCGACGATATCGCGATGCCGACCCGCTTTGAGAAGCAGATTGCCTATATGGAGGAGCATCCGGACGTCGCCGTTTTGGGGACGGGGATCGAGGTATTCGGAGCGAAACGTCATACGACCGTTTTTTCTCAATCATACGAGGAACTGAAGATCGATCTGCTTTTTGCGTGCTGCTTTGCGCATCCTACCGTTATGATGCGGACGGAGTTATTGCGAAACGGCGGTTACGCTTACGATCCTTCCTTTAACAGGATGGAAGACTATGACCTTTGGGACAGGATCTCGGAGAGATATTCCATCGCCTCGATCCCGGACGTTTTATTGCGCTACAGAACGCATCCCCTGCAGGTCACGCACAAAAAAACGCCGGAAGACGTCCGGCAGATCCGGGAGATCAAGAAAAGGCAGCTTGCAAGGCTGGGGATCGAGACCGCCGGAGAGGGCGCGGAATGCTTTTTTGGCTGCTGCGACGGGAGTTTTTCGCCGACAAAGGAAAACGTTCTCCTTCTGAATCAATTCTTTCAAACCCTCAGGCGGAGCAACGCCGAAAGGCGGGTTTATCGCGTCAGTCTTTTAAAAAAGCATCTGAAGAGCGTTTCCGCCAATCTCCTGGATAAGCTGCCGCTTTCGGAGGCGATCGCTCTTTCGGGCCGCTGCGGAGTTTGCGGTATTCCTTATGCGGCCAAGCGATCAGTCCGCGGACTTTTTTCCCGGGTAAGGGGAAAAAGACAGCAAAAGAGGCGGCAGGCAAGACTGAAAACCAAGGATTTTTCCATCCTTTGCAATAACTGCTGGGGCGGTTTCCTTTATCAGTTTTTCGGGTTGCCGTATCGAACGCCGACGGTGGGACTTTTTTTTCTCGGAAGGGACTTTGTCAAGTTCGCCGCCGATTTTGAGCGCTATCTCGCGCAAGAGCTCGTCTTCATCCCATGGGAGAGCAGCGCGTACTACGACTTTCTGAAAGACGAGACCCCCTATCCGGTCGCAAAGCTGGATGATATCGAGATCTATTTCATGCACTATCATTCCGAAGAGGAAGCGCGGGAAAAATGGAACAGGCGCAAAGAACGGATCAACCGCGATAAGCTGCTGTTCAAGCTTTCCGAGCGGGAGGGCTGCTCGAGAGAAGACGTTGAACGGTTCGTTGCCCTTCCCCTGAAAAACAAAATCTGTTTCAGTTACGACCGGGTGGAGGGAGCGATCCGCGTCCCGGAGCTGGAGGGATTTGTCGGCGATGAGACGCCGCTTGTCGAGCCTTACTACGACAAATTCGAACTGCTGAACGGTATTAGGTGAAAATATGGCAAAGGTATCGGTCATCGTTCCTGTATATAACGTTCGGGACTATCTTTCCGGCGCGGTGGAGTCTTTGCTGCGGCAGACGGAACGGGATATTGAGATCATTTTGGTAGACGACGGCTCAACGGACGGTTCCGGCGCTCTCTGCGATCGGTTTGCCGAACGGGATAAGCGGATCAAAGTGCTCCACAAGGAAAACGGCGGCCTCTCTTCCGCAAGGAACGCCGGCGCAAAAGAAGCGTCGGCGGCGTACGTGCTGTTTTTGGACGGGGACGATTACCTCTGCGACGACGCCGTGGAGACGCTTGCGCTTGCTTCCGACCGGTATCACCCGGACGTTGTCCAGTTTCTTTACAAAGAGGTCGAAACAACGGGACGGCAGTCCCGGCACGAGACGGAAAGCTGGACGGCTTTTACGGCGAGCGAGCCGGCGGCGCTGTTTGAAAATCTGTACCGGCTCGGCGGCGTGGCCGCTTCCGGCTGCACAAAGCTGATCAAAAGGCAGCTCGTTTTGGACTTTCCGTTTGAAAAGATCCGCCACGAAGATGAGATGTGGTGTACCAGAGTTTTTCCTACCGGTATTACGGTACTCTACCTTCCCGACGTTCTCTATTGCTATGTGATGCGGGAAGGCAGCATCATCCACGCGGAGTTTCATTCAAGCAAGCTGGATGCTTTCAAGGTGCAGGAGGAACGGATCCGAGTATTGAGCGATCTGTCTTTGCACAATTTGGTTGAAAGAGAATATGCGAAGATGTTTCTTTCGGTGCTGCTTTTATACCGCGAAGCCTTTCGGTGCGGTGACGAACACGGCTGCAGCGCCATGAAAGAGCAGTTTCAAAAAAACAAAAAAGCAATGCTGCGCAGCAGATACATAAAAGGGAAATATAAGATCCTGCTGATGCTTATGACACGGAGCTTTTCTTCGGTTAAGTTGTTTGTAAAGCAACAACGACTATCAAACGCTGAAAAAGCCGAAATATGATCCATGCAGGAAACTTCTGCCTATCAGACAAAAAGGAAGGATTATCATTTTCCGAGGAAGATGCAGTCTGTTGACGTTTTCCAAGCAACAAGAAACGAGCGTTTTGAGTAAAAATGAGAACGAAAAACTCAATTATCAATATTTTCACCGGTCTGGTCGGTCAAATCGTGGTTGCGATAGCCGGTTTCGCCGGCAGAACGGTTTTTATCCACGTATTAGGGTCAACGTATCTTGGCGTCAGCGGCTTGTTCAGCAATATCCTTACCTTACTTTCGTTTGCCGAGCTGGGAATCGGACAGGCCATCGTTTTCAGTCTATATAAGCCGATCGCCGAAAACGACGAAGACAAGATCTGCGCTTTGATGCGGCTGTACGAAAAGGCGTACCGGTTTCTTTTCTTTCTTGTGTTGGGCATCGGCTTGTTTATTCTTCCGTTCCTTCCTTATATCATAAAGGATATCGATTCCATTCCCAACATACGAACGATTTATTGTTTGTACGTGATCAACTCGGCGGCGTCGTATCTGTTTTCTTATCGCAGCACCTTTATCACGGCCAGCCAGAAGAACTATATTATCAATATCTTTTACGTTGCAAGCACGATTTTGATGACGGTATTCCAGATTGCCGGTCTTCTGCTTTTCAAAAACTATTTCGTTTATTTAGGGATTCAAATCGCTTTCGGTGTGATCCAGAACGTCTTTTCTTATATCTACTCCAGCCGGAAATACCCGTTTTTGAAAAGAAAAGACGTGCCGCCGCTGCCCGACCAAGAGTTCAAAAGTATCAAGAAAAACGTCGGTGCCCTGATCATCTATAAAATCGGAACGCTTGCGCTGAACTCGACGGATAACATTATCATCTCCGCATACGTAGGGCTCATCGCGGTAGGACTGCATTCCAACTACGTTTTGCTTACCTCCGTCGTAGGAGCCTTTCTTTCTACGATTTTCGGAAACTTAACGGCCAGCATCGGCAATCTGAACGCTACGGAGACGACAGAAAAGAGAGTTCATATTTTCAACGTCCTTAATTTTGCAACGTTCTGGTTCTATTCCGTTTGCTCCATTTGCCTGTTCGTGTGTATGACTCCCTTTATTTACGCGTGGATCGGGGAGGAGTACGTTCTGCCGCTTTCCGTATCGTTGATCGTGGCGATCAATTTCTATATAGCCGGGATGCTGTTCGCTCCCTTCAATTTCAGGCAGACCATGGGATTGTTCGTACAGGGGAGAATGCGCCCGATTATTTCAGCGGTGATCAATATCGGGGTATCCATTTGGTTTGCTATCCTTTGGGGACTGCCCGGCGTTCTCTGGGGTACGGCCGTAGCGCGGCTTACGACAAACGTGTGGTTTGACCCCTATCTGATATTCAAAAAAGGACTAAACGTTTCGCCGGTCCCCTATTTTATCGATTATATCAAGAAGTTTTTGCTTTTCCTTTTGATGGGCTTTGTTTGCTGGTACGTTTCAAGCAAGATATTGCTTACAAGTATTCTGGGGGTCCTGATAAAGGCCATCGTTTCTTTCGTGATATGCAACGGCGTGATTTTGGCGCTTTATTCCAGGACAAGCGAGTTCCGATACCTGAAAAGCGTGCTGGTAAACATCAGATCGATTGTGGCGAGGAAAAAGAATGACTCTGATTCAACGGTTGAAAAAACTCAGGATTGATGGGAAAATCGCGTTTTATCGCGCGCTTCCTCTCCGCAAAAACAAAATCATCATGTGGGCCAACAGCTTCAAGCAATACGGGGACAGCCCCAAATACGTTACGGAATACCTTCTCCAAAACGTTCCTGGAACTTTTGATATCGTTTGGGTGTTTGAAACGGACAGGGACATACCGGCGGAACTGCCGGATTCGGTTCGCGTCGTCCGTTATTTCTCGATCGGGTATCTGAAAGAATTACATACGGCAAAGTATATTATCTGCAATATGCGGACCGGCCCGGCGCATTACTGGAAAAAAAGGAAAGGGCAGTTTTATATCCAAACCTGGCACAGCTCTCTCCGCTTGAAGAAGATAGAGCGGGACGCGGAGGATCATCTCCCGGAGAGTTATATCGAAACCTGCAAGGAAGATTCCCGGAGAATCGATCTGATCCTCTCCGGGTGTAAGTTCAGCACGGAGATATTCCGCCGTTCCTTCTGGTATGACGGCGAGATTTTGGAAAGCGGCACGCCCCGGTGCGACGTTCTGCTCTCGCCGACCGACGAGAACAGAAAAAAAGTCAGAGCGCGTTACGGGATACCGGCAGAAGAGAAGCTCGCTCTCTACGCTCCCACCTTCCGGCAAAACCGCGCCTCCGATTTTCAGGGACTGGATTTCAACCGGTTGAGAGCCGCGCTGGAAGAAGGCGGAGAGCGGTGGACCGTGGGAGCAAGGCTGCACCCGAACGTTCTGTCGGATGCGGCCTGCGAAGGCGCCGTTCCGATGTCCGATTATTCGGATATGCAGGAATTGATCGCCGCGGCCGATCTTCTGATCACCGACTATTCGTCCTGTATGTTTGATATGGCTATTGCCGGGAAGCCCTGTATTCTCTACGTTCCGGATCTGGAAGAGTATCTGGAAAAAGAGCGCGGGCTGTACTTTGAGATCGGATCGCTTCCGTTTCCCACCGCCGGGAATATGGAAGAACTTGTCGGCGTGATCCGCCGTTTTGACCGCGGCGAATACCAAAAACGGCTCGGATCTTTCCTCGACTCCATCGGAAGCTTTGAAGACGGCAACGCGGCAAAGCGCGTTTGCGAGTATATTCTCAGACAAGAGGCGACAAAAAGATGAAGAAGATCATCGGATATACGACCGGCGTCTACGATATGTTCCATATCGGGCATCTCAACGTGATCCGCCGGGCAAAAGAACAATGCGACTACTTGATCGTCGGCGTCAGCACGGATGAACTGGTCGAAAAGGATAAGGGAAAACGGCCGGTCATCCCGTTTGAGGAACGCGCCGAAATCATCAAAGCTCTGCGTTTTGTGGATGAGGTCGTTGCGCAGCCGGACAAAAACAAGTTTGCCGCGTGGGAACGCTATCATTTCCAGAAAATGTTTGTCGGCGACGATTGGAAAGGAACCCCGCAGTGGAACGCGTTTGAAAAGCAGTTTGCGCCGGTCGGCGTGGAGATCGTGTATCTTCCGCACACGGACGGCGTTTCCAGCACGAAGCTGACGGGCGTGATCAAGGAAATGCTTGACGAGCATCCGGACTTTAACGGCAACGCCGACAAGAGGTGATAGGATTTGAAAAACTGGTTACTCGCCCTGAAGATCCTGTTTCCGGAATATATGACGCTGATTTTGCTTGCCGGCGGCAGCTTCGTTCTCTGGCGCTTGCTCGCGGCAAAGTTCCGCGGCCGCGCCGCGTGGAGGGGCGTCCATATCGTTTTGTCTGTCCTGGCTGTCGCGGGGATCCTCCGGTTTTCCGTGTTCGGCAGAGAGAGCGACGGGGCGCGCCGGTTCATTCTGTTTGCGGACAGCGAACCGTGGGATTTTATTCCGGAGTTATACCGGAACCTATTCCTTTATTATCCGCTGGGGCTTTTCCTGCCGCACGCGATCGGCGGGGAAAAGACCGCCCGGCGGCGCGGGATCTGCGTTTTGTCGGCGTTTTTGCTCTCGGTTGCGGTGGAGGCGTGGCAATACGCCTTCGGGACCGGGGTCGCTCAGCTTTCGGACGTGCTGATGAATACGGCGGGCGCGGCGATCGGGGCGGCGTCTTGCGCCGGAGTATCCCGCGCGGGAGCGAAAACCCGGCTTGTCCTCTGCAAACGTCAGAGTACGGGCGGCATCGGCAACGAAAACGTTTCAAGAGAGAATCTGTCATGAAACAAAAGAACCGGACCATATCCGCGATCCGTATGCTGGCGACCTTGATGGTTGTGACGTTACATATTACCCAGCGTTTGGAGGGTCGCTTTGACCGTCTCCACTATGCGACAGACTGGCTGAACCTCGGTCTTGTGATGTTTTCAGCATTTCCGGATTCTTATACGCCAATCGGGACGTGGAAAACCGGGGCCGGTGGTTTCGGCACAGACTCGTCGAATTGATTGTGCCCGGCGAGATCACCGTTGTCCTGACCGTTGTTTTCTATTCTTTGCTGGTGGGGAAAATCAGTTTCGGGAAGATCCTGATCTCTCTTGCCTCCGGTCTCGGTCTGGAAGCGTTTCTCCCCGACGGCTGGATGTTTATCCAGTTGTGGTTTTTGACATACATCATAGTCTGTTACGCTACCGTCCCCTGGATACAGAAGATCGACGTAAAACGGATGCGCCCGCTCGCGTTTTGGGGGATGCTGGGCGGAATGACCGTTTTGCTGCAGGGGACCGGCTCGCTGCTTTCCCTGCGGTTTGGTTTTCCCTCCCTGAGTTGGGGCGTTTTGCTGCGGTTTTATCTTGCCTATTTTGTTTTCCGGCGTTATCCGATCGAAAGCAAAACGTGCAGGAAGGTGATGACCGCGCTCTCCGTTGTTTCCGCGGCGCTCATAGCGGGCGTGAGCTTTGTTCGCTACGGCATAGCTCCCGCGGGGGGGGGGGGACAGGCGCGCCGGCGGAACTGTTCTTTATTTACACGCAGACCTTTGCGGGAACCGTCCTGTTTTACTGGCTGTTTCAGGCGTTCAACAAAGCAAGGCCGCCCGAGATCATTCTCGAGATCTCCGATCGGTATTCGTTCCCGGTCTATTTAACACATTGTCTTTTCATCGGATACAGCACCTCGGTCATAGATAAAGCGCCCGGCGTGGGATCGGGAATACTTCTGGCGCTCGGATGCACCGCGATCGCAAGCGTGATTTTGGAGTATCTGAATCGCTTGGCGCATCGCTTGATCAAACGCGGCGACAAGAGCGGCTGAACTTCCCCTTGAATAATCTCTGCCGCAAGTCCCCGCGCTTGGCAAAGGACAAAAAACATCCGGCAGGCGCTCTCACACAAAAAATCTCCCGTCCGGCGGACCTGCAAGCGTCCGCCGGACGGGAGTTTTTTATCGTTTCTCAGGGCAGGGTGATCTCGGCGCTGACCGTGCCGCTCACAGCGTCCCAGGAGTCGACCGCTTTGACAAGGACGCGGTAGGACCCGGCTTTGTCCATCGTGATCGAATAGGTAAAGGTCTTCTGCATCTCCGCCGCGGTCGCGCGGGCGTAGAAATCGCTGACGGCGAGGACGGTCTTTTCCGTTTTGCCCGTGGCGGTATCCACGACCTGCATTTCGTAGTGGTGGACGAAGTCGTCGTCCGTGCCCGCCGGGAGGGAGAGAGTCAGGGTGTGCCCGTCGCCGGCCGTCAGCGTGAGCGGGCCGGAGAGGGAGGGCGCGGCGTTCGCCGCTTCCCGTTCGGCTCTGCGGTAGAGGGTGAGGTGCGAGCCGTCCGCCTGCGGAGCGGGGAGCTCCCACGCCGTTTTGATCTCCTTCTTTTCGGAGAAGAGCAGGCGGGTGATCCGGACGTTGCCGCCTTCGTCGATCTGGACGAGCAGCCCGGTCGAAACGTCTCCGTTGGGGACGGCGAGCTGCGTCTTGTCGTTTTCCATGTTGTCGTACTTTTCGAGCTCAAAGGCGGTGTTCGAGGTGGAGCCGCAGTTGACCGCGGTAAAGGCGGTCTGCATGATGGAGCGCTCGTCGAAGACCGGCGTGTGGGTGTGTCCGGTGAAGACGATGACCTGCGGATATTTTTCCAGGACCGCCCCGAGGTTTTCGGTGCGCCAGCGGCTGTGCCCCGGCTCGTGATCCGCCTCGCTGCCGTAGGTCGTGTCCGCGATCGTCGGATGCGTTACCACAAAGACGTAAGAGGAGGGATCCTTTGCCGTGAGATCGGCAAGCGTATGGTCGATCCAGGTCAAAACCTCCGCGGCAAAGGGCGTGCCGTAGCCGTAGCTCGCCGGCTCCACGATGAGGAAATGATACCCGAAGAGGACGCTGTGCCGGTATCCTTTTTCCAGATCGGAGTCAACGTCCATCGCGTAGTAGTCCGCGCCGAGGTACGTTTCCTTCAGCGAGGGCTGGAAGGTCAGGGTAGAGCGGGTGTCGTGATTGCCGACGGCGACCAGCACGTTCGTTCCGAGCGATTTTGCTTTGTAATCGGAGAGGATCGTCGCAAAGCGCGAGATCTCCAGGTTGGCCGACTTGTCGCCTTTCGAGGTGTTGGAGACCATATCGCCCGCGACCACGAGCCCGCGCAGACCGTTCGGGTCGGACTTGGCGGCCTCGGCCAGCAGCTGGTTCAGCGCGTTGGTGAACATCCCCTTGTTTTTGGTCGCGCTGACGCTGATATGCACGTCGGAGATCGCGCCGAAGGAGAAGACGATCTTCGTTTCGTCAAACGACGGCAGGGGCTCTTTTTCCGCGGGAGCGGTCTCCTCCGGCGCCGTCTCGGCGGGGGCGGTCGAGGGCGTTTCCGTCAGCGCGCCGGTCTCTTCCGGCGGGAGGGCCGGATCGGCGGCGCAGCCGCAGCAGCCGATCATAGCGGCAAAGGACAGCAGGATAAAGAAAAGCGGGTGTTTGTGTTTCATCGTTTTTTCCTCTGTTCTACCTTCCGGGCGGTTTCGCCCGGCGGATCGTTTCAATTGATTTCAGTTTATCATATCACAAACCGGCGGGAAAAGCAATTTTTTTCTTCCCGCCCGGGCAACAAGCGGTAAAAAGACGCCAAGAATAGGCAAAAAAGCCGCCGCCGCTTTCCGCTTTGGCATATCTTGCAAAACTGCGGGAAGGCCCTTGCGTTTTCCGCCCGGCGGTGGTATACTGGACGCAAAGAAAACGATAACCGAAAAGAGGGAAAGAATATGACAAAACGGAAACCTCGGATCCTCGTGGCGGGGAGTTTGGTGATGGACCTGATCTGCTCCGCGCCGCGCTTTCCGCAGAGCGGGGAGACGGTGATCGGCACGGATTTTTCCACCGCGCCGGGCGGAAAAGGCGCCAACCAGGCGGTCCAGGCCGCCCGCCTCGGCGCCGAGGTCGCGATGGTCGGCAAGATTGGGCGCGACGACTTCGGCCGGCAGATCCTTTCGTCGCTCCGGGAGTCCGGCGTCGATACGTCGGGAGTGCGCCTCTCGGAGAGCCGCCCCACCGCGATCGGCAATATCCAGCTTGAGGTGACGGAGGCGGGGACCGCCAACCGGATCCTCGTCATTCCCGGCGCCAATATGGACTGGGAGGAGCGCGATCTCGCCCTGCTCGAGGAAAAGATCCCCGGCTGCGGGATGCTGATTTTGCAGCTGGAGATCCCGACGGAGGTCGACCTTGCCGCGGCGCGGATCGCCCGCCGCTACGGCGTTCCCGTGATGCTCAATTCCGCGCCCTCCGCGCCGATCCCGGAGGAGCTGCTTTCCGGACTTGACTATATCTCGCCGAACGAGCACGAGGCGTACGACCTCACCGGCGTGCGCGTGAGCGACCTTTCCTCCGCCCGCGAGGCGGCGGATATTCTGCTCCGGCGCGGAGTGAAAAACGTGATCATCACCCTCGGCAGCCGCGGCGCCGTCTTCTCGGACGGGACGCGCTTTCTGCACGGGCCGTGCGTGGACTTTGCGCCGACCCTCGACCCCACCGCCGCGGGAGACAGCTTCGTCGGCGCGTTCTCCGTCGCCGTCTGCCTCGGCGCGGAGCCGGAGGAGGCGCTCACCTTCGCCAACCACACCGCGGCGATCACCGTCTCCCGGATGGGCGCGCAGCCCAGTCTCCCCGCGCTGCCGGAGGTAACGGACTTTCTGAAACGAAACGGACACGACGTGTCCCGCTATACGGAGGATCTTTGAGATGGACGCTGTCGCCAGATTTACCGAAACCGTCCGCAGGGAGCTGGACGCTTTCCTCGCGGACATGAAAACGGAGGACTTTCTCCCCGCCGCCCGACTGATCCGGGAGGCGGAGGAAGCGGGCGGCCGCCTGCACGTTACGGGGATCGGCAAGCCGGCGCATATCGCCGCCTACGCCGCCTCCCTCTTTTCCTCCACCGGAACGCCCGCCTACTTCCTGCACGGCACGGAGGCGGTCCACGGCTCCTGCGGGCAGCTCGCGCCCGGGGACGCGGTGATCTGCATCTCCAACAGCGGGGAGACGGCGGAGCTGAAGGCGACCGCCGCGGCGATCCGCCGCAACGGCTGCAAGGTGATCGCCGTAACGGGCAACCCGGACTCCTGGCTCGGCCGCTTTGCGGACGTAACGCTCGCCGCGCCCGTCCGGGAGGAGGGCGGACCGCTCAACCGCGCGCCGCGCGCCTCCTTCCTCGTGGAAACGATCGTTTTGCAGGGGCTCTCGATCGTATTGCAGGAAAAGCGAGGGCTCACCCCGCAGGAGTACGTCCTGCGCCACCCCGGCGGCTCGCTCGGGCAGCTGCGGGAAAACGAAAAATAAAAACGCCGCGTTCGCGGCGCAAAAGAGGACCGGTCCCCACTGGCGGCGGGGACCGGTCTTTTCTCATTTGTTTAAGGTGATCTCAAGCAAAAAGGTATTGTAGCAAGGATCCCAGGTCGACATCACAAAGGCGATCTTCCGGCCGCCGTCCCGCGAGAGGGCGGGGCAGCTGAAGCCGCCGTACACGCCCGCCCCGACCGAGGGGAAGGTGATGTCGGCCGAGAGGGCGTAGGGCCCTTCCGGCTTTTTGGCGGTGTAGAGGTGGAAGACGTTGTCCTTTTTGAAGGAGACGATCCACTCGCCGAGGTACTCGTTATAGAAGATCGTGTTCTCCGATACGCGCGCGTCGATCAGCGGGAACTCGCTCCGGATCCCCGCCTCGCCCGCCGTCCAGACGGCGCTGCCGTCCGCGTCGTAGCCGGTGAGGTACTCGTAGGCGGAGAGCGTTTCGATCTTGTCCGCGTCCACCCGCATCATCCGGGCAAAGCCGAGCCGCCCGCCGGTGATCCCGGTCAGGTAGACCTTGCCGTCCGCGGGGTTGTAGGCGGGCGAGATCTGGCAGAACTTCGTGTCTCCTTCCCAGCGGATCCCGTCGACGATCTGCCACGTCTTGCCGTCGTCAGCGGATTTGGCGAGCCCGCCGTAGTTGCAGTCCCAGCCGTTGTCGGTGCTCCACTCGCGCACCGACATAAAGTAGAAGTAGAGGTTATCGCCGAGGGAGATCGCGCCCGTCGGGATCTTCGAATACTCGGTTTTCGGCTTTTTCATCCCGGGGATCAGCTCGGTCGCAAAGTCGCCGGAGGAGGCGTACATCCCGTCGAAGACGATGCCGTTGGTGTAATCGAGGTCGGTCGTGTAGGCGGCGGTGTTGGTGCGCCAGCCGTCCTTGCGCTCCCCGCCGGAGAAGGTATCGCCGAAGAAGAACCAGAGCGTGTCCTTGTGCAGAACGGGGAAGCCGAGGTCAAGCCCGCACACGTTGTAGAGAGAATGGGTGCGGTTGACCGAATACTCGCCCGTCAGCATGGCGATCGTCCTCACGCCCGTCACGGCGCGGAGGGGGGAGGAGGCGTTCCCGGTCACGGCGGTCGAGATCACGGCGGTATGCAGCTTTTCCACGACCGCGGTCCCCTGCTTTTCGTAGTCGTTGTAGGAGGAGAAACGGCTGACCGAGAGGGTGCGGCTGAGGGAGAGCCCGTCCCCGTCCCGCTCGAGGCACCGGCCGACCAGCCAGTCGACCGCGTTCAGTACCTCCGCGTCGCTGCCGCCGAGCAGGTAGATCGCCGTGCGGCCGTCCGTTTCCTCGACGAAAACGGAAAACTCCGTTTCCCGCAGGCGGGTCTCGTTTTTCTCCTTGCGGGAGGAAAACCCGACGACGATCTCCGCCTCGCCCGGCTCCGGCGTTTCGCGGTCGGTCGAGGCGGCCAGCCGCACCCCGGTCGCGTCCCGGACGTACTCCCGCAGAGAGGAGACGGCCGCTTTGACGGAGGCGGAGGCGTTATCCGCCCGGATCAGGGTAAAGGCGGAGGCGCCGCCCGAAACGAGCCGGATCCGCCCGTCGGCGGGCGCGGCGGGAGCCGCCGTTTCGCTTTCCGCCGGAGCGGAGGTCTCACCGGTCGCCGCGGGGGCCTTGTCACAGGCAAGGAGAAAAAGAAAAGGGAAGAGGGAGATCAGAAAGAGGGAAAACAGTTTCACAGAAAAACGGTTCATAACGGCCTCACAAGGGGGCCGGGCGCCGCCCGGTCCCGGTTTTTTAGAGGAAGAAAGCGGGACCGTAGGCGCGAAAACGCCTGCGGTCCCGCGCGTTTTGTCAGTTTTCGTTTGCGGAGCGGCAGCGGAAGAAGAGGATCGCAGAGGCAACGCACCCGCAGAGAGAAACGATCAGGAGGATAATGGCGTAGACGGGAACAGAGGAGGAGCCGGAGCCGCTGCTCGCGGGGGTCGTTTCCGCGGCGGTCTCGGCGGGCGCCTTGGTCTCGGCGGCCTGCGTTTCGGCGGGCTTGGTCTCGACGGTCGCCTGGGTCTCCGCCGCGTCCGTTTCACCGGGCGCTGCGGTCTCGGGGGCGGCCGTTTCGGGCGCTTCGGTCTCGACCGGGACCTTCGACGCGTCGTAGAGGACCTGGTCAAAGCCGGTCGCTTTCGTCAGGAGGTCGGCGTTGGGCGTCTCCCAGGCGGAGGCGTCCAGGGTAATCCCCTGCGAGAACTTTTCGTGCTCGCCGACGTCGCCGGTGACGATCATTCCCTTTTTCGCGAAGGTGCCGCCGTTGATCTTCAGGACGGCGGTCCCTTTGATGCTGCCGGAGCCGGCAACGGCGCCGGTGATTTCCGTCGTGTCGATGAAGTCGCCGCCGTTGATGACGACGGTGGCGTTGCCTTCGACCGTCCCGGTGCCGAGGACGCGGATCGACTTTTTGAAGGTACCGCCGTTGATGGTCAGCAGGACGTCGCCCTTGATCGTGCCGTCGCCCGCGGCAAAGACTTCCGCGTTGATCTCGCCGCCGTTGATGGTAACGGAAACGCTTCCTTCATTGACGCAGTTGAGCTTCTGGTTGTTCCGGGTGCCGCCGCGGATCATCTGCCAGGAGCCGCCGTTGATGGTCAGATCGCCGCCGTGCGCGGCGTCCTGCGCGGCGTCGTCGTTACGGCCGGCGGTGATGCCGATGTAGTTGGAGCTGCCGTCTTTGACGCACTCCACGTCCTCGCCGATCACGACCTTGTTGCCGTTGCAGCAGTAGAGCGAGGTGCTCTTCTGGACGCGGATCTTCAGATGGTCGAGCGTGTGCGCGCTGTTGAAGTAGAGCCACATATCGGAGAGCAGCGCGGCTTCCGCCGTCGTACGGTAGTCGGTCCCGTTCCAGACGCTGGTCAGCGTATAGGCGCCCGTGGCGGTTTCCGGCGTGCGGTAGTCGGAGCCGTCGGCGGAGCGGGAGAGGGTCAGCGGTCCGCAGATCACGATCATGCCGCCGTTCGGCAGCGCGGCGTAAGCGGCGTTCAGAGAGGCCTTCGCCTTCTCGGGGGAGGAGCCGTCGGAGAGGTCGCTTCCGTTATCGCTGATAAAGCAGACGTCATCCGCCGCCGCCGCGGGCGCGGCGGCGAGGGGGACGAGGAGCGTCAGGACAAGGAGAAGAGAGAGAAGATAACAAATCTTTTTCATGATAGGTACTCCTTTCTGAAATCCCGGCGGGATCAGTTGCCGAGTGTTTCGCGGAGCTTGACGTACTCGGCTTTCGCGGCGTCCACGTTCGCGGCGTAGACAGAGGCGAAGCCGTTGGTTCCGCGGATCGCTTCGGTGCGCAGATTGGTGATGATCTTAGCGGGATCGAGGGTAACGCCGAGGTCAAAGGTGCGATCCTGCAGGATCAGGGTCAGCATGTCGACGTTGAGGTCGTGGTCGCGCACGCTGCGGGTCCCGAAGACGTGATCAAAGAACACCGTCTTGATGTCGCGCTGATTGAGATAGCCCATCGCGTTGATCACGGCGACGGTCTCGGTCTGATGCTCGGTCGCGCCGTAGGGGATCGTAACGATCGACATCTGCGGGCTCTGGATCAGAGAGTTGTAGCTTTCCTGCTTTTCGTCGAATTTGGGGAAGGGCAGGAAGCCGTAGTCGTCCTGCATATCCCAGAGCTGGAAGGAGCCGCAGATCGTCTCGGCGAAGAAGAGGAAGCGGCCGGTGGAGAAATAGATGCCGGATTTGCCGGCCAGGCTCGTGCCGCCGGAGTAGGAGGTGTCGTGCACGTTGAGGGTGGTGTCGTGAGAGAAGACGCGGGTCAGCTGCTCCAGAGCGGCGACCTTCCGGTCGGTCAGCTCGAAGAGCGTCGGCCAGTTCTCGTCGTCGGACGCCGCGCAGGTCTCGTCCATGCCGTTGAGCGTGTACTCAAAGGTCTGGTTGCCGCAGACAAGGCCGTACTGGTCGTATTCGTAATCCATCTTGTCGTTGGCGTTCAGGTCATCGGTGCCGGCGGCGATCATTTCGTTCCACTTGTCGATCGTCCACTTGCCCTCGCGGACGAGCTGGAAGGCGTCCTCGAGGTTGAGAGTCTTCCCGAGCGTGTAGTTGTACATGATGCAGGCGGTGGATTTCCAGGCCATGATGTTCATTTCGCCCATCGCGAAGTAACGGTACTTGCCGCCCCAGTTGAGGGTGTCGTTGACCGTCTTGTTCCACCAGGGATCGTCGAAGTTGAGCCCTTCCACCTCGTTGAGGTTGGTGACAAGCGCGCCGGAGAGGAGTTTGGTCATCTGGGTCCCGTTGGAGAAGTAGGAGTCGTAGGTGTGGTCGCCGGAGTTGACCTCCCGGCGGATCGTGTCGCCCGCGTTGGTGTGGGTCTTCTGGTCGTGGAGAATGGTGCAGTCAAAGGTGTCTTCGATCTCGCTGTTGCGGCGGTAGAGCGCCTCGGAGAGGACTTCTCCGTCCGAGTTGCCGGCGATATCGTAGTTGATCCACCAGTTCGTGTCGCCGCCGGTCAGGAAGTAGATGGTGGCGCCGTCAAAGTTCTTTTTGCCGAATTTTTCCTCAAGAGAGAGGTTCGAGGCCGCCGCGTTGTCGGTCTCCGTGGAGCCGGCGGGCGTCGTGCCGGAGGGGCCGGCCGGAGAAGGATTGCGGGCCGCTCCCGCGATGATGACCGTCATCCAGACGGCCACGGCGAGGAAGACGACAAAGAGCGCGGCGAAGATAGGGCTGCTTTTTTTAGAAAGCATCGTGGTTTCCTCCTTTTTTTTGTTTTATTTGCGGAAAAGAACAACTTTCTTTTCCTTGGCTTTCAGGGTGAGGGGGAAGGAAAGACGCTTGCCGCTCTCCGCGTCGTAGGCCTTCAGGGAGGCGGGCAGGGAGAGGAGCTCGGTATCCAGGACGGGGGAGACGGTCTCGTCGTGGTAAGCGGTGTTGTAAAGGTGCAGGATCGCGCTCCCGCCCCCGGCGGCGCGCTTCACCCCGCGGCGGACGGTCTCCGGGATCCCGGAGAGGCCGACGGTGTCGGTAAAGGTGCCGTCCCGGTAGATCTCCGGATACTTCGCCCAGAGCGCGTGCAGACGCTTGGAGGTGGGGTAAACGTAGGGGTGCTCCAGCAGGGGAGAGAAGACGGAGAAGGCGTAGCCCGCCATATTGTCTCCGATCTCGCCGCTGGCCTGCATACCGAGCATCGGGCGGTGCATTACGTAGGTAAGCGCCTCCGGACGCGCGTAAGAGGCCTTGGGGTTGCCCCATTTCCGCCACCAGTGCATGCACATGATGTCGATGTACGGATCGTAGGCGTCGCCCACGCCCTCGCAGCCGCAGATGTAATCGTCCGGACGGTATTTTTTGATCATCCGGTAGACCTTCGAGAAGAAGCGGCGATAGCCCTCGTTGAACGCGGTGGCCGGCGTTTTGTGGCCGTGGGTGCGGTCGTAGCAGAGGTAGGCGGGCATCGTCATCAGCTCGTCAAAGTAGATCCCGTCCGCGCCGAGCTTCATCACCGTTTCCATCGCGCGCACCGCGGCGTTCGTCCAGGCGTCGGACATCGGGCACTGCGCGACGAAGTACTGGCGCGAGGTGCCGGGATACCGCTCGATCCAGACGTTGCCGTCCGGCTTCTTGATCGCGCAGTCGATGCCGATGCGGTCGGCGACCTTGCCGGGGCGGCGGAACCATTTCGACTCGCGGTCGGCGATGTGGACGTTGACGTAGAAGATCGCCTTCATCCCCGCCTCGTGGACCTGGCGGATCGCCTCGCGGAGGCCTTCCTTGCCGCCGAGCTCCTTGACCGGCTCGTAGTCGGGATACCAGGCGTCAAGCCCGCCGACGTGCCAGCCGATGAAGAGGACGAGGTCGGAGCCGCCTTCGTCCCTTGCGCGGACGGCGGCCTTGAGGAAGGTGTTAAAGTCCGGGGAGCCCATCCCGTCCGCGTTCAGGCAGCGGCAGGACATATCGGCGGGCGCCGTCACGGTCTTGGCCGGCGCGTCCTCGGTGTATTTGAGATGGTAATAGGAAGGGAAGGAAACGCACTGATACACCGCCATCCCGCGGACGTTCTTTCCCGCCTGCGTCCGGCCGGGACCCTTTTCCGGGGCCGAAGCGCGGAAGCGGTTGTAAACGTCGGCGGCGAAATGCCAGTCGCCCTCGCCGGCGCCGAGGCAGATCGGAGCGAGCGTGGAGCCCTGACCGGGCGCGAGGAAAGGCCAGTGGCGGATGTAGAGCTTGCCGCTCTTTTCAAAGCCGAACTGCTTGTAGGAGTGGTCCTTGTCGTGGTGGCCGAGATAGAGGTGCTCCTTCTCGTTGTAAACGGCGCAGCACTGCGCGGAGAAGGGAACGGGGTAGTTGGTGACGATCACGTTTTCGGTATACGTGTCGTTGTCGCCGATGGTGGAACGGAACTGGATGCGGTTCTCGGTCGTGAAGTCGCTGCCCTCGGCCGGGGAACGGAAGGCCTTTTTGAAGAGGGAGCCGTCCTGGATCGGCCAGTAGAGGGAGTCGTCCCCGCCTTCGACCCCGGAGAGGTCGGGATAGCGGAGACTGACGAGCACGCCCTTTTCGGAGCGGTTCTCCGTCCGGAGAGAGGCCTCGACGCAGCGCCCGCCTTCGGTGAAGCGGAGTTCTTCCTCGAAGACGACGAGCATGCCGTTTTCCGCAACGGTGCGGCGGATCACGAGACGGTCCTTTCCTTTCTTTTCAAAAGCGGCGGGCCGGCCCTTCACCGTGAAGGTCGCGGCGGTCTCGGCGTCGGGACGGCTGTCCCAGATGTCAGACACGCCGGAGTCAAACACAAAGCTGATCCAGCTGTCGGCGCGCCGCAGGTACTCCCGGCCGGTGGTCTTGTTCTTGAGACCGGTCAGGCACCCGTCCGAGTTCCGGAAAGACAAGCGAAGATACTGAGATTCAAAAATCATAACGTTATCCTTTGATCCTTCTTTAAGATATGGTACGCTGAGTCTATTGTAGCATCGGCGAAAAAAGAGGGGAATATCATTTATTGGGCGATCGCTTGTCATTTCTTGCCGTCGGACGGGGGGAAGGGCCGCGCCCGGCTCCGGGAGCGGGGAGATCGGCCGAAAAAAGACAAAGCGATATATAAAATATAGAAATAATAGGAAAAACCGGATTAAAGAAGATAAAAAGGGAGAGATAGAGAAAAAGGTTTTTTGTCTTTTTCTTTACAAAAATTGGCATATCAAGGAGAAAGTCTTGCGTTTACGCGCGAGCGGTGCTATTCTTTTGCTGAACAATCAGGCAAGGAGGCAGACCCTCATGGCGACAGTTTACGGATTCGGTACGGCGGCGGTGGATTTCCGCATCCGCACCGCGGATTTCGGCGATCTTTACAAGGACAAGCTCCTGGCGCAGACCATCGCGGAGATGGGCGGCGGCGCCGTGGCAAACTTCCTTTCCCAGGTCTCCCGTCTCGGCGGCAAGACCGCGTTTCTCGGCAAACTCGGCAGGGACGTGCCGGGGAAGAAGATCGTTTCTCTCCTGGAAGCGGAGGGGATCGACTGCTCGCATATCCTGTATTCCGACACGCTCTGCTCTCCCTTCAACGTGGCCGCCTATTCCGGCGAGGGGATGCGCCGCCGCTGCGGCTTTCTGCTCCCGAACAGTCTTGCGTCGCTTGACGGGGAGGATATTTCCGCTCTGACGGAGGCGATCCGCCCGGAGGATCTGGTGATGGTCGAGATCGGAGAGATCCCGCCGGCCGCCGTGCTGTCCTTTATGCGGAAGGTGCGCGCGAAAGGGGCCAAACTCTTTATCGACGTGGACCTCGACCCCATCCGCCAGTGCGGCTTTACCCCAAAAGAGTTCGACGAGGTCTGCCGGCTCTCCGACGTCCTGATCCCGAACGTGGTCTCCCTCGGGGCGCTCTACCCCGATATGACGGCGCCCGCTTTGGCGGAAACGCTGTTTAAGATCTACGAAAAGCCCTGCGTGGTTTCCGCCGGACGGGACGGCGCCTTCTTCGCGGACCGGCCCGGTCCCGCGCAGAACGTCCCGGTCTACGAGGTCGAGGTGGTCGACACCGTCGGCGCGGGGGACGCGTTCCACGGCGGATTTGTTTACGGAATGCTTTCCGGCCTGCCGATCGGAGAGGCGGTGCGCTGCGGCTGCGTCTGCGGCGCGCTCAACTGCCGTACCTTCGGCGCGCGGGAAGGGATGGCGCGCAGGGAAGACCTGGACCGCGCCCTGAAAGGAGAAAACGGATGAGTTCTTATTACAGCTTGCTCGAGACGGCGACCGACGCGCAAAAGCAGATCGCCGCGCTCCGGTTCCCCGGAGACGACGCCGCGGAAAAGGGGATCTTCCTCGGCTGCGGCGCCGCGCTGAAGGCCGGAGAGTTTCTGAAAAAGAGAGGAGCGTCCCGGGTGGCGGTCGTCGCCGACCGGATCCTCGAAAAGGTCGGGCTGCTCACGCCCGTCCTCGATTCTCTGAAGGAAAACGGCCTCGCGTACGACGTGTTTTCCGATATCGCGCCCGAGCCGCATACCGACGATCTGGCCGCGGCGGAGGCGTTTGCCCGCGCTCTTGCGGCGGACGCGGTGCTCGGCTTCGGCGGCGGCAGCTCGCTCGATACCGCAAAGGTCACGGCCTGCGCCCTGTCCGGCGCGGCGTCTTCTGTCGATCTGATCACCGGCAAAGCGCCGGTTTCCCGCGCCGTCCCGCTGATCCTGCTGCCCACGACCTCCGGTACGGGGAGCGAGGTCAGCCCTTACGCCGTGGCGAGCCACGAGGGCAAAAAGGTCTTTATTTCCTCGCCCGCCGCGATCGCGGACGCCGCTCTCGTCGACCCGCTGATGACGGTCACGATGCCGCCGTCCGTTACCGCCTGCACCGGGCTTGACGCTCTCACGCACGCGGTGGAGGGCATGTGCGGCTGCCCCAACCCCTTCACGAAAGCGCTGGCCAAAGAGGCGACGGAGATCGTCTTCTCCTCTCTCCCGGCGGCGGTCGCGGAGCCGGAAAACCTCGACGCGCGTACGAAAATGTCCTACGCCTCGGTGCTCGGGATGATGGCGTACACGCAGGGAGGCGGGCTCTACGCGCACAGCGCCTCGTATATCATCACCCTGCAAAAGAACAAACCCCACGGGCTCGGCTGCGGACTGACGCTGCCGTACACGCTCGCGCTCAACCTCGCCGAGATCCGGGATCTGCTCACGGGCCTGATCCCCGCGATCAAAGCAAGCGGGCTCGCGGCGCCGGCAAGCGCCGATGAGGTGCCCGCCGCCTTCCTTGCGCTGGTGAAGAAGGTCGGCGTTCCCGCCACGCTGGCGGAGATCGGCTATACCGAAGCGGACGTTCCCGCCTTCGGCCACGCCCTCTTTGCCGATTACTACCGCGCGAAAAATCCGAAAAAAGCCGACGAAGCCGACCTTGTCGCGCTGGCCGGCCGGATGCTGACCGGGACGATCTGATCCCGCTGAAACCGCTCTCAAAAAAATTGATATATTTTTCAGGAGGAAACAAGTTATGGAAATTTACGGTGCCGGTTCTCTCGAGGACGTGCGGATTTGCACGGAGCTCGGCGTCACGGGGATCCTCACGAATCCCCAGGGCTTTGAGCAGTATTATCAGGGCAAGATGACGCTCCGCGAGATCACCGAAGCTCTCCTCAAAGCGAGCGACGACGGCCGCGACATCCCGGTCTTCATCCAGGTCCACGGACGTGACGCGGAGGAGATCGCCCACCGCGTGGAGGAGCTGCACGAGCTCAACCCCCGCCGCGTCTGCGGCAAGATCATCGCGGACGAAAAGGGCTTCCGCGCGATCAAAAAACTGCACGACGAAGGCATCCGCTGCGTCGCGACCTGCCTCTTCTCGCTCTCTCAGGCGGCGGTCGCCGCGATGGTCGGCGCTTACGCGATCTGCCCGTTCGTCTCCCGCGCGACCGCGATGGAGATGGATATGTTCGGCATCATCCGCAGCATCAAAGAGTGCTACCGTGACACGCCGAACGCGCCCCGCATCCTCGCCGCCAGCATCAAGAGCACCGCGGACGTCAACGGCGCTTACGCCGCCGGTACGGACGCCGTCGCGCTCCGCTATCCGATGCTCCAGCAGATGATGGACCACGTCCTCACCACCCGCGCGGAAGCGCTCTTCGCCAAGAACTGGGCGAACGTCAAGGGCGAGGACATGAGCTACATGAAGGAAAAGATCAAACTCGAAGGCATCGCGGAATAAAGCGAAAAAAAGCGAAAAAAGGACGGGAAGCAGCGCTTCCCGTCTTTTTTATTCTCTTATCCGATCTCAAACGCCGCCAGCAGCCGCCGGAACGTGTCCTGCCCGTCGAGACAGGTGTCGGTAAGCCAGCCCTTTTCGTTCTCCCATTCGGCGAGCCCGCGATAATAAAATGCCTTTTTGCCGTCCTCGATGAGGAAGGGAACGATCCGGTACCGCAAGCACTCCTTGAGCGCGATCAGCCGCCCGACGCGGCCGTTTCCGTCCTGGAACGGATGGATCTTTTCAAACGCCGCGTGGAAGGCGACGATATCTTCCACGGAGATTTCCGGTTTCGCGTTGTAACCGGCGAGCAGCTCTTTCATCCGCGCCGGCACGTCTTTCGGCTTCATCGTTTCCCGCCCTCCCACAACGTTGGGGCGTTTTTTGTACTCTCCCACGGCAAACCAGGCAAGCGTGGAATCTTTTGTGTCGTGTTTCAGGATAAAGTGCAGTTTTTTGATGATCGCCTCGGAGAGCGGTTCCTCGGCGCAGTCGATCACGTAATCGATGGCGCGGAAGTGATGTACCGTCTCCAGAACGTCGTCGACCGGAACGCCGTCGCCGATAGTCAGCGTGTTCGTTTCGTAGATCAGACGCGTCTGATCCTCGGTCAGACGGCTGCCTTCGATATGGTTGGAGTTGTAGGTCATACGCACCTGCAGCTCGTGATACAGACCGCCCGAGAGTTTCGCTTCTTTTTCTTCGCGCAGGGTCTGCAGGATCGGATTGTCCGAGATTTCACGGACGAGGTCTTCCGGACGGCACACAAAGAAAGCGGCGAGCTTTTTCATCACGGCAGGGGAAAGTTTTTCGCCCTTGCCGATCTTGGCGACCGTCCGCGACGAGAGCCCGAGCAGCCGTGTCAGATCCGATCGCCCGATCCCGCGCTCCTTCAGTTTTTCTTCAAGCCCATGGTAGGAAATCATAGCTATCCCCCTTCATCTTTACTTATTATAGCACAAAGGACGCAAAAAGTAAAGATTTCAGGCAAAAAATCCTCTGAAAAGGAAAGATTCCCTCCGGCCGCGGCGAAACCGCGCCCGGAGGGAGGGAAGAAGCCCCCGGCTGCCCGATGAACGAGCCGGGGGCTTTTGCTTTTATACGTTATAATTACTAGGCTCTTTGCGCTGAGGCATAGAAATTTGCTTTTTCCGGGCATAAGGAAGCAACCTCAATGATTATAAGCCGCGGGGTTTTTCCGAACGGGGGCGAAATATAGGGAGAAAACCACAAAACAAAATCAGCTCCACATTGTTTTATTTTTTTTAAAAAATCAATGTCGTAACATGGATGATGGAGTGCCTTGCTGGTTTTTCCGTTTTTGTTGATGACGCGAAAATGCTCATGTTCGGATATATCGCACACTACAAAAGCAAGGTGGTCACATTCCGGATGATTCTTTTTATAATATGATATTTTGTTCTTGTGGCTATCGATCACGCGGCAAAAATTCTGATAGTATTGGTCATAATCCGGTTCCATTTTGTCTTCATACTCGAACATTATGTTAGTAACAGCTGGGAATTGGTTTGTAATACTTGATTTTATAATCTCCTTTGCTGAAAAAGCGCCTTCTCTTGCAGGGGGATTATCCGGGCTTCCGCCGGGCTTTGTCTTTTCATAATCATTGACACTCATGAATTCAAGCATCAGTTTCTTTTCGGAATTGATGTAATCGGGCGGATTGCTTGTGTTTTCAGAGTTGTCAAGCCAACCGTTCGATTCTTTCAAAGTTTTGAAACACTTTTTTTCAAGAGGGGATCCGGTAAGATAAACGACTTGTTTTTTTGTTGTTTTAATTAAATGTTCAAAAGCATACTTTTCTTTTTGGAAAAGATCATGAACAAATTTCCCGTTTTGAATCATTCCAAAAGCCATTTTTTCATTTATCCGCCTGATTTAATGATCGGAGATTTCATAAACCTCTGAAACTGTTCCAGCGTCATATTCCTTTCGTTTCCGTTTGCCAACTGTGTGATATGCCATTCATCGCCCTTATAAACTGGAAGGTAGAACATATATTCAGTAAGAAGCGATGCTTGTTTATAACACCTTTTAAGTTCCTCAACTTTGACCTTGTAGGCGGTGGAGTCAAACGCCGTCGGCGTTGCATTAGATATGTTAACGCTCTTTACTTCAAACAAATGAATTCTATCAAAAGAATCCTTCATAATGAAATCCGGATACGACGAGTGAACGCCGCCTAAGCAGTATTCAAACTTTATTTCGGAGTTTAATAAAAAGTTTTTACCCCATAAGTATTTTTGTGCGGCATCTATCCTTTCCGGCTCGATTTCGCCAAAAAGATCAACTTGACCGGCTTTCGGATTTCGTTTACCCGTCAACACACGTTTTCCGACGCGCTTTCCGTCAAACCCCTCTGTATCAGACGAAACGAGTTCTTTGATAATGCTTGCCCATTCGCGTTCAGCTTCACTATCAAACGAGAACTTATCCTTGCCGTCTCTTCTTCTCCATACCCAGTCTCCGATGTTTACATAATTGCGATTATCAACATAGGAAGAGGTAACGGGGAACGATACTTCGCGCGGTGTGCCGGCGTCATCGGTTGTTAACTCCATACTCTCCGCATAATCGCAAGAGTAACGGTTACTTTCCGCCTCGATTTTCTCCGCGTGCTCGGCAACTCTCCACCATTTTTCGATATTGTTGCCAATGTATTCATAGCAGAGATCCCTTGCAGCGTTATCCAGCTTTTGAGTTGCCTTGTATAGATCAAAAATGTTTGAATAACTGGATACGTTCGGCTGGCTCGACAAAAACTCCTCAAGATCAAATCCGGTTTTTTTCGTGAGCGGCTTCAAGCGTGTAGTATGTATTCTGATTGCGTTTGTAATATCCTCCGGCTCGTCCCACAAACGAACGCCGATGGTTTTTCTAACGTTATCATCGATGTTTGCCCATATCCAAGCCGTCATTGCAAGTTCTTGCGCTTGCGGAGAAAGATGCTCATAATCAAGCAACCTCGGATTCCTTCTGACTCTGCCTATAACCTGCTCGCCGAGGATGGGACTTTGTACAGATCTGACTTGATATAACATACAAGCTCTTGGAATATCCCATCCCTCGGATATAACCATCTTGAAAATGATAACATCAATGCCACTTGTGTTTTCTTTAGCATAGTCTTTCCATTTGGAAACAGGGAGGACACGACACTTATCGGTAGTTTCGCTTTTTATGCCGTTTTCTTTTTTTTCGTCGACAATAAGCATCCAGTTCAAGTTTCGTCTTTTGAGTTCAGGGAAAACTAAATTGTTTAACTCATCAACCCCTTGTTCGCCATTGGATATTTGAATAATAAGGCACGGATTAATATTAAGAAGGTCAAGGTAGTTTTGCTTAATTTCTTCAAACTTGTTGATCGCGTCGCCAAGATTATCTTTTTCTTCTCCCTCAACAATATGTTTGATCAATTTTGCGTTTTCCGCATCGGTTGATTTGATCTCTACATCGGGGTACTGTCCTTTTGTGGGATCCGGTGTTGCAGAGAAGTTCAACACTTTTGCAAAATAAGTGTGAGATAGAATATCAAGATTGTTTGTTGCGCTGTGGCACTCGTCTTTGATAAGATATACTTCCTTGTGGTTTTTCCAAGAATAGCAGCCGGTTATTTCCTGAAAAAACGCATCCATTGCTGCCCCTTGCATCAATCTGCTTCCTTCTCTGTAAAGGTCGCGAGGAAGAACATATACATTGTAATCCGTGGGAATATACAACCGTTCTTCTCCCGAAAGTTCGGATGAAATCAGATACGGATTCAGATGCGGGAATGCCCCTGTTTGTTGATACTCGCAAAACTTTGAATAGTTCTGTCCTGCAAGATCGCCTTTCGATAACGAGGATACCAAAAATACTATATCATCATTTTGTTCGAGAACACGATTCATCAAATCAGCCATCATATATGTTTTGCCGCTGCCGGTAGGAGCTTTGAACGTGATCTCGTTTTTGTCACGGAGCTGTTCAACCAGTTCCAAAACAGCGTTGAGTTGAAGATCTTTCGCTTCCTGTAACATTACTTGTCTTCCTCCAGACGCTTTTTCCAATCAGCGTCACTTTCAAGAACCTTTTGAGTTCCTTCAAAGTTCCGACAAATCCACTCGATCTTTTCTTTCAACGTGCTGAATTTCTCTTGACCGTACAACGTTTCATCAATCACGTCAAAAGCCGTCTGCCCCGGAACACTTTCAAAATTAGCAACCTCCGCAATCTCATACACGTCAAGACTGCCGCCTAAAGGTTCATTGTCATTAGCCCATTTGAAGTCGGTTGATCCGTCATAACAACTGCCAGTCATTGTTCTTTTTAACCTTTTTGAAGTAACATCATAGGCAATGCCGTGTGGATTTACAGGTGTTTTTTCGTTTATTTGGCAGAGAACAAATCGTCTCTTTCCGTCATCTTGTTTATTCAATTCAAGAACCGCTTGACCTGTAGTTCCGCTTCCTGCAAAAAAGTCTAAAACCGTTGCTTCCTTTTTCCAATAAGTAGTCGATTTTAATAAGAGCTGGACAAGACCGACAGGCTTTGGATTGTCAAATGTATCGTCCAAAATCTCTTCTAATTGTGCGGTGCCATCTTCGTTTGTTTCACAGTTATAAAATACTTGAGATAGCATATTCCCCATTTTTTTGATTTCGCCGCCATCCTTTACAAGGTTGGGTCTAAATGGCACTTGGCTAATCGTAATAATGCTTCCTTTTGAGATCTCGTCATCAAGCGTTTCTTGACTATATCTCCATTCGCCTTCAAGCACCATCTCATTTATGTTTGTTCCATCCTCAATTACAACATCATTTAGTAGTCTTGTAATGATATTCCCGTTTGACATATCTTGTGCCTTGACTGTGCCATCAGGCATATTGAACCTAACGCGATTGGGTGGGAAATGCAATTTCCCCATAGTGTTTCCTGCGTTATTGAAAGGGTATTTTTTTCCAACAGTTGTTGTTTCAACAGAAAACGGAAAAGTTTCTTGATAATTAGCCACATAGCAAAGAATGTACTCGAACATTGTCCCAAAGTTCTTTGACAAGAATGACGGTTTTTTCTTTTTTTGCCAAATAATTGTTCCCGAGTAGTTTCTCTCTTGAAACACTTCATCCATTAGGCATTTTACATACGCATAATTACGATCATCAATACTACAAAATATCACACCTGTTTCAGATAACAACATCTTCGCAAGTGTCAATCTGGAATAAAGCATGGACAATAAATTATCACGTGTCAATGCATTCTCATAATTTGTCTGAGCAAATTCGCCCATGCTGTCTTTCCCATACGGTGGATCAATATAAATAACATCAATTTTGCCCTTGTACTGAATAAGCAAATTGAGCAAACCGTCGTAATTATCGCCAATAATCAATTTGTTCGGCGACTTATCCGACCCATCTGAAAAACTCAATTCTTCGTTTTTCTTGAAATACTTTATAGCGGGCTCGGTTTTTTCAAGGCGTTTATCAAAATGGAATCCCGTCCTCTTATAAGTTGTACCGAGTTCGGCAATAAAAATTGCTTCCGTCAGCGTGTCGGCGTTTTGAATAAGCTTTTTAAGAAGATCAGCGTTGCTCTTTTCGATAATACCGTCTTCCATACGGCGATCCAGTTCGTTTATCAGTTCCTGCCGGCTTTGTTCAAAAACTGTTTTCATTTTTATTATCTCCAATTCTTACTATTCGTTCAGTATTTGAGTATTTCAACGGATAGAACAAGTTTCATTTTGCAGAGAGCGGCGAGGACAACGCGGTAAATCAAGAATTACTTTCGTGTACACTATCAATTGAATGAAAATAGCCAGAAAAAAAGACGATTGGGAAAAACAGAAAGCCGCAATAGACTTCAACAATCATACATTTTGTTTTTTGGTACCAAGAAATGTGAATGTTCTCATTATCTCTTTTTATAGGCAAAGGAGGCAATTTGTTGCTGACCTTTTGGCACAGAATGACGAAAGTGGTCTCTTCATTATCGATTTCTTTCACAAACTCAATTCTAATAGCATCAGTACTTTTTTCTTCTTTTATTTCGATCCTGCGAATGTTTTTAATTACAATAGCCGCATCCCCCAATTCAATGGCTTTGCCTCGCTTTCTATCAGTTGGATCATTTTGCCATTCTTTACAGATGTTTTCAGCATTCATATCAGTATCTCCTTTTTGATTTTTGTTACAGCGGGTTCAACCCCGAAGTTTTTAACAGTATTCTTTTTTGTATTATACCATAAAACGTTCGAAAAAGCAAGCGTGACCTTCCGCATAGGCGCGGCGCGGGACGGCTTTGCCGGCCGAAAAAATCTCCCTCCCGCCGGATCGGCGGGAGGGAGGTTGGTTGTTACCGGAACCGTACCGGTTTGTCGGTTTGCTTTTTGAGCGCCTCGAGGAAGGCGAGGTTTTCCTCGCGGGAGGCGAGGGGGGTATCGGCGAGGGCGTAGGGCCTGCCGAGCTCGCGGTATTTGCCGACGCCGAGCCGGTGATAGGGGAGCAGCTCCACGGCGGCGACGGGGAGGGGGGCGAGGAGGGCCGCCAGGTCCGCTGCAAACGCCCCGGTCATATTGACGCCGGGGATGAGGGGGACGCGGACGACCGTCTCGGTGAGCTTTGCCGCCGTCCGGAGATTTTCGAGGATCGGCTTGTTGCTTTGTCCGGTATAACGGATATGTTCGGCCTCGTCGAGAAGCTTCACGTCAAAGTAGACGCGGTCGACCATGCCGGCGATCCGGGCAAAAACGGCGGGATCCGCGAAGCCGCAGGTTTCGATCATCACGTTGATCTTTTCCCGTTTGAGGCGTTCGATCAGCGCGAGAACGAAGTCCGCCTGGGCGGTTACCTCGCCGCCGGAGAGGGTGACCCCGCCGCGAGAGTCCTCGTAGTAGTCCCGGTCCTTCAGTATGAGCTCGGTCAGCTCGTCGACGGTGTAGGGCTTGCCCGCCTCCCGGATCCGGTCAAACGGGCATAGCGTTTCGCACCTTCCGCAAAAAACGCACTTGTCCGGGTCGGCCGACACGCCCTGTTCCGAAAGGGAGAGCGCGCCCTGCGGGCAGGCGGAAAGGCATTTTCGGCAGTCGGCGCACGCGCCGGCGGGCTTGATCATCAGCTCGGAGGAAAAACTCTGCGACTCGGGGTTGCAGCACCACGCGCAACGCATCGGACAACCCTTGAAAAAGACGGTCGTCCGGATGCCGTCCCCGTCGAACAGGCAGAAACGCTGAACGTCGAAGATCAGAGCAGTCGTTTTCACCATTTTTTACCGCCCGATTCCTGGCAGGTCCTGCGGATGATGTCGTCCTGAAGCGCCCGCTCGATCGTGGTGAAGAGAACGGAGAAGCCCGCCACCCGGACCATCAGCGTGGGGTATTTTTCCGGGTGGATCTGCGCGTCGCGCAGGACCGCCTCGTCGAAGACGTTGAACTGGATATGCTGTCCGCCGTGCTTGAAGTAGGTCCGGACGAGGTCGGCGATCTTCTCCTTGTTTTCGTCGGTGAGGAAGTTGGGGGTCAGCCGGAGATTGAGAAGACTGGAGCCGAGGACCTTCGTCGGGGTGAGTTTGACCACCGAGTTGAGCAGCGCCGTCGCGCCGAGCTGATCCCTGCCGTGTCCCGCGGAAACGCCGCCGTCGGCGAGGTTGTCGAACGCCTTTCTCCCGTCCGGCGTCGCGCCCGTGTACTTGGCAAAGAGGACGTTCGAGGCGATGGTATAAAGCGCCAGGCGGTACTTGCCGCCGCGGGGAGAGGTGTACTTTTCCACCTCGCCGTAGAGGAAGTCGACAAGGTCCCGGCCGATCAGATCGACCGAATCGTCGTCGTTGCCGTACTTCGGCGATTTGTTTTTCAGCAGCGAGCGGAGATCCTCGCGGCCCTCAAAGTTGGAGAGGAGCGCGTCCTTCAGCTCGGAGAAGGAGACCGTTTTTTCGTCGTAGACGAACTTTTTCATCGCGCGGAGACTGTCGATCACGTTGGGAACGGCAACCATCTGCAGGGTGGTCGAGTTGTACTTGGCGCCGCCCTCGAGATTTGTTTTGCCCGCGTCGAGACAGCCGCGGATAAAGGCGGAGACGAACGGCGTGGGGCAGAGCGAGCCGTGCAGCTCGTCGAGGACGTCGTCGCCCTTGATATTGAGCATCAGATAGTGGGCGAGCTGCGTCTTGAAGGCGGCGTAAAACGCCTCCCACGTCATCGTTTCCGCGTCTCCGGTGCGGAAGGGGAACTGCCGCTTGGCGACGGGATCGTACCCGTCGAAGAGCGTCAGCTCCAGCACCTTCGCCACGTTGAGGAAGCCCCCGGTGAGCCAGGGCTCCACGTTCCCGTTCCCCGTCGTCTCGGAGCAGCCGACGATGGTGTAGTCGTTCGCTTCCTTTTCGTCGTAGCCCATCGTCCGCATATTGGCGATGAGCGTTTTGTCGTTGAACATGGCGGGCATCCCGCCGCCGATGCGGACGGTGTCGAGAGCCGCGAGCAAAAACCGCTTGCTCGATTTTTCCTCGTTCCAGCGGATGGAGAGGGAGGGCTGGGGCAGAGCGATCTGCCGCGTCGCCGCGAGACAGAGGTAGGAGAGCTCGTTTTCCGCCGGGTTTCCGTCTTCGTCGATCCCGCCGACGATCAGGTTCTGGAACATGGGGTATCCGCCGAAGGCGATCGTGGAGACCTTATCCCGGATCTTGTTCAGCTCAAAGAACTTCAGCCACAAGAAGTGCAGCGTTTCCTCCAGCTCCTCGACCGGCACCCCTCTCTCGAGGTCGTGCTTGAAGTAGGGGAGCATATACTGGTCGAAGCGCCCGGGGGACATACTGTGGCCGCTCGCCTCGAGATGGAGCGCGAGATGCACGAGCCAGAAGGACTGCACCGCCTCGGCAAACGTTTCAGCGGGGCGGGCGGGGACTTTATGGAGGATGCGGGCGATCTCGGAGAGCTCCGCTTTCCTTTCTTCGTTTTCCTCCGTTTCCGCTTTTTCCCGCGCCAGCGCGGCGTAGCGCTCCGCGTAGGCGCAGATCGCCCGGAGAGAGATCTCGACCGCGTCGTAGTAGGCGGCGTGCTCTTCGGTGCGTTTTTCTTTTACTTCCTCCAGGATCCCGAGGATCCCCCGTTCGAGGAAGGAGCGGTAGTCGATCACGAGGTGCCCGATCCCGGAGCGCATCGCCGTGAGGATATACACCAGCGAGGAGGCCGCGTCCTTCTGCTCGTCGGAGAGACGGAGGAAGGCGCGGTAGGCGATCGTTTTATCCTGCCAGTAGGGATAGATCGCGCGCAGCCGGGCTTTCGTCTCCTCGGAGATGAGGAAACGGTCGGTATTCCGGTCCGCGAGTCCGTCCATCTCGTTGATCACGAAGGTCATATCGTATTCGGGGTAGACGGGGCATCCCCTCGCCTTGCCGCAGAGCGAGCCGACGACCCGCTCAAGATCCCCGATGTGGATATCGGTCTTCCCGAGGATCTCGCGGAAGGCGACAGCGCGCCGAAGGACAGAGGGCATGCCCTCTGTCCTTTGGTAGCTTTCGGTGATGATCTCCGCCCGGTCCGCAAAGACCTCGGGCGGGAAGGAGCAGATAAAGTCCTTCAGTTTCCGGATCCGTTCTGTCATCATAATAGGTTCCGACCCTTCCGACGCGCAGGATCAGGGGTTCTGCGCGGCTTTTTTCTTCTGCGCGAGCTCGTAGGCGACCTGGATGCAGATCTGCTCCTGCCCCTCGGTGCAGCCGCGGAGGCCGATCTCCTTGATGATGTCGCGGGTGTCGACGCCGAACTTCGCCGCCGCGCGCCGCGCAAAGAGGATAAAGCTGGAGTAGACGCCGTAGCCGAGCATGATCTGGTCGCTCGTCAGCTCCATCGGGCGCGGCATCAGCGGTTTGAGGTACTCGTCGCCCACGTCCATCGCCTTGTACATATCCACATTGGTGCGGTAGCCCTTGCGGTCCAGCGCGAGCAGCAGCGGCTCGACGGGGCAGTTGCCCGCGCCGGCGCCGAAGCCCTTGATGCAGGTGTCCACGTAGGTCGCGCCCGCGTCGATCGCCGCGAGGGTGTTGGCGACGGCAAGCTGCATATTGTTGTGCGCGTGGAAGCCGAGCGGAACGTCGATGTGCTTCTGGAGGGTGAAGATGCGCTCGTAGACTTCCTCCGGCAGGGCGGATCCGCCGCCGTCGAGGAGGTAGATCACCTCGGCGCCGAATTTCTCGGAGATCTGGGCGTAGCGGAGCGTCTCCTCCACCGAGAGGAACTTGGCGAGCGGGAGGACCGCCCACGGGATCAGGCCCATCTCTTTCGCCATGCCGATATGCTGACGCGCGATGTCGCACTCGGACATCTGGGTGGCGAACCGGGCGACGGTGATGCCGTTTTCCTTCGCCATCTTCAGATCGTACCGCGTCCCGATACCGGGGAGGGTGATGATCGCGAGCTTCGCGTTTTTCACCTTCGGGCGGACGGCTTTCATATACTCCTCGTCCGTCGCGGCGCCGAATCCGTACTGGATGGAGGAACCGCCGACGCCGTTTCCGTGGCCGAATTCGATGAAGTCGACGCCGGTGCTGTCGATCTGTTCCGCGAGCATCGCCATCTGCTCCGTCGTGTACTTGTGGCTCATCGCGTGCGAGCCGTCGCGGAGCGTGGAATCGAGAATGTTGATCCGTTTCATAATCAGTGATTGCCTCCTTGTTTCAAGAGATGTTCGGCGATCCCTTCGCCGACCGCCAGCGCAGCGCTCGTCTCGATATCGAGATTGCCGCTGTATTTGGGGAGATAGTCGCCCGCGCCCTCGATCTCGACCATGGTCGTGACCTGGTTGCCGTCGATCGTCGGCGGGAGCTTGAGGGAGTAACCGGGAACGTACTGCCGGACCCGTTCCACCATCCGGTTGACCGCGTCGTTGATCTTCACCGGGTCGGGATCTTCCACGAGGCAGTAGATGGTGTTGCTCATCATGATGGGGGGCTTGGAGGGGTTGAGGAGAATGATCGCCTTGGATTTTTCCGCGCGGCCGACCACCCTCAGCGCCCGCGCCGTCGTGATGGTGAACTCGTCGATGCTGTCGCGGGTGCCGGGGCCGGCGCTGTCGCGCGCGATGCACGCCACGATCTCCGCGTAGTTGACCTTCGTCACCTCGCTGAGGGCGTACACGATCGGGATCGTCGCCTGTCCGCCGCAGGTGATCAGGTTGAGGTTCGGCTCGTTCTTGTACCCTTCCAGGTTGACGGGAGGGCAAACGTAGGGACCGATCGCGGCGGGGGTGAGGTCGACCGCGATCTTGCCGGCCGCCTTCAGGAGCGGCGCGTGCACCATGTGCGCGCTGGCGAGGGTGGCGTCGAAGACGATCTTGATGTCGTCATGCTCGAGGAGCCCTTCGATCCCGCGGTCGGTGGTCGGCACGCCGGCCGCCGCGGCGACGGGAAGGTGTTTCGAGGTGTCGTTGCCCACCATCAGCTTGAGCTCCATATACTTCGAGCGCTTGAGGATCTTGTACATCAGGTCAAGCCCGATGTTGCCGGGACCGATGATTGCGACGGGGATTTTCTTTTCCATATGTTTTCTCCTTCTTTTGAGGTATTTTGGAACCGGTTGTAAAAGCGGAAGGCGCCGGCGGGGTCAGGGGGTCTGTTTGCCGCGCAGCTCCCGGAGGTAAGCGGAGGGACTCTGCCCGCACTGCATCTTGAAGAAACGGCTGAAGGAATAGATATCGGGGAACCCGAGCAGATCTCCCACCCGGGAGGGGGAAAGTCCCTCCTCCAGCTTCTTTTTGGCGTATTCGGAGCGCAGGGAATTGCAGTATTTGATCAGCGAAACGCCGTAGGTGGAGCGGAACTTTTTGACCAGATAGAACTTGTTGTAGTGGAACTGCTCCGAGAGGTCGTCCAGATTGAAGCGGGAGTTGAGGAAGTTTGCGTCGATAAAACTCTTGACGCTGCTGATGAAGTCCGGCTCCTCGTGCGCGAAGCTGCGCAGCTCGGAGATGTTGTCGCGGATGATCATGCGCAGAAGCGCCGTCATCTGCTCCTTGCAGATCAGCTGATAGAGGACCGGCTTGTTGTGATAGGTGCGGATCACGTCCTCCACCAGAGAGAGGAAGACCTTGCGGTTGCTGACGTTGAGGAAGGGGTATTCCAGCTCCCCGCCGAAAAAGTCCGGCTGGACGCAGCGCCGCTCCTCCTCGGTGAAATCGGCGAGGTTTTTGTAAGAGACGTAGGAAAGCTCGCTGGAGGGCGTGTAGGTCACGTCGAAATGGATATGCGCGTGGAGCGGAGAGGAGTCCGGCGGAACGACGATCGTGTGGTTGACGCCGGGCGGGATCAGGATGATATCGCCCTGCTTCGTTTCGTAGGTCTTTTCGTTCATCAAAAGAGTAAAGCCGCTGGAGATGAACCAGATCAGCTCGTAGTCAAAGAGCGCCCGCTCCTTGAAGACAAGTCCGGGACGGAGGGTCGAGGTGAGCGCGGCCCGGACGTAAGGGGAAACGGCGTTGACGTTCAGCATACTAAAACCCTCCTTTCGGACAAGCGGTCATTTTTTTGAAACTTCGATCTCCCACACAAACGACTGATAGAGGGTCGCCCGGGAGGTGATGACCATCATGTAGCGGCCGCCCTCCCGCGTGTAAACGGAGGAGACGCGCGGCTCGTAGACCGCGCCCATCACGCCGCCCTGCTTGATGATCAGGACCGGATCCGACCAGACGCCGTCCAGGGTCTTGGCCGTCCGCATCACGATACTGTTTTTCAGGTCGCCCGCGTAGGCGGTGCAGTAGAGGATGACCCACTCGCCGAGGTATTCGTTATACATCACGCCGACGCCGCCGACCGCGGCTTCGACCGCCGCGTAGTTGCTCATCATCGCGTCGTACCCGCGCTCGAAGATCCCGTTGCCGTTTTCGTCCCGCCCGGTCATGTACTCGTAGGCGGAGAAATCCTCGATCTGAGACGCCTTTACGCGCATGATGCGGCAGGCGCCCTTGCGCCCGCCGGGAACGCCGAAGACGTAGACCCACTCCCCGTCAAGGACGGGATAGAGCTGGGCAAGCCCGTAGAGGGGGACCTGCGCCACGGGATCGGAAACGTCCGTTCCCGCCGGCCAGCGCAGATCGGAGGAGATCTCCCAGCTGCGGCCCATATCGGTCGACTTGGCGAGCGCGCCGTAGTTGCAGGGCCAGCAGCCGTTGCGGCCCGTGGTGCCCCACGCGTTGACCGACATATAGTAGAAATAGAGGGTATCGCCGATCTTCAGCCCGCCCGTCGGGATCTTCGACTCCTCCGTTCCCTTTTTGTGCAGGGAGGGGAGGAACTCTCCGGCAAAGGGCTTGCTCTGGTAGCTGTCGCCCATGTAAAAGCCGTCGATCCGGATCCCGTCGGTGTAGTCAAAGTCGCTGGTAAAGGCAAGACTGTTCGCGCGCCAGGTCTTGCCGAGGCCGTCTTCGGAGTTGCTGTCCCCGAACGCCAGCAAAACCGAGTCGCCGCAGTCGATCATATAGCCGCCGCCCACGCGCGCGATATCGTAGTTCGAGAGGGTGCGGTTGTCTGAGTATTCCCCGGTAAGGAGGGAAACGAAGCGCAGACTTTCGACCCGGTAGAGGGAATAGGCGGGGTCGTCCAGGGTGCGCGATTTTTCGCTGTAAAGACCGGCGAGCTGCGCCGGGCTGTTTTCCCGCTTTTTCTGCTCGGCGATCAGGGCGTCGACGTCCGCGATGCGGGTCTTCGCGTCGGGGCCGAGCGCGTCTTTCTCCGCGTCGGTCAGCGGCGTCGTCGCGGAAAGCGTAACGGAGGGCGGATCGGTATAGCGGATCCCGTTTGCGGTGAGGGCGGGCGCCCGTACGGCAAGGCAGGAGGCGTCGTTTTTCTCGGTGACGGTAAAGGCGCTGCCCGTGAGGGATACGGCGCTTCCGAGGAGGAGACGGGCGCCGGGGTTGCCCTTGGCGACGGTCCCGGCGGGGAAGCTCCCGCCCGTGACGCAGAGGACCGTCTTCGCGTAGGTGGAAACGGTGATCGCGTCGGAGGTTACCTGGCGGACGGCCAGATCCTTTGAGAGGAAGGTGCCGCCGGTGATCTTGAGCGTGACGCTGCCGGTGACCGCGACGGGATTGCGGTTCGGGTTGCTCTCGGTGCGGGAGAGGAGGTAGACCGGACCATCAAAGGTCCCGCCGCTGATCTCCATATAGACCGTGCCGGCGACGCTGTTCATCCCGGAGGCGGAGTTGAAATCCTGTCCCGAGGAGGCAATAAAACGTCCGCCCTTGACATAAACGCAGAAGGAGACGCCCTCGTCGACCGTGCCGAACGCGGACTTCGCGTCCATCCGGCTGTTGCCGCCGCGCAGATACTGCCAGGTCCCGGATTTCACCGTAACGGCGGCGTCCTTGTGGCAGCCGATCTGGTAGGCGTTCATATGGAGCGAGGAGGGGGCGTTGTAGCCGCCGAGCAGCGCGATATAAGTCGAAACGCCGCTCGCCCGGGAACACTCAACGTCCGCGCCGACCGTAACGTTGTTGTACTGGAAACAGAAGAAGAGGTTGTTCTTTTCGGCGGAGACGGCCAGTCCCTCGAGAAGATAGTCGCCGTAGAAGTTCGCGTCGGCGGAGAAGGAGAGCTTCGCGCCGCTTGTCTTCCGGTAGTCGATCCCGTCCCGGACCGAGGTCAGGGTAACGGTCGCTTCGTTGGAGGGAAAGTAGTAGGTCTCGGGGAAGGTAAGCGGGCCGCAGACGACGACCGTGCCGCCCGTTTTTTTGGTTTTGCCGAGGCCGTCGGCAAGGGCGGCGGCGTTCTCGGGCGAGGAGCCGTCCTTTTTCCCGGCGCCTTTCTCTGTGACGAAGACGACCGGCGCGGCGGGATCCCCGCCCTGCAGCCCTTCGGGCGCTTCGGTCTCCGGCGCCGCCGTTTCGGGCGCCGCGGTCTCCGCCGATCCGCCCTGAGGGGGGGCGGTCTCCGGCGTTTCGGTCTCTGCGGGCTCCGTTTCCCGGCCGGCCGTCTCCGGCGCGGCGGTTTCCGTCTCACCGGTCTTTTTCGTTTCCGGCGCGGCGGTCTGCGGGACCTCCGTTTGTTCGGCGGTCCCGGCGGGCAGAGGCGCTTTTCCCGTTTCCGCCGTTTCTGACGAGACGGGGGAGGACGGCGCGGCGGGCGCGCAGCCGATCGGCAGAAGGGAGCAGAGCAGGACCAAAGCAAGCAAAGAGTGTCCGGTGCGACTCGTTCGTTTCACGGCGTTCTCCTTTTCAATCCGGATCGGGAAATGCGTTATCCGTTTTCAGCCTTTTTTGGAGAGTTCGATTTCCCAGATGATGGAATTGTAGATATCCCAGCGCGAGGTGATGAGCATCATATAGCGCCCGCCCTCCCGCGTGTAAGCGGAACAGACGCGCGGCTCGTAGACGGCGCCGAAGGTCGCCTGCGACATAACGAGGACCGCCTCGGACCACTTGCCGTCAAGGGTCTTCGCGGCGCGCATCACGATGCTGTTTTTCAGGCTGCCCGTCTCCGGCGTGCAGTAGAACATCAGCCATTCGCCGAGGTATTCGTTGTACATCACGCCGACGCCGCCGACGCACTTGTCCACCGCGGCGCAGTTGGTCATCATCGCCTTCTCGCCGCGCTCGAAGATCGCGTTGCCGTTTTCGTCCCGCCCGGTCATATACTCGTAGGCGGTGAAGTTTTCGATCTGGGACTGTTTCACGCGCATCAGACGGCAGTAGCCCCTGCGTCCGCCCGGTACGCCGAAGAAGTAGACGAAATCTCCGCTGAGGACGGGATAGAGCTGCGCAAAGCCCCATTCCGGGATCTCCTCGACGGGGTCGTCGACGTCGGTCCCCGCCGGCCAGCGCAGGTCGGAGGGCGTTTCCCAGCTGCGGCCGAAGTCGGTCGACTTGGCGATCCCGCCGTAGTTGCAGGGCCAGCAGCCGTTCCGGTCGGTCTCCCGCCAGCTCGCGACGGACATATAGCAGAAGTAGAGGGTATCGCCGATCTTTATCCCGCCCGTCGGGATCTTCGACTCTTCGGTCTTGTTCTTCGTGTCGTGCCCCGAAAGGAGGAACTCGCCGGAGAACGGCGCGCTCTGATAGGTATCGCCCATATAGAAGCCGTCCAGCGTGATCCCGTCGGTGTAGTCCCGATCGGTCGTGAAGGCGAGGGCGTTCGCGCGCCACGGTTTGCCGAGCTCGCCCTCGGGGTTGCAGTCGCCGAACGCGAGGAGGGTCGTATCGCCGCAATCGATCATATAGCCGCCGCCCGCGCCCGCGATATCGTAGTTGGTGATCGTTTTATTGATCGAATACTCGCCCGTCAGCATCGAAACGAACTTCACGCTGCGCAGCGCGTCGAGGGAGTAGAGTTTATCGGGGTCGCGCAGACGCATCGAGGACGCCGGCGTGTTCTGTTCCAGCTTCCGGACCTTCGCCAGCGCGGCGGCGGTCTCGGAGATCAGGCTCTTTTCCTCTTCCGCGGTGAGGGGGCCGGTTTTCGGCTTCGTCTCGGGGAAGGGAGGCTCGGTGTAGGAAGGGGCGTTCGCCTTCAGGGTCGGCGCGGCGATCTGATCGGCGCTGCCGGAGAGGGTCTTTGTAAAGGACTTCGCGGTCACGCCCACGCCGTCGCTGAGGAGGACGCTGCTGCCCGATTCGCCCGTGGCGACCGTTCCCGCCGGGAAGGCGCCGCCGGAGACGCAGAGAACCGTTTCCGCGTGAGAGGAGAGGGCGGTCTTGTCGGAGGTGGTCTGGCGGACGGCCAGCTCCTTCGAGCGGAAGGTGCCGCCGGTGATCTTCAGCGTGACGCTGCCGGTAACGGACACGGGATAGAGCTCCGTGTTGCTCCCGGTGCGGGAGAGGAGATAGACCGGGCCCTCAAAGGTCCCGCCGCTGATCTCCATATAGACCGTACCGGCGACGCTGTTCATGCCGGAGGCGGAGTTGAGATCCCGTCCCGAGGCGGCGGAAAAGCTCCCGCCCTGCACGAAGATCGCAAAGGTGACGCCCTCGTCCACGGTGCCGAAGGTGGACTTCGCCTGGGTGCGGCGGTTGCCGCCGCGCAGGTACTGCCAGGAGCCGCCCTTCACCGTGACGGCGGCGTCCGCATGGCAGCTGACCTGTTCGACGTTGCGGTAGGCGCTGGAGGGGACGTTGTAGCCGCAGATCAGCGCGATGTCGGTCGAAACGCCGGACGCGCGGGTGCACTCTACGTCCGCGCCGAAGGTCACGTTGTTGTACTGGAGGCAGAAGAGCAGGTCGGCTTTCTCGGCGGAGATCGTCAGGCCGTCAAAGAGATAGTCGCCGTAAAAGAAGGCGTTCGAGGAGAAGGCGAGCTTCGCGCCCGCCGCCGTCCGGTAGTCGACGCCCTCCCAGACGGAGGTCAGGGTAACGGAGGCGCCGTTGGAGGGGAAGAAATAATCTTCGTCAAAGGAAAGCGGCCCGCAGACGACGACGGTGCCGCCCGCTTTTTTGGTTTTGCCGAGGCCGTCGGCGAGGGTGGCGGCGTTCTCGGGCGAGGTGCCGTCCTTTTCGCCGGCGCCGTCCTGCGTCACGAAGACGGTCGCCGCTTCCGCGGCAAAATCGTCCTCGGGAAGGGCGGTGGTGCTGTCCTCCGGCGGGACGGACGGCTTATCGCAGGAGCCGAGCGCCGCGGCGCAGAAAAGGAGCGAAAGGATCATCGAAAGGATCCGGAAAAGCGGAGACGTGCGGGAGGCGTTTTTTGGTTGCTTCATTTTTGGTTTTTCTCCTTGGGTTATTCGCAGAAAGAGCGGATTTTCCCTCTTCATCACTATCTTACCCTATTTCATTATATTTGAGGAGAACGGAAGTTGTCAAGATGTTTGGCATTTCTTGGTTTTGTTTTCTTTTTTTCTTTGCCTGAGAGCGCCGCGGGGAGAACGCTTCGGATCGCTGCGGCGGAAAAAGCGGCGTTTTTTTGTTAATAAAAGGGAAAAAACGATACGCCGGGCGGATTGACAAAAGAGGACGCGGGCGATATAATGGCATTATCATGCGGAAAGATGAACCGGAGAGCGGCGCCGCGGTTCCGCGGCGCCGACCGGAAAAGGAGAAGCAGTATGCCTGAGAAAAGCATTCGGGATATGAACCGGCTCGAGCGGCAGCATTATTCGCTTGCCGCCCGAACCTTCCGCGCCACGGTCATGGGGGCGATCCTCCTGGGGCTCGCGGCGCTCGTGTTCGGGCTCGGACTCTACGCGTACGCGCTGGGAGAACAGTGCGTCGCGGAAGCGTTCAATCTTTCCCGCACGACGGCGGCTCTGATGGAGCAGACCGTTGACGTCGGTCCCCTTGCCGAGGAGGTCATCACGCGCTACCGCGCCCTTCCGGAGGAGCGCCGGCAGGAGATGGGAACAGACGCTTACCGGGCGGCGTTCGCCGATATTACCGAGCGCGAGGATTACCGGTACGTGCGCGAGTTTCTTGCCGCCTTCCGGGAGACGAGCGAGGTCTACGATATCTATCTCGCCGCCTACGACCGCGAGAACTGCGCGATCGTCTATATCGCCGATCCCGAGGAGGACGAGGCGTACGTTTGCCTGCCCGGCGACTGGGAAAGCGTCCCGGAGCGGGAGGTAAACAAGTTCCTTTCCTGGGACGGCAGCGGCCGTCTCTACGACATCGGCAGCACGGAGAAATACGGCTGGCTCGCGACGAGCGGCGTCCCGATCAAAAACGCCGAGGGCGAGGAGGTCGCGTTCGTTCTCGCCGACGTTTCGCTGACCAGCATCGCGGGCAGGATGAAGAGCTTTCTCCTCCGGTACGCGATTACGATGTTCGTTCTCGTCAATCTGGTGGCGGTCTTTATGACCCGGCACATGAAAAAAACGCTCGTCGCTCCGATCAACCGGATCGCGGAGGCGGCAAAAGAGTATATCCGGGACAAACAGGAAGGGAAGACCGATATCGATCACTTCTCCAATCTGAAGATCGCGACGGGCGACGAGGTCGAAAACCTCGCGCTTCTGATGGCGGATATGGAAAAGGGCCTTTCCGACTACGAGGAGAATCTCACGAAGATCACCGCAGAAAAGGAGCGCGTCGGCACCGAGCTGGCGCTGGCGACCCGGATCCAGGCGGATATGCTCCCGAACATTTTCCCCGCGTTCCCCGAGCGTCCCGACTTTGACGTGTACGCCTCGATGACCCCGGCGAAGGAGGTCGGCGGCGACTTCTACGACTTCTTCCTCGTGGACGACGAACACCTGGCGCTCGTGATGGCGGACGTTTCCGGCAAGGGGGTCCCGGCGGCGCTGTTTATGATGATCTCGAAGATCCTCGTGCAGAATTACGCGATGATGGGCCGCAGCCCGAAAGAGGTGCTGGAAGCGGTGAACGCGCAGATCTGCGCCAACAACCGCGAGGAAATGTTCGTCACGGTATGGTTCGGCATCCTCGATCTCACGACAGGCACCCTGACGGCCGCCAACGCCGGCCACGAGTATCCGGTGCTCAAGCAGCCGGACGGCGATTTTGAGCTGATCAAAGACAAGCACGGGTTCGTCATCGGCGGGATGGAGGGCGCGCGCTACAAGGAGTACGAGCTGAAGCTCGATCCGGGCGCCAAGCTCTTCCTTTATACCGACGGCGTTGCGGAAGCGACCGACAGCGCGGACGCCCTCTTCGGCACGGCGCGGATGCTGGAAACGCTGCGCGCCGCCCAGAACGAAGAGCCGAAGGAGATCCTCGAGGCCGTCGACCGCGCGGTCGCCCGCTTCGTCGGCGACGCGCCGCAGTTCGACGATCTGACGATGCTGTGTATGCATTATATCGGAAAGGAGCCCGGGAACATGAAGGATACGAAGGAAATGACCGTGGAAGCGACCGTGGAAAACATTACCGCGGTGACCGACTTCGTCAACGCCGAGCTGGAGCGGCTCGACTGCCCGCTCAAGGCGCAGATGCAGATCGACGTGGCGATCGACGAGCTCTTCGGCAACATCGCGCAGTACGCCTACCATCCCGAAACGGGATCGGCGACCGTGCGGGTCGAGGTGGAAAAAGAGCCGCTCGCCGTGGTGATCTCCTTTATCGACAACGGCAAGCCCTACGATCCGCTCGCGGCAGACGATCCCGACGTTACCCTTTCCGCGGAGGAGCGGAAGGCGGGCGGGCTCGGCGTCTTCCTCGTCAAGAAGACGATGGACGCCGTGAGCTATGAGTATAAAGACGGAAAAAACATTCTGAAGATCAAGAAAAACATCTGAAAGAGGTAGGATATGACGATCGAAAAAACCAAAACCGGAACGGCCCTTACCCTTGCCCCGGAAGGCCGCCTGGATACCGTGACGGCGCCGGAGTTCGAGGCGGCGATCGCGGAGAACGCGGAGGGCGTGACGGAGCTTTCCCTCGACTTTGCAAAACTTGACTACATCTCCTCGGCGGGACTCCGCGTGCTTCTTTCCGCGCAGAAACGGATGAACGCCGTCGGGAAGATGACCGTGAAAAACGTGAACGAAACGATCGCCGAGATCTTTGAGATCACCGGCTTTTCCGACATTCTTACGATCGGGTAAACGGGCGGCGCGATGATCAGAAAGATTTTCAGACAGATGCTCGTCACGCAGATCATCTCCGCGATGACGGTGATGCTTTGTATGCTGGTGGACAGCATCATGATCGGCCGCTTCCTCGGCGTGAACTCGATGACCGCCTACGGACTGGCCACGCCGGTCCTCCTCGTCTTCGCCGCCTTCGGCAGTATGCTTTCGGCGGGGATCCAGGTGATGTGCGGCAAAACGATGGGCAGCGGCGATATGGAAGCGACCAACGGCTGCTTTTCCGTTTCCGTCGCGCTCGCCGCGGCGATCTCTCTTGTCGGCACCGCGGCGGTGCTGCTCTTCACCGATCCGATCTGCGTTCTCCTCGGCGCCGGGCAGAATACGCCGGACAACGAGGTGTTCCGCCTTACGCGCGACTATCTGCGCGGCTTTATCATCGGCGCGCCCGCGTTCATCTTCGCGCAGATCATGGTGCCTTTTATGCAGATCTCCGGCAGCCGGACCCGGCTCGTCGCCGCGGTCGCGGCGATGACGGTCGCGGATATCGCCCTCGACGTTCTCAACGTTTTCGTCGTGCACGAGGGGACCCTCGGCATGGGGCTTGCGTCGAGCATCAGCTATTATATCGCCTTCGTGATCGGCGCGCTTTACTTCTTCAAAAAGAGCTGTATCTTCCGTTTCCGCCCCGCGCTCCTGCGGAGGAAGACCGCGCTTGACCTGATCCGCTACGGGCTGCCGACGGTGATCAACCAGATCAGTCTGGTGCTGTTGGTGTTCGTACTCAACAAGGTGCTGCTCGAGGTCGGGCAAAACCTCGCCGTCGCCGCCTATTCGGTGATCTCGACGGTCGGCAATCTCTGCTACTGCTTCGGCTCCGGCATCGCGTCCGTCGCGCTGCTCCTCTCCTCGATCTTTTACAGCGACGAGGATAAGACCGAGCTGCGCGCGCTGATCAAAACCATGTTCTTCTACGCCGTCGCGCTGGACCTTGCGATGATCGCCGCCGTGCTGATCCTTGCCCCGCTGCTTGTCGGACTGTTTCTGACCGGGGAGCCGGAGGCGGCGGATATGGCGATCCTCGGGCTGCGGCTTTTCTCCCTCTCGCTGCTCCCCTGCTCGCTGAATACCTCCTACAAGAATTACCTGCAGGGGGTAAACCAAACAAAGTTCACGCAGGCGATCTCGGTGATGCAGAACTTTGCTTTCACCGCGCTTTTCGCCTTCCTTCTCAGCCGGTTTCTCGGAACGACCGGCGTCTGGCTCGGCTATCTCTGCGGCGAAACGCTGACCCTTCTCGTCATCGTGATCGCGGTATGGAAGCGCTGCGGCCGCGTTTCCTTCTCCGCCGAGGCGTTCTCCTATCTCCCGCCCTCGTTCGGCGCGGGGGAGGGGGACTGCATGGAGGAGACCCTCACCGATCTCGACGGCGCCGTGGCCGTTTCCGCGAAGGCGGCGGAGTTCTGCCGTCTGCACGGGGAGAACGCGCGCAACGGCGCGATGATCGCGCTCTGTATCGAGGAGATGGTCTCCAATATCGTGGAGCACGGCTTCACGAAGGATAACCGGGAGCACAGCGTCGACGTCCGGCTCCTTTTCAAGGGGGAAAAACGCATGATCCGCATCCGCGACAACTGTCTCCATTTCGACCCGCTGCGCTATCTCGATCTCCACAAAACGGACGACCCGACCGCGCATATCGGGATCCGGATGGTGATGAAAACGGTCAAAAACGCAAACTACGTCAACTCGCTCGGTCTGAATAACCTGACGCTGGAGATGTGACAAGGAGGAGAGAGATATGGATCTTTTCAATAAAGCGATCGCGTTCGCGGCGGAGGCGCACGCCGGGACGCGGCGGAAAAACACGGATACGCCGTACATCCTGCATCCGCTGGAGGTCGCCGCGATCGCGGGAACGATGACAAGCGACCCGGAGGTGCTCGCCGCCGCCGTGCTGCACGATACGGTGGAGGATACGCCGACCGAGCCCGGCGAGATCCGGGAGCGGTTCGGGGAGAGGATCGCCGCGCTCGTCGCGTCGGAAACGGAGGACAAGCGCCCCGGCGTCCCGCCGGAGGAAAGCTGGCAGATCCGCAAGGAGGAATCGCTTGAGAAGCTGAAAAACGCCGCCGATCCCGGCACAAAGATCCTCTGGCTTTCCGATAAACTCTCGAATATGCGCTCGTTTGCCCGGCTCCGCCGCCGGGAGGGCGACGGGCTCTGGGCGCGTTTTAACCAGAAGGATCCCGCCGGACAGGCGTGGTATTACCGGACCGTGGCCGCCTATACGGAAGAACTTTCCGATACCGACGCATGGCGCGAATACACCGATCTGATCGAAACGGTTTTTGAAGGAGTGGAATAAGTATGATGAACCTTACGCACGCAAGCGATAACGGCGCTCTGACGATCGGGATCGCCGGGCATATCGACTCGACGAACGCCGCGGAGCTGGAAAAAGAGGTCTCGGCGCTCTGCGAGCGGTTTCAGCCGACCTCCGTTTCTCTCGATTGCGACAAGCTCGCTTATATTTCCTCGGCGGGGCTCCGCGTTGTGCTCCGCCTGAAAAAGGCGATCGCCGATACCAAACTGATCAACGTCAGCCCGGAGGTATACGAGGTCTTCGATATGACCGGGTTTACCGAGATGATGGAGATCCGCAAGGCGTACCGCGTGATCTCGGTCGAAGGGTGCGAGGTCATCGGGCAGGGCGCAAACGGCAAGGTGTACCGCATCGATCCGGACACGATCGTCAAGGTCTATCTTAACCCGGACGCGCTGCCGGAGATCCACCGCGAGCGCGAGCTGGCGCGCTCCGCGTTCGTCCTCGGCGTGCCGACGGCGATCCCCTACGACGTTGTCCGCATCGAGGGAGGCGGCTACGGCTCGGTGTTCGAGCTGCTCAACGCGACCAGCTTTGCCAAACTTCTTATCCGCGGGGAAAAGACCGTGGACGAGATCGCCGCCATGAGCGTGGATCTGCTCAAGCTGATCCATTCCACCGTCGTCAAGCCCGATACGATGCCCGATATGCGCGCCGTCGCGCTCGACTGGGCGGCGTTTCTCCGGGATTATCTGCCCGCCGACCAGTACGAAAAGCTCCATGCGCTGATCGCCGCCGTGCCGGAGGACGATCACATGATGCACGGCGACTATCATATCAAAAACGTCATGCTCCAGAACGGGGAGACCCTCTTGATCGATATGGACACCCTCTGCCACGGGCACCCGGTCTTCGAGCTGGCGAGTATGTATAACGCCTACGTCGGGTATTCCGAGCTGGATCCCGACATCATCCGGAACTTCCTCGGCATCTCGCAGGAGACCGGCCGCGAGCTCTGGAGCCGGATGCTGGCGCTCTATTTCGCCGGAGCGGACGAAAACGCCCTGAAGCAGGCGGAGGAAAAAGCGATGATCGTGGGGTATACGCGCATCATGCGCCGCACGATCCGCCGCGGCGGGCTGAACAGCGAAGAGGGCAGAGCGGTCATCGAAAACTGCCGCCGGCGCTTCTCCGACCTTCTCCCGAGAACGGAGACCCTTACCTTCTGACGCGCTCCGCGCCGCCGGAACAAAACATACGGAAAACGCCCGTCTGCAGGAAACAGACGGGCGTTCTTTTCTTTGTCCGGCGACGGATCAGGAGGCCGGCGGCGTTCGGTCTTTCGCGCCGTTTTTCTTTTTTGCCGAGAGGACGAGGAAGACGGTATAGGCGACGAAGAGGAGAAAGAAGATCCCGAGGGAGAGAAAGCATCCTTTCAGGCTCCCCGCGCTCAGATTGAGCAGAAGGAGGAGCGGGGCGACCGCCGCCATGGCGGGGAACTGAGAAAGGATGAAGATGCTGCCGGTCGGGGTTTCGTAGTTCGGATCCGTCTCGCGCAAGAGGATCATCCCGTTGGAGGCGGTGCCGGTCAGGGTGCCGAAGTTTACGAGAAACGCCTCGTGCTCGAAGCCCGCAAAGCACCGCTTGCAGATAAAGCGGACGTAAAAAACGGTCGCGGCCGCGCCAGCCGCCGAAAGGGCGGCGATCATCCACGCGTACTTGGCCACCATGCGGATATCGATGGCGGCGACGCCGGCGATGATCATCATATCGAAGGCAAAGCCGGAGATACGGTCCATCTGGTAGTTGTTGATGTAGCGGCTCGTGACGACTTTTTTGCGCTCAAAGCCGCGCATGGCCGCTTTGATCGCCGTGGCGCTGATCACGCCCCAGATGAAATTGAAGCCCCAGGCGATATCGTTGAAGAGCTTGACGCCCGTCGCGTCGCTGAGCATGGCGAACAGGAACATGATCCCGAAGGCGCCGGCGTAGGCAAGCGCGACGAATGCGAACTGGATCGAGATCTTATCGACCGACTCGCAGTCCTCGATCTCGTTTTTTCCTTCAAAATCCTCCACCGTCCGGACGGCGACGCCGGTTTTCGGGACGATCTGCCCCTTCTTTTTGAAGACGTTGATGTAAGCCACGCCGACCACCGAAGCGACGATAAAGCCGATCGAGGCGATCGTCAGCCCGAAGCTGCCGTTGCCGTCAAAACCGTAGGCGCCGAAGTTGACGTCCCAGGTCAACGCGTTCCCCGGCCCCTGGCCGAAGCCGAGGGGAAGCAGCACGCCCGCGTCGTAAAAGAGCGCCGCGCCCGCCGCGTAAAAGAGGAGGGAGACCACGATCCCCACGACCGCCTGCAGCATATAGGTCCCGCCGGTGAGTAAGCCGTTTTGCACTGCGAGGAGCCCGAGCTTGCGGTTTTTGTTCTTTTCCACCGTCTTGAGCGCCATGGCGATAAAGCCGATCCCGAGCGCGTGGTAGGTCACGACCTGCATGATCCGCGCGTCGGTCAGCGGAGAGCCGCTCACCTTTTCGGCGATGAGATTGGCAAAAAAGAGCAAAAGCCCCCCGATCAGGGCGCTGGGGATAAACGCCTTCCGCAAAAACGGCACGCTCCGCCTCAGCGCGTTGCCGATAAGCAGCGCGATGAGGAGAAGGCCGAGGTTGACCGCAACGCTCCATACGGCGTCGTACTGGGTCAGATCAAATCGCCACGTCATATCAGTCTCCCGGATAAACAGATTTTTCCGTTTCGGTTTTTTGCGTTTTTTCGCCGAGCCGGTTCAAAAGAAAGAGGTATTTGACAGGATTAAAGCGTTTTCCGCCGCGCAGGGTATAGTCGTTTTCTTCATAGCGGAAGGTGAGGTTCCGCCCCGATACGGCGGAGACCGAAGCGATCTTCGCCGTCTCGAAGACGCGCCCGCCGCACCGCAGCTGCGCACCGGTCAGGGTCAGCTTGCCCACGGCAAGCCGTTTTTTCTTTTCAAAGGGGGTCGAGAAGAAGAGCGTTACCCCCTCGTCGCTGAAAACCGTACCGTCCGGCAGGATCTCCATCTTCCGCACGGCGTTTTTCTGGAAGTTCCACCAGTCCACCAGCCGCCCGTACCCCTCAAGCCCGTGAAGGCGCAGATCCTCGCCGTACTCCGCGCGCAGACCGCAGCTCCGGCAGGTAAGGAAGGCGCCCTCGGAAAAAAGCGTTTCCGTTTGGCCGCAGCGCGGACAGGCAAAGAGCATCCGTTCGAGGTATTCCGCGCGCCGGCGGCTTTTGTAGCGGGCGCCGCTGTCGCTGTCAAAGACGGTCAGGGTCTCGGCGATCAGGCGGGAGAGCGCCCCGTCCTCCATCCCGGCGTATTCCGCGTACGGCAGCACGCGCCGGATCTCTCCGGTAAAGGGGCCGCGCCGCTTTTTGTGTTTGAAGCGAGGACTGACGCCGGTGCCGCCGCGGATGTTGAAGAGGACGAGGGTCGCCTTCGTCTTTTTGAAAAAAGAGGGAAGGCCCGGCGCGATCGGATAGCAAAACTCCGCGTAAGTGCGGTTCCCCTCGGGAAAGAGGAGGATCGACGCGCCGCTTTTCAGGAGCCGGAACATTTTGAGGACCGTTTTGGCGTCGGAGGCTTCCTTTTTTTTCGGAATGACCGAAAAATAAGAAAAAAGACGGCTCCGGAGCTTTCCCGAAAAGATATGATCGGTCGCGACGGGATAGACGGGGGCGTCAAAAACGGGGAAGAGGCAGAAGGGGTCTTCGTCGGTCTGGTGATTGCTGAGGACGATCACGGGCTCCCCCTTTTTGATCCGGTACCGGTCGCGGCACCGGAAGCCGAGAAAGAGCCGCGTGTAGAGAAAGGAAAGCCGCCGTATGAAGAAAAACCACAGCTTATGCGATGGTTTTGCGTACCGTTCGTCTCGTTTCATGGGATGTTCGGAGCCGTTCTTCGCCCTTTCGTGTGGGATGCCCGCCGCCGCGGGAACGGAGGAAAACGATAATGCTATTCTAACACAGCGACAGCCTTTTTGCAAGGTTTTGGTGAAAAATTGCGCCGCCGCGCCGTCGGACCGGGAAAAAAGGCGGCGCCGGAGAACGTTCCGGCGCCGTTTTTCGGTTTCTTTTTTTACGGGACGGCGGTCAGCCGCCGTAGGTCGTGATGATCTCCTCCGCGACCTGGCGCTTCGGAACACAGCGGTCCATCGCCTGCTTTTCCACGAACCGGTGCGCGTCCGGCTCGGTCATTTTCAGCTCGCTGATGAGCAGCCACTTCGCCCGGTTGACGAGCCGGATCTCGTTCATTTTTTCCTCGATGGAAAGCGTTTTGCTTTCCGTCTGCCGGATCCGCTCCCGCGCGCTGATCAGCCAGCCGGCCGCCGTCTGGAAGAGGGACCTCGCGATCGGCTTCTGCATCAGGAACACCCCGTGCCCGACCAGCCTGTCGTAAACGTCGGGATAGTGTTCGGCTTTGGCGAGGAAGAGGACCACGGTGCCGCCGGAGGAGACCGAGTCGACGGCAAAGCGGACGCCTGGGTCGTCGGGGAGCGGGGAATTGACGATGATAAAATCGAAATCCCGCTCCGCCGCGGCGCGCTTGGCCGCGCTGACGGCGCTTACCGTGCGGACCGGGGAAAAGGAGGCGGCGGGGAATAGCTCACCCAGAGCCTGATTGAAGCGTTCCGCCGAAGAAACGACAAGGACGCTGTAACACTGTTCTTGCAGACTCAAACGCTCTCCCTCCTTTCCGCCGGCGGACACGCGCCGTTATTGACAGTAGGCTTTTAAGATCTCGGCCGGAACGCTCTCCCGGATAAAGGCGTCGGACGCCGCCGCGGCGCGCGCCTCGGTCAGATCGGCCGGCAGCTTTTGCAGGCCGGAGAGAACGTCCTCGCCCGCCCGGTAAAGGTTGAGATCGAACGGCTCCGGCAGGGCGATCTTCTCTCCGATCCCGCGCAGCCCCGCCCGGATCATCAGCGTCATGGCGAGATAGGGATTGGCCGTCGGGTCGGGGGAGCGGAGCTCCGCCCTCCGGTATTCGCCGTTCGCCGCGGGGAGGCGGATCAGCTGGGAGCGGTTTTCCGCCGAAAAGGAAACGTAGCGCGGCGCCTTCATCTCCCCGAGCCGGGCGTAGGACGCGGCGGTGGGGTTAAAGAAGAGCGTGCAGGGAACGGCCTTGTCCAGCACCCCCGCGATCACCCGGAAGAGATGTTCGGAGGAGGGGTCGGGCCGGACGGAGCAGTTGATATGAAAGCCGTTTCCCGGCGCGTTTTCCAGCGGCTTCGGCGAAAAGTCGGCAAAAAGGCCGCTTCGCTGCGCCGCCGTTTTCACAACGGTCCGGAAGGTCATCACGTTGTCGGCGGCGGTCAGCGCCGTCGTATAGCGGAAGTCGATCTCGTTCTGTCCGGGTCCCTCCTCGTGATGGGAGCTTTCCGGGCAAATGCCCATCTTCTCGAGCGTCAGGCAGATCTCGCGGCGGACGTTTTCCCCCTTGTCCTCCGGCGCGATATCCATATAGCCGGCGCGGTCGTAGGGCGTTTTGGTCGGAAGACCGCGTTCGTCGAGCTCAAAGAGGTAAAACTCTTCTTCCGCCCCGAAGTAAAAGGTCAGGCCCGCCGCCGCGGCGTCGTCTTCCGCTTTTTTCAAAAGACTTCTCGTATCGCATTCAAACGGTCTGCCGTCCGGATAGGCGATCCGGCAGAACATCCGCACGACCTTGCCCTGCTCCGGCCGCCACGGGAGCCAGGTGAGCGTTTCCGGCTCGGGATGGAGGAACAGGTCGGAGCGGGCTTCGTCCCCGCCGAACCCGGCGACGGCGGAAGCGTCGAACGCGATCCCGTATTCAAACGCGCGCGGCAGCTCGTCCGGCATGATCGAGATATTTTTCTGTTTGCCGAACACGTCGCAGAACGCGAGCCGGATAAACTTCACGTCCTCCTCCGCCACGTACTGAAGGACCTCGTCTTTTGAATATTTCATCTCATTCTCCTGTTTTTCAATTTGCCGTGTAGAGCTGTTTGTAGGGATTTTTGCTGTCCGGCGTTACGACCGTGAAGGGGGCGTCCATGATCTCGGACGCGTCCGCGCCGAAGAGTGCTGCGTACTCGGATACGTAGCGGAAGATCTCTTCCCGGTCCGCTTCCGTCGCGGGCCGCGCCGTGACCTGCGCGGGGAAGAGAACGTCCGTCCCGTCGGAGCGCAGGATCATCTTTCCGCCGTGCATCCCCGTGCAGGGGAAGTTGCCGACGATCCGCCCGCTCCCCCGCCCGAGCCCGAGCACCGCGATCACGCCGCCCGCCTGGTACTCGCCGAGGAAGCTGCCCGCCGTACCGCCGATCACCATCACCGGCACCTTTTCCCGGTATTCCTTCATGTGGATCCCGGCGCGGTATCCGGCGTTTTCCTTCACGTAGATCGCGCCGCCGCGCATCGCGTATCCCGCGGCGTCCCCGACGTTGCCGTGGACGACGATTTTGCCGTTGTTCATCGTATCGCCGACGGCGTCCTGGGCGTTGCCCCGGACGGTGATCTCCGCGCCGTTGAGATAGGCGCCGAGCGCGTTGCCGGGGATCCCCCCGATCGTAACGGAGCCGCCGGACATCCCGGCGCAGAGAAACCGCTGGCCGAGACAGCCGGTCACCTCGCTGTCCCCCTCCGCCCGGCGGAGCGCGTCGTTGACGGCGCGATACCCGAGATCTTTTGCGTTGATTACCATATTATACTACGCCTCCGAACTTTTGTCTACGGATTTCCGGTGAAAAGATCAAACTGGTGGCGGTTTTTTTCGTCAGCTCGAAGTCGACGGTGTCAAGCGGGATCCGCTCCCGGATCAGCGAGGTGTAGATCCCCGCCCGTTCCAGCGCGCCGACGAGGATAAAGCCCTTTAAGAGCCCGTCTTTGACAAAGAAACGCTTGATCGCGCCGCCCTCCCTTTCCGTTGTCATCTCGCCGTCGCAGACGCCGGCGGACATCACGGAAAGACCGAAAAAGCCGATCGCGTTCATCGGGATCGCGTTGTCAAGCGCCGCGTCGCCGCCCGCCATATTGACGCCGGCGGTCCGTCCCTGCAGAGAGGCGTTCGGGAGGATCGCGAGGACGCGGTTTGCGCCGAGGGAAGCGTCGTACCCCTCCGCGCAGTCGCCCGCGGCGTAAACGTCCGGCAGGCTCGTTTCCCCTTTTTCGTTGATCACGACGCCGTGGTTTACCCTGCCGCCGGCGTCTTTTACAAGCTCCGCGTTCGCCTTCACGCCGACGGCGAGCACGAGCAGATCAAAATCCGCCGTGTCGCCGTTTTTCATATACGCGCGGTTTTCTTCAAAGCGTACGGCGGTATCGCCGAGCAGAAAGCGGATCCCGCGCGTTTCCAGATGCGCCTGCACCGGCGCGGCAGAGTCCCCGTCGAGGATGCTGGAGAGTACGCGGTCGGCGAGGTCGCACACCGTCACGCTGCCGACGCGCGCAAGGATCCCCTCGGCGCACTTCAGCCCGATCAGACCGGCGCCGACGATCAGGACGCGCGCGTCCGGCGTCAGGGCGCCTTCCAGCGCCAGCGCGTCGTCAAGCGTCATAAAAGTAAACTTCCGTTTGACCGTCTCCAGTCCCGCAAAAGGCGGTACAAACGGCCGCGACCCGGCGGCGACGCAGAGCGCGTCGTAGGGGAGGGAGGAGCCGTCGTCGAGCGATACGGTCTTTTTTTCCGGATTTATGGCGGCGGCGCGTCTTCCGTAGAGCGCGCGGCAGCCGTTTTCCTCATAAAATCCGTCGGGGCGGTATTTCATCCGTTCGGGATCGGTTTTGCCTTCCAGATAGTAGGAGATCAGCGGACGGCAGTAAACGGGACGGGCCTCCTCCGAGATCACGGTGATCCCGCCCTCGCCGTCAAGCGAGCGGATCCCCTCGATACAGCCGACCGCCGCCGCTCCGTTGCCGATGATCACGTAGCGTTTCATTCGGACTCGCTCCTTTCTTCGTAAACGATGGCGCCGTTCGGGCACCCGGCGACGCAGGCGGGCTCCCCGCGGCCGCTGCCGAGGCAGAGCTCGCACTTCTGCATGGCGCCGTCCTCCCCGGGCGCCAGCGCGCCGTAGGGACAGACGAGAACGCAGGTCAGACACCCCACGCACTTCTGCCGGTCGATCACGACCACGCCCTCCCGCCTGGAGATGGCGCCGGCGATGCAGCTTTTCACGCAGAGGGGATCAAGACAGTGGCGGCAGGAAACGGCAAAGGTGATCCGCTCGCCGCCTTCCACGTGGATCCGCGGGAAGATCTTTTTCCCCTTGAGGGAGGTCATGGCTTCCAGGTTGGAGTTCGCGAAGGCGCAGTTGTATTCGCACAGGTGACAGCCGAGGCACCATTCTTCTTTCACGTAGACGCGTTTCATCTCATCATTCCCCCGCGTGGGAGATCCCGAGGATCTCCAGCTCTTTTTCGTTCAGTCCGACGCCCCGCAGCATCAGGCGGTTGCCGCGCAGCGCCTCGACGGAGTTGATCCCCATACCGCCCATGATCTCCATGATCTCGTGCCGCCAGGCGGTCATCAGATTGACGAGCCGCGCGGAGCCGATATCGGGGTTGAGGCGCTTGACGAGGTCGGGGCGCTGGGTGGCGATCCCCCAGTTGCACCGGCCGGTCTGGCAGGTGCGGCAGAGGTGGCAGCCGAGCGCCAGCAGCGCCGCCGTGGCGACGTAGCAGGCGTCCGCGCCGAGCGCGATCGCCTTCACCGCGTCGGCGGCGGAACGGATCGAACCGCCGACCACGAGGGAAACGCTGTTGCGGATCCCCTCGTCGCGCAGCCGCTGATCCACGGCGGCCAGCGCCAGCTCGATCGGGATGCCCACGTTGTCGCGGATCCTCGTCGGCGCGGCGCCGGTCCCGCCGCGGAAGCCGTCGATGGCGATCACGTCGGCGCCGCTTCTGGCGATCCCGCTGGCGATGGCGGCGATGTTATGCACGGCGGCGACCTTGACGATCACCGGTTTTTTGTACTGCGTCGCTTCCTTTAAGGAAAAAACGAGCTGCCGCAGATCCTCGATCGAATAGATATCGTGGTGCGGGGCGGGGGAGATCGCGTCCGAGCCCTCGGGGATCATGCGGGTACGGGACACGTCACCCACGATCTTTGCGCCGGGGAGGTGCCCGCCGATGCCGGGCTTGGCGCCCTGCCCCATCTTGATCTCGATGGCGGCGCCCGCTTCCAGATAGTCTTCGTGCACGCCGAAGCGCCCGGAGGCGACCTGCACGATCGTGTTTGTTCCGTATTGGTAAAAATCCTCGTGCAGTCCGCCCTCGCCGGTGTTGTAGAGGATGCCGAGCTTTGTCGCGGCGCGGGCGAGCGAGGCGTGCGCGTTGTAGCTGATCGAGCCGTAGCTCATCGCCGAGAACATCACCGGCATGGAGAGCTCGATCTGCGGCTCCAGACGGCACTCGATCCTGCCGTCTCCGCCGCGGACGACGGCGTCCGGCTTTTTGCCGAGGAAGACCTTCGTTTCCATCGGCTCCCGGAGCGGGTCGATCGGCGGGTTCGTGACCTGCGAGGCGTTGATGAGAATCTTGTCCCAGTAGACCGGCAGCGGCTTCGGGTTGCCCATAGAGGAGAGAAGGACCCCGCCGCTGTTTGCCTGTTTATATATCTCTTTTATTGTGTCGCTCTGCCAGTTCGCGTTTTCGCGCAGGGTGCAGTCGCTTTTGACGATCTTCAGCGCCCGCGTCGGACAGAGCGAGACGCAGCGCTGGCAGTTGACGCACTTTGCTTCGTCGCTGACCATCACGCCGCGCTCGGCGCTGTATGCGTGGACCTCGTTTGCGCATTGCCTCTCGCACACGCGGCAGGCGATGCAGCGGTCCGGGTTGCGGACCACTTCAAACTCGGGATAGAGATATTCCACTCCCATCAGAACGCTCCCTCCTTTACCGTGATAACGACCGGCTCCCCGCCGGACGGTGACCATACGTTCTCGGCGTCCGGCTCCATCGCGCGGATCGCCGCCTCCTCGCTCGCGATCAGCACACGGTCCTCCTTTTCGGCGACCACCATCGACCGGAGCTTCAGCCGGTCGTTGAGCGCCATCAGCCCGCCGTCAAAGCCGAGCACGATGGAAAACGGCCCGGTCACGAGCAGACTCGGGAACACGGTGCGCAGGTACCGGAGCTTTTCTTTTTCGTACCCGTCCGGCTGCCGCTCGATCGTGCTCCAGAACGGCGCGGCGATCACGTTCGCCGCTTCGGTCAGCGTCAGGCCCTGCCGCCGGATCAGATAATCCAGAACGTAGGTGATCACCTCGGTATCGGTCTGCAGCGTGCATTTGTATCCGAACATTTCGATAAAGCGGCGGTTGGCGTCGTACGAGGAGATCTCGCCGTTGTGGACGACCGAGTAGTCGAGCAGCGTAAAGGGATGCGCGCCGCCCCACCAGCCGGGGGTGTTGGTCGGGTATCTGCCGTGCGCCGTCCAGCTGTACCCCTCGTATTCGTCCAGCCGGTAATACCGGCCGACGTCCTCGGGGAAGCCGACCGCCTTGAAGGTGCCCATGTTCTTCCCGCTCGAGAAGACGTAGGCGCCCTCCATGCCGGTATTGATCTTCATCACCGTGCGGGCGACGAACTCCTTTTCGTCCAGCTGCAGGTCGGAAAGGACCGACCGGAGCGGCGCGACGAAATACCGCCAGATGGCCGGCTCGTCGGTGATCTCCGGCATTTTGCGCGTCGGGATGAGCTCTCCTTTTACGATCTCAAACGATTCCCTGAGAAACGCCTCGCAGCGTTTGCGGGTATCGCGGCAGTCAAAAAACAGGTGCAGCGCGTAAAAATCTTTGTATTCCGGATAGATCCCGTACCCGGCAAACCCGCCGCCGAGACCGTTGGAGCGTTCGTGCATCGGCTTCATCGCCTCGATGATCGTCTCGCCCGTCATGCGCCGCCCTTCCCGGGAGATGATCGCCGCGATCGCGCAGCCGGACGGGATCCGGACCGTTCCTTCCTTTTGCATATCGGTTTCCCCTTTCTCGGAAAAACGCAAAGGCGCTCACGCGGCCGCGGACAGAGTCCGCGGCCGGCATGAACGCCTTTGCTAATTGACGACAGTATACAGCGGGGAAACGCTTCTGTCAATAGGAAACAAAAAATAAAACGCCGATCCCGCAGGATTTTTCGGGGAAAATTGCAAAAAAGGTCTTGACAAACCGGAAAGGCGGGTCTATAATGGGGTGCGTTAAAGGCAACGGCGTCTTTGATCCTGCGGGATCAGAGGCGCGTTTTTTGTTTTCCGGCATTCCAAAAAATGAAGGCGGCGGCGTTTTTTCCGTCATTTGCGGAGGCGCGCGCCTTAAAAAAGAAAAGGAGATCGGTTATGAAAACGGTAACGGAAACGTTCGGGAGCATGGTGTTCGACGACAGAGTGATGAAAGCGACTCTCTCAGCCAAGGTGTACGCCTCTCTGCGGCACACGATCGACGAAGGGGCAAGTCTGGATCCGGGCGTCGCGGACGCGGTCGCCTCCGCCATGCGGGACTGGGCGGTCGCAAAGGGCGCCACCCATTTTACCCATTGGTTCCAGCCGCTGACCGGGATCACGGCGGAAAAACACGACAGCTTTATCGCGCCCTCGCCCGACGGAGGCGTGATCATGGAGTTTTCCGGCAAGGAGCTGATCAAGGGCGAGCCGGACGCCTCCTCCTTCCCGTCCGGCGGCCTGCGCGCCACCTTTGAGGCGAGAGGATATACGGCGTGGGATCCTACTTCTTACGCGTTTATCAAAGGAAAAACCCTGTGCATCCCCACCGCGTTTTGTTCCTACGGCGGGCACGCGCTCGACAAAAAGACGCCTCTTCTGCGCTCGATGGAAGCGCTGAACAGGCAGGCGCTCCGCGTTCTCCGTCTCTTCGGCAACGATACGGTCAAACGGGTCGTTTCCTCCGTCGGGCCGGAGCAGGAGTATTTCCTGATCACCAAAGAAATGTACGACGCCCGTCCCGACCTGCGCTTCTGCGGCAGGACGCTGTTCGGATCGAAGCCCCCCAAGGGCCAGGAGATGGACGACCACTACTTCGGCGCGATCAAGCCGAAGGTCGCCGCCTTTATGGAGGAGTTAAACGAGGAGCTCTGGAAGCTCGGGATCATGGCGAAGACCGAGCACAACGAGGTCGCGCCCGCCCAGCACGAGCTGGCGCCGATCTATACGACGACCAACCTGGCGACCGATCAGAACCAGCTGACGATGGAAATGATGCAAAAGGTCGCCGCCAGACACGGCCTGGGACCCGACCTCCTACGCCTTTATCAAGGGCAGGACGCTCTGCATCCCGACGGCGTTCTGCTCCTACGGGGGCCATGCGCTGGATAAAAAGACCCCGCTGCTGCGCTCTATGGAGGCGCTCAGTCGG
>JAFSSQ010000011.1 GCA_017450965.1 Clostridia bacterium
CGCCTTGTTCACCATGTCCATTTCCTTTTTGCAGTCCTTGTACTTGAAGTCCATTTCCTTGCCGCCGACGATCGCGTTGAGCTCCGCCAGGTCGGCGGGAACGGTCCAGTCGAGCGTGATGTTGGTGAACGGCGACTGCCAGAAGGAAATCGATATGGTCAACAAGGCGTTCATCGAGACGATGATCGAAGGGGACGCCAACGGCCGCGGCTTCCAGTACCCGATCCCGACCTACTCCATCACCCGCGATTTCGACTGGTCGGATACCGAAAACAACCGTCTCCTCTTTGAGATGACCGCCAAGTACGGCACCCCCTATTTCTCCAACTATATCAACAGCGATATGGAACCGAGCGACGTCCGCAGTATGTGCTGCCGTCTGCGCCTCGATCTGCGCGAGCTCCGCAAAAAGTCCGGCGGCTACTTCGGCAGCGGCGAGTCCACCGGCTCGATCGGCGTCGTTACGATCAATATGCCCCGCATCGCCTATCTCGCCAAGGACGAGGAGGATTTCTTCCGCCGTCTTGACAATCTGATGGATATTGCCGCCCGCTCCCTCGACATCAAGCGCAAAGTCATCACCGAGCTGATGCAGAACGGCCTTTATCCCTATACCCGCCGCTACCTCGGCACCTTTGACAATCACTTCTCCACGATCGGCCTCGTCGGCATGAACGAGGCGGGCCTCAACGCCAAGTGGATCGGGCTGGATATGACCCACAAGGAGACGCAGGACTTCTCGGCGAAGACCCTCAACCATATGCGCGAGCGCCTCTCCGACTATCAGGAAAAGTACGGCGCCCTCTTCAACCTGGAGGCGACCCCCGCCGAGTCCACCGCCTACCGTCTTGCCAAGCATGACGTGCAGCGCTATCCCGATATCAAGACCGCGTCGATGTACGGGGAAGTGCCCTACTACACCAACAGCTCTCACCTGCCGGTCGGCTTTACCGAGGACGTGTTCTCCGCTCTCGATATCCAGGACGAACTGCAAACGCTCTACACTTCCGGAACCGTCTTCCACGCCTTCCTCGGGGAGAAGCTGCCGAGCTGGCAGTCCGCCGCCGCTCTCGTCCGCAAGATCGCGGAGAACTACCGCCTGCCCTACTACACGATCTCTCCGACCTATTCCGTCTGCCGCGAGCACGGCTATATCGCCGGCGAGCATTTCAAATGCCCGAAGTGCGGCAAGGACGCGGAGGTTTACAGCCGTATCACCGGCTACTACCGCCCGGTCCAGAACTGGAACGCCGGTAAGACGAAGGAGTATCAGGATCGCCGCGTGTACGACGTGGCCGCCAGCATGACAAAGCACAACTTCGGCACGCACAAGGCGGAAAGCGCCTGCGCCTGCGAGGAAAAGACCGGGGCGCCGGATGGGATCGTCCTCTTTGCGACCGCCACCTGCCCGAAGTGCCGGGTTGTGATGCAGATGCTCGAGAACCGCGAGCTTCCGTATACGAAAAAGCTGGTCGAGGAAAACGAGGAAGAGGCGCGCGCCCTTGGACTCCGCCAGGCGCCCACGCTGATCGTCACGAAAAACGGCGAGAGCGTGAAGTACGAAACGATGACCGATATTCGGGAATATCTCAATAACCTTTGATACGATGTACGACAGTATTGTGATCGGCGGGGGCCCCGCCGGACTGACGGCGGCGATCTATCTCCGCCGCGCGGGGAAGCAGGTCCTGCTCCTGGAGCGGGAAGCCTACGGCGGGCAGATGACCTTTTCCCCGAAGATCGAAAACTATCCCGGCATCTCCTCGATTGCGGGGAGCGAGCTGGCGGACCGGATGCTCGCCCACGCCCTCGATCAGGGAATGGAAACCGAGTTTGCGGAAGCCGGGGAGATCGTCCCCTCGGCGGGCGGCTTTACCGTCCGGACCGACGCGGGGGATTTCGCCGCAAAGACCGTGATCCTCGCCGCGGGAGCAAAGCACCGTCTACCCGGCGTTCCCGGGGAGGAGAAGTACCTCGGCAAAGGGATCTCCTTCTGCGCGGTCTGCGACGGCGCCTTTTACGCGGGCAAGCCGGTCGCCGTGATCGGCGGCGGAAACTCCGCCATGCAGGAGGCGCTCCAGCTCTCGGAGCTGGCGTCTTCCGTTACGGTCGTCCAGAACCTTGCGTATTTTACCGGCGAGCAGCGCCTTGCCGAGCTGATCGAAAAGAAAGAGAACGTCTCCGCGATCTTCGGCGCAACGGTCGAGCGTTTCACCGGCGAAGGGGAGATCGACGGGCTTGATCTCGTCGTAACGGAAACGGGCGAGCGGCGTCATCTCGCCGTTGACGGCGTCTTCGTCGCGGTCGGCCTTTCCCCGGAAACAAAGCCGTTTGCTTCCTTGCTTGATCTCGACCGCTTCGGTTACGCCGTCGCGGATGAAAGCGCCGCAACGAAGACCCCCGGGCTATTTGTTGCCGGGGACTGCCGCGCAAAGGCGGTCCGGCAGATCTCAACCGCCGCGTCGGACGGCGCCGCGGCCGCTCTCGCCGCCTGCGCTTATCTTGACAGGAACTGACGGTTTTTCCCCCGATTTTATTATTTTTCAGGAGGTATTCCATGAAGTTTTGTACAAACTGCGGAACCCGGATCCCCGACGGCGCCGGCGCCTGCCCCGCCTGCGGAAAGGCGGTTGCCGAGCCGGAGACAAAAACGGAAGCGACGGCCGCGCAAGAACAAGCCGCCTATCAAAACCCCGATTATCAAAACCAGCAGAGCTACCAAAATCAGCAGAGCTATCAAAATCCTTACGGGGCGCAGCAGAACACCTATTATTATCCCCCGCAAACGCCCGCTCCCGCCGTGGTCCTTCCGAACAGCGCGGCGCAGGAGCCGGCCGGCATCGGTTTTTATCTTCTGATGTTTTTGGTCCTCTTCTTCCCGGTGATCCGACTGATCACCTATATCGTGATCGCCTGCACGGCGGAGAACAAGAGCAAAAAGAATTTCTGTATCGCGATGCTCATCTGGATCGCCATCACCGTCGTTCTTGCGCTTTTGTTCGGCGCGGTTCTTGTAGGCCTGGCTGAAACGATTCTTTCCAATCTGTCGGATTATTCCGGGTTGATGTAACGAAAAAGGAGAAACGCCTGATCGGTCCGATCAGGCGTTTTTCGTTTGATGGAACGCGGCGGCGTAAGCGTCCGCGAGTACCGGCGCGGTCGGGGAAGCGTCCGGCGTCGGCGGTTCATCCGCCACCACGCGTAAGAGGCAGTCTCCCATCATCCGTCCCTCGCCGGAGACGAGGAAACGGTCCCGCAGAGAGGCGGCTTCCTCCTCGCTTGCGCGGAGGAGCCAGACTTTGCCGGAAAGTTCTTCGGTCAGCTCTTCTTCCGGGGCGGCGCAGAGGAGCCGGCCCTCCCGCAAAAAGAGAACGGAATCGGCCAGCAATGCGGCATCGTCCGGGTATTGCGAGGCGATGATCACGATCTTTCCCTCGGAGACGGAGCGGAGATACCGCGCGACCGTCGTCTTGCGGAAGTGATCCAGCCCCGCCAGCGGCTCGTCGAGCAGAAGGAGCGGCGGGTCGCCGATCAGCGCGGCGGCAAGAGAAAGCCGCCTGCGCAGCCCGCCGGAGAGCTCGCGGACCGGCCTGTCTTTCGTTTCCTCAGGGAGGAGAACGGCGAGAAGCTCACTTACCTGTTTGCGTTTTTTTCCGCCCCACAGACCGCGCAGCGTCGCCATGTGGTCGAGAAACTGCCGGACGGTAAAGGTGGGCAGAGGCTCGTCCGCCTGCGGCATAAAGCCGAGCAGCTTGCGGTACCGGGCGCCCCATTTCAGCGTTTCGCGGCATACGCCCTTTTCATTCTCAAAAAAGACGGCGCCGCTCTCCGGCGTAAGCTCGCCGGAGAGGATCTGGAGCAGAACGGATTTTCCGCAGCCGCCGGGACCGAGGAGGACGGATACCTCCGGCCGGAAGGTGTGGGAAAAGGAGTCCAGCGCCGCGCCGGACAGATACGTTTTGCTGATTTCGCGAACGATCAGTTTCATCTTATCGGATCTTTACCTCAAACTTGGTTTTGCACCGCGGGCAGACGACGCTGTGCGCTCCCTTTTTTCTCGGGAGGCGGATCGTCGCCTTGCAGGAGGGGCATTTGCGGTAGGCGTTGGTCTTTCTCTCCCGGAAACGGCGCGCCGTCAGGGAAAAGAAGGAGCGGATCCTCCCGAAAAAGCGGAGGAACGCAGCGTTCTCCTTCTGCCGCGCGGCGATATTACGCGAGAGAAAGCGGAACAGCGTGTAGGAAAACACTCCCCAAAAGAGAAGGGAGATGAGAAAGTGCCGGACGAAAAGGTTGAGGACCGCCAAAACGATCAAAGCGACGTTGCAGGCTTTGGCAAGCGCGTCGTATCCGTACGTGCCGTAACGCCCGAACATAAAGCGGGCCAGTTTTTCTCTGAAGCGGTTCATAGTGCCTCCGATAATAAGGAAATCACGGGACAGCCCGTCTCCAGCAGCTCTCTCACGCGGTCGTGCCGCCCCGTGAGATAGAGATAGCCGAGCAGGGCTTCCAGCCCCGTCGCGATGCGATAGTCGCTCATCCGGGCGTGCTTGGGGAAGTTGAGATGGCCGCAGTTGCGCCCGCGCTTGAAGATCGCGGCTTCCTTTTCGTCGAGGAGATTTTCGATCTGCCGGTAGGTCTCCGCCTGCGCCGCGGCCACCACGATCTTCTGCGCCGCCGCCGTGAGATCGCGCGAGCCCGTGATCCCGCTTCTGACAAGCGTTTCGCGGACGTAAAGCTCCATCACGCAGTCGCCGATATACGCGAGCGTGACCCCGTCAAGGGAAAAGGGATTTTCAGACGTTTGATTCACCGTGGGCTCCTGTTAAAAAATCAGATAAAGCAAGAGAAGGAGGATCCCCAGGCCGATCCGGTACCAGCCGAAGGACTCAAAACTGTGGCGCCGGACAAACCCGATCAAAAACCGCACCGCAACGAGGGAAACGAGGAAGGCGACCGCCATCCCGAAGAAGAGGACGACGATCTCCGAAAAGAGAAACGAGGAGGCGTATTTGATCAGTTTTAAAAAGCTGGCGCCGAACATAACGGGGATCGCGAGAAAGAAGGAGAACTCCGCCGCCGCCGTGCGGCTTACGCCGAGCAGGGAGGCGCCGAGGATGGTCGAGCCGGAGCGGGAGGTGCCGGGGATCAGCGCCAGCACCTGAAAGCAGCCGATGCGGAGCGCCGTTTTGGGGTCGATCTCGTAGACGGAATTGACGCGGAACTCTTTTCCCTCGTTGCGCCGTTCGACGACGATGAAGGCGACGCCGTAAAAGATCAGCGTGAAGGCGACGACGAGCACGCCGGAAAGGAAGGTATCGATGATATCGTCAAGCAGGAGTCCGACGACCCCGGCGGGCACTGCTCCGATCAGGACCATCAGCCAGAGGCGCAGGGTCTTTTTGGAAACAAACCGCTCCTTTTGGCCGTTGACCGTACGGATACGGAAGGGGTTGAGCTTCTTCCGGTAGAGGACAAGGATCGCCAGAATCGAGCCGAACTGGATCACGACCTTGAACATATTGAAGAAGTCGTCGGACAGGGAAAAGGGCAGGATCCGTTCCAGGATGATCATGTGGCCGGTGCTGCTGATGGGGAGCCATTCGGTGATCCCCTGGAGGATCCCGTAGAGGATCGCTTTGATGATCTCAAAGAAAATCATAGGTCTTATCCTTTCTCAAAGATGCGGATAGGAGCCGCGCAGGATGGAGCCTTTGCGGACGGGGCGGGGGAGGGAAAGAAGGAACCGCTGTTTCGGGTGCGGGACCGAGGAGAGAGGGGATCCGTCCTCCGCGAGGAGCGCGGAAACGGAAAAGGGCTCGCCCGGCCGTCCCGGCTCCAGAAGCTCCACGGTATCCCCGACGGAAAACTTGTTATGCTGCAAAAACAGCGTCAGCCCGTTTTCGTTTGTGTCGGCGATCGCCTCGGCGAGATAGGCTTTTTCCCGGATGTAGCCGTCCTCGGTGACGGTGTTGACGTTTTCAAAGAGGGAGGAAAAATAATAGCCGGTGGAGTACGCGCGGTGGGAGACGCTGTCAAGCTCCTCCTTCCAGCGGGGATCGAACCGGTAGCGCGCGGGATCGCGCCCGTAGGCGTCCAGCGCCATCCGGTAGGTGTTGGCGGTCACGGCGGCGTAATAAGCGCTCTTCATCCGTCCCTCGATCTTCAGGCTCGACAGCCCGGCCTCTACCAGCTCCGGGATATGTTCGATCATCGAGAGGTCGCGCGAGGAGAGGATAAAGGTCCCGCGGTCTTCATAGACGGGCAGCTTTTCCGATTGGTGCTTTTCCTCGGAGATCACAAAGTTCCAGCGGCAGGGCTGGGTGCAGGCGCCGCGGTTGGAGTCCCGGCCGGCCAGGTATTGGGAGAGCAGGCACCGGCCGCTGTATGAGACGCACATCGACCCGTGGATAAAGGCCTCCAGCTCAAGGGATCGGGGCGTGCTGCGGCGGATAAAGGCGATCTCGGCGAGGGTCAGCTCCCGCGCGAGGACCACCCGCTTCACGCCCAGACGGTGCCACGCGCGGCAGGCGGCGGCGGAAACGGCGGACGCCTGCGTGGAGAGATGGATCTCGGCGGCGGGGATCAGCTCCCGCGCCGTCTCGATCACGCCGATATCGCTGATGATCAGACCGTCCGGCGGGTCTTTCGCGAGCGCGCGCAGAAAACGGCGCAGCGCGGGGTATTCGTTTGAGTGCGGGAGGACGTTGACGGCGACGTAGACCTTTTTGCCGAGGGCGTGCGCATAGGGGATCGCCGCCCGGATCTCCTCAAGGGAGAAGTTTTTGGCGGCGCTCCGCATACCGAAATCCTCACCGGCCAGATAGACGGCGTCCGCCCCGTAGCGGAAGGCGGCCAGCATCTTCTCGTAGCTGCCGGCGGGAGAGAGCAATTCAGGCAGTTTCATACCTCTTATTGTACCGCGCCAAAGCGCTTCTGTCAATCTCCGCGGCCGATCTTTCAAAGAAAAGCCGCAAAAAGTTGCAAACGCCGTTTTACTGTGCTATACTGTAAAAAAGGCGAAACAGAGGTGCGGAAAATGGCGGTCCGATCCAAGATCCTGCGCGCGCAGCTTTCCTTTCTCAAACCGATCGTCGAGCGCTGCAGCGTCGAAACCGCGCGCAGAGCGCAGGAGCAGATCGGCAGGATCATGTTCGTCCCCAAAAAGGGAAGGGTCACGGTAGAGAAAAAGACCTTTCCCGCGTTTTCCGGCGAGTGGATCCTGCCGGAAAAGGAGAAAAAGGGGAAAAGGGGCGATCCCCTTGTGATCCTCTATCTTCACGGCGGCGGGTACGTGGCGGGCGGGCTCGACTACGCCCGCGGCTTCGGCAGCGCTCTTGCCGCGCGGTACCGGCTGCGCGTTTTTACCGCCGCATACCGCCTCGGGCCGGAGCACCGGCACCCCGCCGCGCTCGAGGACGCAAAAGAAGCGTTTTTCTACCTGCTCGCGGAGGGGTACTCTCCCCGGCGGATCCTGCTCTGCGGCGAGAGCGCGGGAGGAGGGCTCTGCTTCTCGCTCGCTGTCGCCCTGCGGGATAAGGGCGTTTCCCCCGCCGGGATCATTGCGATCTCGCCGTGGACCGATCTGACGCAGAGCGGCGGCTCGTGCCGGGAGAACGCCGAACGCGACCCCTCGCTCTCCAAAGAGCGGCTTGACGCGTTTGCTAAGCTCTATACCGATACCCCGTTAGATCCGCTCGTCTCCCCGCTTTTCGCCGATCTGACCGGGCTGCCGCCCTCGCTGATCTTTGCCGGAGGGGACGAGGTGCTGCTTGACGACGCCCGCCGGATGGAAGAACGGCTGCTTGCGGCGGGATCCCTTTGTACGCTTTCCGTCGCGCCCGGAATGTGGCACGTTTACCCCCTTTACGGTGTGAAAGAAGCAAAACGGGATTTTGAACGGATCGAACGTTTTTTGACAGGCATAGAAGGATGAAATCTGAAAGAAAGTGGATGCGGCTGGATAACGCCGCCAAGATCTATCCCGCCGCCAAACGGCGGAGGTGGACGAGTCTTTTCCGCCTTTCCGCGGATCTCGACCGGGAGATCGACCCCGCCGTCCTCGCGCGGGCGGCCGCGGTCACGGTCAAACGGTTCCCCTCGATCAACGTCCGGCTGGGAAAGGGGCTCTTCTGGTATTATCTGGAGGAAAATGACGCTCCCCCGGCGCCGCGGGAGGACGGGGACGGTCCCTGCCTTCTCATGAAAAAGTCCGAGCTGGTGCGCTGCGCCTTCCGGATCCTTTATTATCGGAACCGGATCGCCGTGGAGTTTTTCCATTCGCTGACCGACGGGACCGGTGGGATGATCTTTTTCAAAAACCTGATCGCGGAATATCTCAGAGAGGAAAGCGGGATCGAAGTACCCCTCACTCACGGCCTGCTCGATCTTGCGGCGGAGCCGGACCCGGAGGAGCTGGAGGACAGTTTTCTCCGTTACGCGGGCGAGGTGCGCAAAAGCCCGAAGGAAGCCAAGGCCTACCGGATTCCCGGGCGGGCGGAAGCGTACGGCGTGCGCCACTTTATCTCCGGGACGCTCGATCTGGCGGCGGTGAAGGCGAAAGCAAAGGAATACGGCGCAACGCTGACCGTTTTCCTTACCGCCGTGATGATCAAAGCGATCGAGAATATCGAGGAACGCCGCGTGCCGATCCGTGCGCTGCGCAAGCCGGTCAAGGTTTTAGTCCCGATCAACCTCCGCCGGTTTTTCCCCAGCAAAACGCTCCGCAATTTCGCTTTGTTCGTGATGCCGGGGATCGACCCTCGGCTCGGGCGTTACGATCTCGACGAGATCGTGCGCATCGTCTACCACAGCATGGGGATCTCCGTGGCGGAGAAGGAGCTGGCCGCCCACATCGCCTCCAACGTCCACCCGGAACAGTCGATGCTTCTCAAGCTGATGCCGCTTTTTATCAAAAACTTTGCGATGAAGCTCATATATCAGACGGCGGGTGAAAAAAAGTCCTGTATCTGTATGTCCAACCTCGGGCAGGCGGAGTTCCCCGAAGAGGTCGCCGCGCATATCCGGCGGATGGACTTTATCCTCGGGCCCCTTTCCACGACCAACTATACCTGCGGGCTCATCACCTTCGGCGGAAAGCTGCGGATCGACTTTGTCAACGTCGTAAAAGACCCGGAGCTGGAGCGGGAGTTTTTCCGCCTGCTGCGTTCCCTCGGTCTGTCCGTGTATCTTGAAAGCAACGAGTAAAGGAGAAACTATGTACTGTGTTCAATGCGGCGTGGAGCTGGCCCCCGGTACGGCGGAGTGCCCTCTCTGCAAAACGCCCGTTCTTTCCCCGGACCCCGTGCGGCCGGAAGACTACCGCCCGCTCTTTCCTCAAAAGCAGTCGCAGACGAAAACCAGGATGGGGAACGGGCTGAAAGCGATCCTCATCGCTCTGATTTTGATGATCCCCGCCGTCTCCGTTCTGATCTCCGATCTCAGTCTGAGCGGCCGGATCTCCTGGTCCGGTCTTGTGCTGGGCGGACTGGCCGTCTTTTTCGTTTTTCTCACCTCCCCGATGTACGGCAGGGAGCCGCGTCTCGGCGTCGTTCTCTTTCTGGACGCCGCCGCGGTGCTGCTCTACCTCCTTTATCTGGAGGACTATACCGGCGGGCGGTGGTTTGTACCGTTTGCCCTTCCCCTGACCGTCGTCTTCTTCCTCTGCCTTGCTCTGATCGGCCTTTTGACGGAGAAAAAACGCCTGTCCGTTCTGAAGACGGTCGGCGTCTCTCTCTTCATCCTTGCGGCCTTTTGTGTCATTTGCGATCTTCTGATCCATCTCGCGTTTCTCTCGGCGTTCGGGATTTCCTGGTCGCAGTACCCCCTCTTTATCCTCCTGCTCCTCGGCGGCATCTGCTTTGCCGCCGACCGGTCCGAAACGCTCAAAGAAAAACTGAAGAAAAAGTTTTTCCTCTGATCCCGCCGCTTTAAGCATAAGAGGGGCGCTGGACGCGGGGATGCGTGAAAAGAGAAAAAGACCGTCGGACTATCTCCGACGGTCTTTTCTCATGCGTTTTCCGTTTTGCTTTCTTCTTCCGCTTCTAAGACCCGGTAATTGACCTTGCCGACGAGGGTCTTCGGCAGCTCGGAGCGGAACTCGATGTCGTAGGGGACGGCGTATTTTGCCATATTCTGTTTGCAGTGGGCGAGGATGGAGGCCTTGATCTCCTCCGTTCCCTCCGCGCCCGGTTTGAGCACGACGAACGCCTTGACCTTCTGCATTTTGTAGGTGTCCTTCACGCCGATCACGCAGGAGATCAGGACGTCCGGGTGCGCGTCGATCACGTTTTCCACCTGGGAGGGGTAAACGTTGTAGCCGGAGGAGATGATCATCCGTTTGATCCGCTGGCGGAAGTAGATAAACCCTTCTTCGTCCATCTTGCCGAGGTCGCCGGTGTGGAGCCAGACCTTGCCGTCCTCGTGGGTGCGGAGGGTGTCCGCGGTCTCCTCGGGATTATCGAGATACCCGATCATCACGGAAGGGCCGGAGATGCAGATCTCGCCTTCTTCCTCGGGCGGGAGTACCTCGCAGGTGCCGGGCTTGACGATGCAGTACTCGGTGTCCGGATAGGGAACGCCGATGCTCCCCTCCTTGTAGGTATCCGGGGGCGTGAGGCAGCTCGCCGTAACGCATTCCGTCGTGCCGTAGCCCTCGCGGATCTGCACCGGCGCGTTGTGGTCGCGCAGGAACTTGTCCGCCTTCCGCTTCAGCTCGATCGAGAGGGAATCCCCGCCGCTGAACACGCCGAGCAGATAGGAGAGATCCACGCCGTCCAGCTTCTTGTTGCGGAAGATCGCCTCGTAGAGCGTAGGAACGCCGACGATAAAGTTGGGCTTTTTCTTTTTGAGGATCTCGGTGTAGGAATCCGGCGTAAAGCGAGGAATCAGGATGCAGCGCACCCCGAAGCAGAGGGGCATGTGGATACACACGCCGAGCCCGAAGCCGTGGAAGATCGGCATCACGGAAAGCATTTTCAGCGTGCCGGGCGCCTCATAGACGATCTCGCAGCCGCTCGCCTTCGCCGTTTGCAGGGCGAGAGCGTTGAAATTCAGGTTGGAGAGCATGATCCCCTTGGTGGTGCCGGTCGTCCCGCCGCTGTAAAGGATCGCGGCCACGTCCTTTCCGTGTTTGGTGAGATCCTCCGGCGAGGCGGTCGTTTTCCCCGCGGCGATAAAATCCTTCCAGGTCACGTAGCCGTCTTCGGGGAGCGCGTACTTTTTTTGCGTCAGCTCGTAGCCGATCCGCAAAAGCGGGGAAAGCTCGTCCTGGATCTTCGCTACGATGATGAAAAAGGACTGTTTTACGTCCCCGCGGATCGAGGCGACCTTTTCGTAGAAGCTGTCAAGGGTGAGGATCGCTTTGGAGGCGGAGTGATTGAGATAGAACGCGATCTCACCGGCGCCGGAGAGCGGATGGACCATGTTCGGGATCGCGCCGATCTTGTTGAGCGCATAGAAAAACTGGAGCGCCTGCGGAGTATTCGGCATACAGATCGTCACCCGGTCCCCGCTTTTGATGCCGGCGGCGGCCAGGGCGGAGGCGGCGCGGTCGATCTTGCGCAAAAAATCCGCGTAGGTAGTGGTCTTTCCAAAAAACTCGTAGGCGATGTTGCCGGGGTATTTCAGCGCGGTGTTCCGGACCATTCCGTACATCGTAAGATCGGGATAGGAGAGAGAGGGATAATACTGTTTCATAAATTTCTCCTTGTCGGTTATAGCGAAACCGCTTGAATACGGTTAGTATAGCACGGCGCGGGAAAAATGTCAAGAAAAGGGATTCCGCGTCAAAGAAAACGGCGCCGCAGTTCCCTCGCGGAAAGGGGAGAAAGATCGGCGGGCGCAACGTCGAATACCGTATGGCAGCCGTACGAGCCGCGCCGGTGCATCCGGTCGACCGCCCGCGCCAGCGCGACGAGCACAAGACCGGTAAACTCCGGGTTGGAGTCGAGTTTCAGGGAAAACTCGAAGAGGCTCCGGTTTTCTTCCCGCGGGCCGGTCCGCCCCCTCCGGATCACGCGCCCGCCGTGCGGCAGGCCCGCGTGCTTTTCTTTGAGTTTTTCTGCGGAAACGAAGGTCACGCTCGTATCGTAACCGGCAAAGTAGTGCGGCATCGTCACGATCGCCTCGCGGATCGCCTCCCGGTCGGCGCCTTCTTTTACCGCCACGAAACACTCGCGCCTGTGCGTCTGCCGCGGGGAAAGGGAAGGGGACTCTCCGTTTTCCGCGGCGCGGACCGCCTCCGGCACGGGAACGGTGTACTGCCGCGCGTCGAGCACGCCGGGGATCCGGCGGATCGCGTCCGAGTGCCCCTGGCTGACCCCTCTGCCCCAGAAGGTGAAGTCGTCGCCCCGCGGGAGGACGGCGCCCGCGTAAAGCCGCGCAAGGGAGAAAAGCCCGGGATCCCATCCGCCGCTGATCAGCGCGGTCTTCCCCCCGCGCCGAGCGGCGGCGTCCACCTTGTCAAAGTGCTCCGGGATCTTTGCGTGCGTGTCGAAACTGTCGACCAGATTGAATCGCTCGGCGAGCAGAGGGGAGAGGACAGGCAGATCGGTCGCGCTCCCGCCGCACAGGAGGAGAACGTCGATTTCCTTTTCATAGGAGAACACGTCCTCCGCGCGGAAAACGGGCGTCCCCGGTTCGCTTTTCACCTGATCCGGGGAACGGCGGGTAAAGATCCCGACGAGCTCCGCGTCCCCGTTTTGCCGGACGGCGGCTTCCGCGCCGCGCCCGAGATTGCCGTACCCGTAAATGCCAAGTTTCATATTCGCTCCTTTCACCGGCGGTTTTCATATCAGCGTATGCGCGTTGCGCAAAAAAAGAAGCGCGGATCCCGATCCGCGCTTCTTTTTTTGCTTTTATTCTTCGGTTTTGTTGGCGTCTTTGATCTTCTGCGCCAGATTGGCGGGGACCTGTTCGTAGCGGACGACCGCAAAGTCGAAGCTGCCGCGTCCCTGCGTCATCGCGCGCAGCGCGATCGGGTAGTCGACGATCTCGGACTTCGGGATCTCGGCGTCGATCACGGTGTATCCTTTTTTGGAGGCGGGGTTCATACCCATCACGCGGCCGCGGCGCTTGGTCAGATCGCCCATCACGTCGCCGACGTAGTTCTCGGGGATGGAGACGTGCATCTCACCGACCGGCTCGAGGAGCACGGGGTTCGCCACTTTCAGGCACTCTTTGTACGCCAGGCTTGCCGCCAGCTTAAAGGACATTTCGGAGGAGTCGACCTCGTGATAGGAGCCGTCGTATAGGTTGGCGGCGAGATGGACCAGCGGATAACCCGCCACGCCCTTCTGCATCGCTTCCTGAAGTCCCTTTTCGACCGCGGGATGGAAGTTCTTCGGGACGCTGCCGCCGAAGATGGTCTCGGTAAAGGTAAGACCTTCCTCCTCGCCGGGCGCGAACTTGATCTTGACGTGTCCGTACTGACCGTGGCCGCCGGACTGCTTTTTGTGCTTTCCTTCCACGTCGACTTCCTTCGTGATCATCTCACGGTAGGGGATCTTCGGCGCGGAGAGCGTCACGGAGGTGCCGAAGCGGTTTTTCAGCTTGGAGACGATCACGTCGAGGTGGATGTCGCCAAGACCGTAGACCAGCATTTCCTTCGTTTCCGCGTTGTTTTCGTATTTCAGGGTCAGATCTTCTTCAAGCAGCTTGGAGATCCCCTGGCTGATCTTATCCTCGTCGCCCTTCGCGGTGGGGATGATGCTCATCGCGTAGTAGGGGGTGGGATAGGTGATCTTTGCGTAATGGAGATCCGCCGCGGAAGCGGTCAGCGTATCGTTGGTATTGGTGGCGGCGAGCTTGGCGATCATGCCGATATCGCCGCAGCAGAGGCTGTCCACCTCGGTCTGTTTTTTGCCGCGGAGCGTATAGATGTGCGCCATCTTTTCGCTCGCGCCCGTCGTGGTGTTGCGCAGGACCATATCGCGCTTCACCTCGCCGTTCATCACCTTGAAGAAGGACATCTTTCCGACAAACGGGTCGGCGACCGTCTTCCACACGAACAGGGAAGCGTCTCCGTCCGTTTCGATCGGCAGCTCGCTTCCGTCCTCCGCGTGTTCCGCTTTGCGGGCGGTCGGACGCGGGAAGGAGTCGGCGATGGTGTCCATCAGCGTGATGATACCCCACAGCTTGGTCGCGGAACCGCAGAACACGGGGGTCAGGTCGCCGTGGATGATGCCCTCGTGGATCGCTTCGACCGCTTCGTCGCGGGTGATCTCTTCACCGGCGAAGAACTTTTCCATCAGCTCCTCGCTCGTCTCGGCGATGGATTCGTAGAGCATATCGCGGTACTCGTTCGCCACGGGCATGAACTGCTCGGGGATACCGGATTCGATGATGTTGCCGTCCTTGTCGTAGACGTAGTCCTTCATATCGACAAGGTTAAGGAAGCCGACGACCTTGTCGCCCTCGATCATCGGGATCACGATCGGGCAGACGGAAACGCCGAACTGATCGCGCAGGGAGGAGAACGCTTTTTTGAAGCGGCATTCCGGATCGTCGAATTTGTTGATAAAGAACGCCTTCGGGATCTTCGCTTCCGTCGCGTAGTCCCACGCAAGCTCGGTGCCGACTTCCACGCCGGCCTTCCCGTCCACGACGATGATGGCGCTGTCGGCAACGCGCACGCTCTGCTTGACTTCACCGACAAAGTCGAGGAAGCCGGGGGTGTCGATCAGGTTGATCTTGCAGTCGTGCCAGATAACGGGGATCATGGACGCGGACAGGGAATAGCCGCGCTTGATTTCTTCTGCGTCGTAATCGCTGACGGTGTTGCCGTCGGAGGTCTTGCCGAGACGGTCGCTTCCTTTGGAACGGTATAACATAGCTTCGGCAACGGAAGTCTTGCCGCTGCTTCCGTGACCGAGGAGGCAGATATTGCGGATGTCCTTGGTGGTATACTTGTCCATAGTGTGAAACTCCTTATCGAAAATCTGTCCGCCAAAACGAACACTGTTTCTATTATAAAGGATGCGCGGAGATATTTCAAGAAAAAATTTCTCTTTTTTAGAATTGGAAAGAAAAAAAGAAAAGCAAGATTTTGTGCATTTTAACCACGAGACGCCTCGCCGGGAGGCAAAGATGTACAAGGATCGGCGATTGTGCGAAGGGAAAGGATCCAAACGACCCGCCGCTTGACTTCATTCGGGGAAGGGAGTATAATAATGCCGACGCGGAAGCGAGACGACAGCGGAGCGGCGCTCGCTTGTAAAAACGAGGGAATTAATAAGGTGAAAAAACATAAAACGTATTTTTCGCATATGTTTGATCGATTTTGCGGTTTTCTTTGAGCTCAAAGCTTTATGGATGGCCTTTGTGCGAATAATTCCAATATCAGATGATTTGCGCTGTTGCGGTTGATTCCATTTTTACCGTTGTTTGCGTATGTTCCATTGGATTTGTATCATAGGTGGATTCTTTTCAGGTGTTTTTGGGTAAAACATTAGGAGGCAAAAAGATGAAGGAAAAAGTCAGAGATCTGATTTATCTTGATTCAAAAAGATATCTATCAATTCAAAGCCTTCGTGTACTTTATTGGGCGATTTCGATCCTGCCATTTATAATGATTATATGGGGGGGTGCTACAATAAACACGATCGGCTTAAATTGGATATCACTGTTTCCCCTTATATCGGTAGCGGTTTGGAGTTTCCTTTATTGGACGTTTGTATTTTCGGTTCAAGGACGAAAGACAAAAACATTTGAGTTAAGATTTTTGGTAAACGGAGTTTCAGGACTATTACTATCTTCTCTCTTCTGGATTCTGTATGCCTCTTTTACTTTACTTGAAAATGCCCCGGTTATTGAATTTGATTTTTTGCTTTGGATATTGGCCTTTTATTTGATTTTCTCTGTTTTTTATATCGGTTCAATTATCTTGGGAGTGCATAAGAGTATCTTTAAAAAATAAAAGAAAAAAGTCAAACACCTAAATTTTTGGCAGTTTCAGCTTTCTTTGCCGCTATAATTCCAAGTACCGGTGTAATGGGTATGTATACTTCCAGAATACTTAGAGTGCACGCGAGTGTTGTAATACAAGATATCGTTGGACGCTCTGCACTTGTTTTGTTGATATTTTTGCCGATATTAGCACATATAAATTTTGTTCAATATTTCTATTGTAAAAAATACAAAATTTCTTGTGACGAGTATGGCAACACCACTTCACCGAATCTTAAATACTACAAAAAGGCAAAGAGAAGCAAAGCAGAACGACAGAAAGTGCTCCTTGAGCAACACAATATATCAAAAAGAAGATCTTCAGAGAAGAGAATTCCTTTGATAGGCAAGATCCTAATTGGAATTTTAAGTATTCCTATTATTCTTATCCTCATTGTGTTTCTTGTATCTTTCATTAAAGGATTTATACAAGGAATATCTTAAAGGAATTTATACACAATATTGAATAAACGCATTTTCTCCTTTTCAATCAACAGTTAGATCTTTCAGAAGTGGCGGCGCTTGCTTTTTGAAGCGTTGCTGCTTTTGTGTTCCCCCGGGCGATTACCGCTTTTCGTCCGCCGTCCGGATAGGGAAGCGAGCCTTTTGCAAAAAATCTTTGAAAGAGAGTTGCTTTCGTTTTTTGCCTGTGATAAAATGGAAAAAACAAAAAGAAGGTGACGTTTTATGATTCATATCGCGGTTCTCGGGTTCGGGGTCGTCGGCTCCGGCACGGTCAAACTGCTCCACGATAACGCCGAATCCATCCGCCGCCGCTGCGGGGAGGAGATCCGGGTCAAGAAGATCCTTGACCTCCGCGATTTCCCGGATAGCCCGTACGCTTCGCTGATCACGCACGATTTTGCGGAGATCGCGGAGGATCCGTCGATCACGGTCGCGGCGGAGGCGATCGGCGGGATCCATCCCGCGCTGGAGTTCACCCTTGCGCTGCTGCGCGCGGGGAAAAGCGTGGTTACCTCCAACAAGGAGCTGGTGGCGGCGCACGGCACCGAGCTGCTCGCGGAGGCGGAAAAGCACGGCGCCTATTATTGCTTTGAAGCGAGCGTCGGCGGCGGGATCCCCGTGATCCGCCCGCTGAAGGAAGATCTCGGCGGTACCAACGCGATCGAGCGGATCGACGGGATCCTCAACGGCACGACCAACTATATCCTGACGGAAATGAAGGAAAAGGGCGTTTCCTTTGAAAAAGCCCTCCGCCAGGCGCAGGAAAACGGCTACGCGGAAGCGGATCCGAGCGCCGATATCGAAGGGCTCGACGCCTGCCGCAAGATCGCCATCCTCGCCGCTGTCGCTTTCGGCAGGATGCCGGACGTCTCCGCCATCCCCACCGAGGGGATCACGCGCCTGCGCGAGCGGGACGGCGCTTTCGCGGAGCGCCTCGGGTACGCGATCAAACTGATCGCGACCGCCCGCAGAGCGGGGGAGGGGAAGTTCTCCGCCGCTGTCCGTCCCTGCTTCGTCCCGCGCGAGCATCCGCTTTACCCCGTCTCCGGCGTGTTCAACGGGGTGCTGGTCAAGGGCAACTACGTCGGCGACGTGATGTTCTACGGGCGCGGCGCGGGCGCGGAGCCCACCGCCAGCGCGGTGGCGGGCGATATCGTCAATATCGCGGAAGCGGGAAAAGGAAATCGCTTTTCCTGGACCGACGCGGCAGAAGGGGAGATGCTCCCGCCGTCGGTTTTTCCGCACCGTTATTATCTTGCCTTCTCCGGCGTCTCCGGGGCCGCCGGGATCCCGGCGGAGCGGACTTCTGCCGCGGACGGGGAAACGGCCGTGATCACGCCCCCGCTGACCCGGGACGAGCTTGCCGCCCTCCAAACGGAGATCCTCTCCCGCGGCGGCGAAGTTTTGAGCGTACTCGAGGTTTTGTAAGCGCTTCGGTAAAAAACAGGCAAAACACACGGTTTTGCCTGTTTTTTTCATATTCTCCCTCGTTTTGCGCATACTAAACCCAAACGAAAGAACGCGAAAAAGGAGAAACCTATGAGAGCAACGGGAATAGTACGGCGCATCGACGATCTCGGACGGGTCGTGATCCCCAAGGAGATCCGCCGCACGATGCGGATACGGGAGGGCGACCCGTTACAGATGACATTGACAAAAGCCGATTTTTTCATACTTGGTATGGTTAATTTAGCCAAAAGACAAGGATTCGACTTGTTCAATATGAACAAATCACGATGAGCATTCGAGAAGGGTGTCTCATAAAAATCTGTAACGAAAGGAAAAGCGGCCGAGTCGTTTTTCCGAAAAAAAGCGGAAAAATTCTCCGGGTCGCCTACATAAAAAATGAAA
>JAFSSQ010000012.1 GCA_017450965.1 Clostridia bacterium
ATGGGAAAACTCGTCGTACATAACGATAAGATCGCCGATAAACACGAATTTGCGAAAAAATGTCCCTTCTCCGCGATGGAGGTGGGAGCGGACGGAAATCTGACGATCAATTCCGCCTGCAAAATGTGCCGGGTCTGCGTCCGCGCCTCGAAAAACGGGGAAGTGGAATTCGTAGAGGATGAAAAAAAGGTCCTCCTCGACAAGAGCCTCTGGAAAGGGATCTGCGTTTACGTTGATCACGTGGAAGGCAAGATCCACCCCGTTACCTACGAGCTGATCGGAAAAGCGAAAGAACTGGCCGACAAGATCAGCCAGCCCGTTTACGCGCTCTTCCTCGGCTGCGGGATCACGGAAGAAGCGAAAGAGCTTCTCCACTATCCGGTGGACGAGGTCATCGTTTACGATATGCCGGAGCTGAAGGACTTCCGCGTGGAGCCCTATACGGCGGTGTTTGAAGCGTTCGTGAAGGAGCGCCGCCCCGGCTCGATCCTCGTCGGCGCCACTACGGTCGGCCGGCAGCTCGCGCCCCGCATCGCCGCCAGAATGCAGACCGGTCTTACCGCAGACTGCACGGTGCTGGATATGGAGCCGAACAGCGACCTGTCCCAGATCCGTCCGGCGTTCGGCGGCAATATCATGGCAAACATCTACACGCCCAACCACCGTCCGCAGATGGCGACCGTCCGGTATAAGATCATGGAAGCAGCCAAGCGCTCCGAGGAGACGCACGGCAAGCTCACCGAAAAGAAGCTGCCCGCCGATAAGCTGAAATCCGGAATCGAGATCCTCTCGGTCGTGAAAAAGCCGAAGGTCAAGATGATCGAGCAGGCGGACATCATCGTCGCGGTCGGCCGCGGTCTCAAGCGCAAGGAAGACCTGGATCTGATTCAGAAGTTCGCCGATTCGATCGGCGCGGAGCTGGCGGGTACGAGACCCCTGGTCGAAGCCGGCTGGATCGACGGCAAACGCCAGATCGGCCTTTCCGGCAGAACGGTCAGACCCAAACTGATCGTTTGTCTCGGGATCTCCGGCGCGGTCCAGTTCGCGGCCGGTATGAACGGCGCCGACAATATCATCGCCGTCAACACCGATCCCGAGGCGCCTATCTTCAACGTTGCCCATGTTGCCGTAGTGGGAGATCTCTACGAGATCCTGCCGGCTCTTACTGATATGATCAAGAACGGAAAGGCGGCAAACTGATATGTATAACAAAATCACCCAAACCGATATTGACGCGCTCCGTGCGCTTCTTACCGATCCGGAACGCCTCCTCTCCGGCGCCGACATCCCGGAGGAGTATTCACACGACGAGCTGGCCTCCACCAAGGTCATGCCCGACGTTGTCTGCAAATGCCTGAGCACGGCGGAAGTTTCCGCGGTGATGAAGTACGCAAACGAGCACAAGATCCCCGTCACGCCCCGCGGCGCCGGGACCGGTCTTGTCGGCGCGGCCGTTCCGGTCCACGCCGGGATCGTGATCGACATTTCCGGGATGGATAAGATCCTCGAGCTGGATCCCGACAATATGACCGTCACCGTCGAGCCCGGCGTTCTTCTGATGACGCTCGGCGCCTACTGCACGGAAAACGGCTTCTTCTACCCGCCGGATCCCGGTGAAAAGACCGCGACCATCGGCGGCAACATCAGCACCAACGCGGGCGGGATGCGCGCCGTCAAATACGGCGTAACGCGCGACTACGTTCGCGGCCTCGAGGTCGTCCTCCCGAACGGCGACGTCATCGAAGTCGGCGGCAAGGTCGTCAAAAACAGCTCCGGTTACGATCTGAAGGATCTCTTCATCGGCTCGGAAGGCACGCTCGGCATCATCACCAAGGCCGTGCTGCGGATCATCATGCAGCCGAAGTTCGATATCAGCCTTCTCGTTCCGTTCCCCTCGCTCTCCGACGCGATCAACGCGGTCCCCGCGATCGTCCGTTCCGACTCGCAGCCGACCGCCGTCGAGTTCATGCAGGGCCAGGTCATCAGCGACGCCGAGGATTATCTCGGCTGCCGCTTCCCGAGCTCCAGCAACTCCGCGTATCTTCTTCTCAAGTTCGACGCGATGAGCAAGGAGGAGCTTGACCGCCAGTATAAGAGCGCGGCGGAGCTTTGCCTCTCCCTCGGCGCGGAGGACGTTTATCTCCTGGATACCGAGGAGCGCAACGAAAGCGTCTGGAAACCGAGAGGAGCCTTCCTTGAGGCGATCAAGAACTCCACGACCGAGATGGACGAGGTCGACGTGGTCGTTCCTCGCGACAATATCAACAAGATGGTTTCCGACCTGATGGAGATCTCCAAGACCTCCGGCGCGCGGATCAAATACTTCGGTCACGCGGGCGACGGCAACCTTCATATCTACATCCTGCGCGACAATCTCGGCGAGGCCGAGTGGCACAAGGCGTGCGAGGACGCGATGGAGCTGATGTATACCGAGGCGTTCAAGCTCGGCGGTCAGGTCTCCGGCGAGCACGGGATCGGCCTTGTCAAGCGCCCCTACCTCTTCCAGTCGCTCTCTCCCGAGGTCCTCGGACTGATGCGCGGCGTCAAGGCGGCGTTCGACCCGAACAATATCCTCAACCCCGACAAGGTCTGCCAGTAAAACAGAAAAAAAGAGCCGTGAGTTTTGCTCACGGCTCTTTTTTTTACTGTTCGGAAAGATAAGCGACGTATTCCTCGAGGCACATTCCCTTGGTATAGATCTGATAGGCGTGATACCGGCCGACGTAGCGGAAGTGCCACGGCTCGAAGGGGTAGCCGGTGATTTCTTCTTTTCCCTCCGGATAGCGGAGGATGAAGCCGAACTTCCAGGCGTTGTCCCGGAGCCAGAAGAAGGTCTCGGAGGCGGCAAAGTCGCTCAGCTCGTAATCGCCCTTACCAGAGAGATCGTCCATCTCCACGCAGAGCCCGGTCTGGTACTCCGCTTCGCCCGGCGCGGCGGCGAGGGTGGCGATATCCGCCTTGCGCGTTTGATAAAACTCGTGGAAATAGCTCTGGTCGTAATACCCGAGGAACCCGTAGCGCACCTTGAGGTTTTCGATCCCATTCGCGGCGGCTTCCAGAAACAGGGCGGTCAGCGCGCGCGCGGGAACGGCGCGGAGCTGTTTGACGCTGTAAAGGCAGTCGTGCGCGGCGAGATCGACAAGATCGGTCGGACGGGTATCGGAGGAAAGCGGATGGGAGGAATTGACGAGCTCGAGATACGCGTCGCGCGTGTCGAGAGGATCCATCGCGTCCTCGTAGTCCGTAAGCTCCGCCTTGAAAAGCAGATTGTCCAGCCCCGGAATATCGTCGCTCGCAAAGATCGGAGCAAGCGGCGCGGCGGGTTGAACGAAGAGACAGATCTCGTCGTAGACGGGGCGCTTCGGCGTGCTGGCGCTCAGTTTGTCCCGCGTAACGGACAAGATCCGCTTTGCCTCGTCGTATTCGGCGGACAGACCGCCGATGTTGGCGTTGATATAATCAACCGGGATGAGCACCCGGTCGTCGTCCCGGTAGGCGGCGCCGGAC
>JAFSSQ010000013.1 GCA_017450965.1 Clostridia bacterium
CTTTTTCACTCTTCACTATTCACTCTTCACTATTCCCTCCCTTCCCTTTCGCAGGATTTTTGGAAAGGAAGAAGTAAGAGTGAATAGTGAATAGGTGAAAAGTTGAAAAAGAACGAAAAGAGGCGAAAGAGGAAACGATGATCGACAGTCCGCTGATGATCAAATCAAAAAAGCTTGCCCGGAAAAAATGACGCCCCTGCCTTTACATTTCCCTTTGCGCGTGTTACAATAGTTCGGGACTACCGATGAAAGGGATCGGATATGAAAATTCTGTCTTGCGTACTCGACGGTATCCTGATCGCAGCGACCGCCTGCCTTTACGGAATCGTCTGTATACAACACGCGCTGGTCTTCGCGGTTCCGATCGTTTTGCCGCTGTTCGTTGCGATAAACGTTTTCCCTTCCTTCTGTAACGTAAAATATAAAAACACGCGTTTAAGAATTTGTGCGGAAGGCGCTGATCTGCTTTGCGCCTTTCTGATCGGAGCGGTGATTGCCGTAACGGCGCATACCGTATTTGCGTTTTTCGTTTTGCCCGACCGTCTTTTCCCCTTTTTGATGAGCTGCGCGTTCTTGCTCCTCGCTCTGTCCGTTCCGTTCTGGAACGGGATCATGAGAGTGTACGCCACTTCTGTTCAGCTCGCCATCAAACACCGCGTGATCGGCGCGTTGTGCGGTCTTATTCCGATCGCTAATCTGATCGTTTTGACTAAAATAATCGCAATATGCTATCGCGAAGTGGATTTCGAATACGAAAAGAACCTTCTGAACGAATCCAGAAAAAATCAGAAGATCTGTAAAACAAAGTATCCGATCCTGCTGGTTCACGGCGTGTTTTTCCGCGACTTCAAATATTTGAATTACTGGGGCAGGATCCCGAAAGAACTGATCAAAAACGGCGCCGAGCTGTATTACGGCAATCATCAGTCCGCCCTGTCTGTTGCGGACAGCGCGGCCGAACTGACCGAAAGGATCAAGCAGATCGTCCGGGAAACGGGATGTGAAAAAGTCAATATCATCGCGCACTCCAAAGGCGGTCTTGATTGCCGATACGCCGTTTCGCATTGCGGAGCGGATCGGTACGTCGCTTCCCTGACGACGATCAACACGCCGCACAGGGGTTGCCTGTTTGCCGATTATCTTCTCGATAAAGCGCCTAAAAGCTTCAAGAATACCGTTGCCAATAGCTATAACTTCAGTTTGAAAAAGCTCGGAGACAGAAATCCCGATTTTCTTTCCGCCGTGTATGACCTGACAAACGACCGTTGCACGCAGCTGAATGAAGCAACGCCCGACAGTCCGGAAGTCTACTGCCAGAGCGTGGGATCAAAGCTGAATCAAGCCGCAAGCGGAAAATTCCCGCTGAATTTCACGTATCATATCGCAAATCATTTTGAAGGAGCAAACGACGGGCTGGTGGCGGAAACGTCCTTTGCATGGGGAGAAAACTATTCTTTTCTGACCACGGCAGGCAAACGGGGTATCTCCCACGGCGACATGATCGATCTGAACCGTGAAAACATCCCGGGGTTTGACGTAAGAGAGTTTTACGTTCAGCTGGTCAACGGCTTAAGGATGAAAAACTTTTAGCCCGCTGCGCCCGTCCCGCACGATCCCGGACTTTTCGGAGTCCGGGATCTTTCCGTTCGGAAAACGGCAAAACCTGAGCCGCGGCGCAATAAGATGCCGCCGTTTTGCCTTTTTCGCTGTTTTTTGCTATGTTAGCACGCCGCAGCGGTCTTTTTTTGTCATTTTTTGCGGTTTTGAAAAAATAAATTGTCTTTTTGCGGCATTTCATCAAAAAAAGGCGGGTATCCTGCGGGCGCGCCCGCCTGATACTCACCCTCGTTCCCCGGATTCACCGCCGGGCGGATGGCTCACTTTTTATAACGAAACTTGCAGTTCTATTATAGCCGTGCGAGCGCCGTTTGTCAAGAGGGTTTTTTCGTCGATCTGCCGAAAAACGCGTTCCCCGTTGTCTTTTTTTGGCTTTTCTTTATAAAATCTTTATCTGTTTGTACACAAAAATGTTCTTATTTTTTGTCAAGATTGAAAAATACAAAAAAAGGTTGTATAATTTTAACTGTACAAAAATCCTTTTTGGAGGGAATTTATGAGCAAAAAAACGAATTCCATTCTGTCTCTGCTCCTATGCGCTTTGATGGTGTTCTCCGTGATCGCCCTCTCCGCCTGCAATCAGGACGACCCCAAAGAAACGACTCCTGTCTCCGAGAGCGGAGCGGAAACGACCGAGACGCCCTCGAACGCGGACCCCTATCCGGATCAGGATCTTGACGGCTACGGCTTCCTCGCTTATGAGGTCGCCATGAGTCTTGAGACCTCGATCAACAACTTCACCCCGAACGAGGACGCCGCGACCGTTATCGATCAGGCGATCTTCACCCGCAACGCCGAGGTGGAAAACAAGCTGAATATCACGATCTCCTGCGACCAGAAGAAGGCCGACAACACGACCGGTTCCACCAACGGCTATTCCTTTTTGATGCGTCAGAAACGCTCCGGCGACGCGACCTACGACGTTGCCACCCTGCCCGCTTACGACGTTTCCAAGCTGGCGGGCTCCGACGCGCTCTACGACATCAACCACGTTTCCACGCTCGACCTCGAACGCTCCTGGTGGGATCAGCAGGCCGTGCAGGATCTGGAGATCAAAGGGATGCAGTTCTTCATCACCGGCGACTTCAACCTCGACTGCTTCAACGCCACCGTCGCCATCACCTTCAACAAAGAGCTGGCGAAACAGTATAACATCACCGATCTCTACGAGCTCGTCGACGAAGGCAAGTGGACGATGGACAAGTGGATGGAATATACGGAAATGGTCAGCGAAGACATCGACGGCGACGGTTTTTACTCCCACAAAGACCTCTACGGCGCCCTGCTGTGGGATGACTCGATCTACGCCGCGGTCCACGCCGCCGGCGAGCACTGCGCGATCGTCAACCAGGACGGCGACATCGAGCTGACCCTCGGCACCGAGCGCGTCGTCTCCGTCTTCCAGGATTACGTCGATTTCTCGAAGAAGGACTGCGTCCTCCGCTGGCAGCAGACCTTCAACCTGGAAACCAAAACGCGGTCCAACAGCTCCAGCTCCCCCAACGCAAAGGAGATGTTCCCGAACAATCAGGGGCTGTTCCTGATCAACGCGATCTCCACCACGACCACCAACTTCCGCGACATGGATACCGACTACGGTATTCTGCCGATGTTCAAGTATGACGATTCTCAGGACCGGTACTACAACAACGTCGCTCCCTACTCCGCCCGCTTCATGTGCCTGCCCTTCAATCAGTTCGACGCGGAACGCTGCGGCGTGATCCTGCGCTCCATCGGATACTCCTCCGAGAAGTACGTTGTCAACGCGTTCTACGAGAAGACCCTCGTCAGCGACACGATCCGCGACGAAGAGAGTCTGCCGATGCTGCAGCTGATCCGCGAGACGAGAGTTTACGACCTCGGCTACTTCTATCAGCCCGCCAACATCAACAAAGAGCTGATCTACCTCTTCCGTGCGGAGAACTCCAACTGGATCTCCCGCTATACGACGCTTGAAGGATCTGCCAACAAAGTTCTGAAGACGCTGAACGACAACTTTGAAAAGTCGAAAGCGGAAAACTGGAGCTGACCGGACAAAACCGAAGGAGCCGAAAGAAGTTTCGGCTCCTTTGTTTTTCTTCACAAAATATTCATATTCCCGGCGTATACTGGTTTCCGAATACATGAGGAGGACTTTTTATGGACTGGAAAAACTTATGGCTTACGGTCTCGGCCGCTTGCGTTTCCCTCGCGGGGAAGCTGCTGCTCTGCCTGATCGTTCTGCTGATCGGGCGGCTGCTCGTTTCCCTGATCAAAAAGCGGTTTCTGAATACGAAAAAAAGCGAAAAGCTGGATCCCACCTTCCGCTCCTATATGCGGACCGCCGCGCGGGTCACGGTCAAGGTCCTCGTCATCGTGGCGATCGTCGGGATCCTCGGCGTACCGATCGCCTCGATCATCGCGGTGATCTCCGCCGCCGGCGCGGCGATCGCGCTCGCCCTGCAGGGCTCTCTCTCCAATCTCGCCGGCGGGCTGATGCTGATCCTGTTCCGCCCCTTCCGCATCGGCAACTACATCGAATCGGAAGGGTTCCAGGGAACGGTAACCGATATCGGGATCTTTTACACTTCCCTGCGCACCTTTGACAACAAGCAGGTCCTGATCCCCAACGGCAAACTGATCGGCGCCTCGCTCGTCAACTACTCCGCCGAAAAAACGCGGCGGGTGGACGTCTGCTGTTCGGTCGCCTACGGCAGCGATACGGAAGCGGTGAAGGAGGCGATCCTCTCCTACGCCGCCGCCCATCCGCTGATCCTCCAAACGCCCCCGCCCGTCGTGCGGATGACGGAGATGGGCGACTCCTCGCTTGATTTTACCGTTCGGGTCTGGACGGAAAAGGAACACTTCTGGGACGTGAAGTTCGATCTGACCGAAAACGTCTACGCGATCTTCCGGCGCGAGGGGATCGAGATCCCCTTCCCCCAGATGGACGTGCATATCAAGCAGTAATAAAAAAGCGGGGTCCGGACCGAACGGTCCGGATCCCGCTTTTTTATTTTCGGAAAACGCCGTCACGCGCGGAGAAGGACGGCGAGACGGGTGAGGAAGGTTTCGACCTCTTCCGGTTTTGTCCCCCAGCCGGTCACGAGGCGGATCGGGATCCGCCCCTCTTCTTCCGGCGCCCATTCGTAAAAGAAAAACTCCTTTTCCAGCTCCCGCACAACGGGGGCCGGCAGGATCGGGAACTGCTGGTTGGTGGGAGAGCGCCCGAGAAACGAAACGCCGAGCGCCTCCATCCCCTCGCGGAGCCGTTTTGCCATGGCGTTTGCGTGGGCGGCGGCGGAAAAATACACGCTTTTTTCCCCGCCCTCGAAAAGGGCCTCAAACTGCACGCCGATCAGACGGCCCTTGGCGAACATCCCGCCCTGCCGCTTGATCATCCAGCGGAAGTGGTCGTTTATCTCCGGCCGCAGGATCACCAGCGCCTCCCCGAAAAGGGCGGCGTTTTTGGTCCCGCCGAGATAGAAGGCGTCGCACAGCTTGGCGAGATCGGGGAGGGTAAGATCGTTTTGCTCCGAGGTGAGCGCGGCGCCGAGCCGCGCGCCGTCCAGGTAGAGGTAAAGCCCGCGCCGGTCGCAGAGTTCGCGCAGGGCAGTCAGCTCCGCTTTGTCATATAGGGTGCCGATCTCGGTCGACTGGGAGAGATAGATCATCCGCGGCAGGGGGGTGTGCTCGTCCCGGTATTCCGCCAGCGCCCGCTCGACGAGGGCGGGGGTGAGCTTGCCGCCTTCCCCGTCCACCGCCAGCACGCGGTGGCCGGTCGCTTCGATCGCGCCCGTTTCGTGGAAGTAGATATGCCCGCTGCGGGCGGCGACGACCGACTCGTAGGGACGGAGCGCCGCCGCGATCAGCGTGATATTAGCGGAGGTGCCGCCGATCATGAAGTGGACGGCGCAGTCCTCCCGGCCGACGAGGCGCCGGATCATCGCGGCGGCGTTCCGGCAATGCGCGTCCTCGCCGTAGCCGTCGGTATGTTCGAGATTGGTGGCGGCGAGCGCCTCCATCACCTTCGGATGGGCGCCCTGACTGTAATCCGAGCGGAAGCTGATCATCTTTCCTCTCTCCTTTCGCTTTTCCGGTATCCGGTGGAAAAGTCCACTTCATTTTGCAGGGGCGCGCCGTTGAGGTACGCCTCGAGGTTGCGGTAGGCGAGCGCGACGATATTCTCGTAGGTCTCCCGCAGGTGGAAAAAGCCGGAAACGTGCGGCGTGATCACGGCGGTGGGGATCCGCCAGAGGGGGTGCTCCGGCGGCAGGGGCTCCGGGTCGGTCACGTCCAGCCCGCAGCCGGAGAGCTTGCCGGAGAGGAGCGCGGCGGCAAGCGCGTCCGAGTCGACGGCGGAGCCGCGCCCGACGTTAAGGAGCACGGCGCCGTCCTTCATCCTGCCGATCATCGCGGCGTCGAAGAGCCGGACGGTCTCTGCCGTTTCCGGCAGGGAGAGCGCGACGATATCGAAGGCGCCCACCTCGTCGGCGAGAGCGTCAAAGGGGATCATCCGCTCGATATACGGCTCGCGCTCGCAGGTCGTGCGGCGCACGCCGGAGACGCGCACGCCGAGGGCGTTCGCCCGGCGGGCAAACGCGGAGCCGATATCCCCGAGCCCGACGACGAGACAGGAAGCCCCCTCGACCGAGCGAACGGGGCCCTCGTCCCGCCAGAGCCCTTCTCTCTGATTGTCGCGGTAGAGGGCGAGTTTTTTGTAGAGTTCAAAGAGCATCCCGAGCATGTGCTCGGAGATCGCGTGCCCGAAGGCGCCGGTGGAATTGGTGAGACGGACGCCGGGGGCGAGAACGCCCGGCGCGACGTAGGCGTTGCTGCCCGCCATCGAGAGGTGGAGGTATTCCAGCTTCCCCGCTCCCCGCAGCGCCGCGACCGGCGGCGTGCCGAGGATGACCGAGGCATCCCGGTAGTCCTCCGGCCGGACGGTATCGGGCGCGCGAAAGCACATCGTATGGGAAAACCGCGCGGCAAGCGCCTCGAAGCGCGCGCGCATCGGCTCCTCCGTCGGAATGAGGGAAAGGATCGTGTTCGGCATAAAGACCCGCCTTTTTCGTTTTTTTCGATTGTACCACGGCGCGGACCTTTTGTCAATCAGGCCGGGGGCGGGAAAAAGACGCCGCTCTTCTCTAAAGCTCTTGCAACGGCGGCAAAAGCGTGCTACAATAAAGAAAAAAGGGAGGAAACCGCGATGCTGGAAAAAGAGCTGCGCGCGGAGCTGAAGGCAGGCAAGCTGCGCCGCGCCTATCTGCTCTGCGGCGAAGAGGACTATCTCAAGCGCAGCGCGCGGGCGCAGATCCGCGCCGCCGTGCTGACGGACGAGTCCTTTTCCTCCTTCAACCATACCCTCCTCTCCGCGAAGGACGCCGCGCCGGAGGAGCTGGAAACGCCGCTCCAGGGCGTTCCCTTCTTCTCGGAGCGGCTGCTCGTCGAGTACCGCGACGTGGAAGCGTCCCTCTTCCGGGAGGGAAAGGCGGACGCGCTTGCCGCGCTGCTCGCGCGGGACGAGCTGTTCGACACCTCGGTCCTGCTCCTCTACGCGGAAGCAGACGCGCTCGATCTTTCCAAACGCGCCCGGCTGGAGGAAACGCTGCAAAAAAAGTTCGGGGACCGGCTGACCGTGGTCCGCTGCGACCCGCCCGCGCCCGCGGAGCTGGTCCGCTGGGTGATCCGGCATCTCGCCCACGGGGGGGTGACCGCCTCGCAAGAGACGGCGCGGCTCCTTGTGGAGCGGAGCGGGAGCGGGATGGACGCCCTCGCCGGGGAGACGGACAAGCTCTGCTGTTACGTCCTTGCCGCCGGCCGAACGGAGCTGACCCCCGCCGATCTCGACGCCGCCTCGCAAAAACCGCCGGAGGCCGAGGCGTTTGCGATGTCGAACGCGATCCTCTCCGGCAACACGGAGGACGCGCTCTCCGCCCTGACGACCGCAAAATGGGAAAAGCAGAAGCCGACCGCGGTGCTGGCAGGGATCACCGGCGCCTTCGCCGATCTGCTGACCGTGAAAACGCTCGCCGCCGAGGGACGGTCCGAAAGCGAGATCGCCTCCCTCTCCGGGATCAAACCCTACCGCGTTTCCCTTCTGCTGCGGGGCGCCGCGCGGGCGGACAGCGATACGCTGGAGCGCTGTCTTTCTCTCTGCATCGAAACGGACGGCCGGCTGAAATCCGGCGTCTCCGGCTTTCTGCCGCTGGAGACGCTGCTCTGCCGGATCGCCGCGCTGCGGCGGGGGGAATCGGTATGAAAGAAAAACTGAAGCTCTCCCTCCCCGTGATCGTGGAGGGAAAATACGACAAACTCCGCGTCGCCTCCGTGGCGGACGCCGATATCTTCACGACCGACGGTTTCGCCGTTTTCAACTCGGCGGAAAAGCTGGCGCTCTTCCGGCGGCTGGCGGAACAAAACGGCGTGATCCTCCTCACCGACAGCGACGGAGCGGGCAAGGTAATCCGCCGGTATCTCACCTCCGCGATCCCGAAGGAAAAGCTCTATCAGCTCCACGTCCCGCGCGTGCCGGGCAAGGAAAAACGCAAAAAAAGCCCCTCCGCCGAAGGGATCCTCGGCGTGGAGGGGACGGATCCGGAAACGCTTTACCGGCTGCTTGCTCCCTTTGCGGGCGGCTCCCGCCCGAAGCGCGCGGGGATCGAAAAGCGCGATCTGATGCTCCTCGGGCTCTCGGGCGGGCCGGAGAGCAAACAAAAACGCGCCGCGCTCGCCCGCGCCTACGGGCTGCCAGAGGACATGACGGCGAACGCCCTGCTCGCCGCCCTCAATATCCTCACCGACCGGGAGAGCTTTCTCCAAACGGCAGAAACGCTCTGAAAACGCGGAGGATTTCTCCGCGTTTTTGCGTATAAAGGATAGAAAGAGCAGCGTGAATAAAAAAGGAGAGTTGGTTTTGTTCTTTTTCGGCCAGATTAAAAGAGTCAAACTCTTTCTTCAATGGAAAGGAGGAAAACTTCTTTTCCTTGTTTTTGCGTGCGTAGTTTTTCACTTACCTACGCACGCATTTTTGTCGTTAAAAAAATAAAGGTGGGGGCAAAAATGAAAAAATTGATTGCATTGATCCTTTCTTTCTCCCTTATGTTCATCTTTCCAACAAATACTGTTATAGCAACCTCAAATAAACTATGCAATTGCCATGAACATGAAGAAGTAATAGGTGTTAATCCAGTCGATCTGATTGACGCACTCTCAATTGAGTCTCTGTCTGACTGTGATCTCTTGTATAGAAGAAAGGAGATGGAAGAAGACTTATATTCCGTTACCTATCAGTGCCTTGACGGAAACATGATTATGTATTCTTTTCAATACCCCGTCAAATATGTGACAGCGGAAGGAAAAACTAACGATATCGACATTGCAATCTATCCTGATTCTTCCGGAGAATTCTCGTTTACGAGCAACAAAAACCGCTTTTCGATAGGATACCCAGAAAAACTGACAAAAAACGAGGAAATTGTTGCAAATAATGGAGAATGGAGAATCGGTTTATCCCCTTATACTGATTTTTCGACTGAAAAAGCAGCAGTTTTTGAGAATAATGATGGTAAAAAAACAATAGCATCATTTATCAAAACGTATTTGAAAAAGGGACACATTGCGTTTATCAAACAACATATACTGGTTACAAAGAAACGATTATTGTAAATGATTTTGCAAGTCCATTTGGAAACTACTCTTTTCTGTTGCAAACGGATGGTCTCGTTCCCCAAATTGATTTATCTGGTAGAATAGTACTTTATCACCCTCAAAACGGAAATGAAATAGCCTCTTTTGCTCCTCTACATGTTTTTGACAGCGCTCCAACTCCTCACGTAGCTCAAAACTGTTTCTATACACTTGAAAAATTTTATAAGAAAGATACGTATTTATTGTCTATATCTATCCCCGAGTCTTTTTGGCAAGATGATTCCACCGTTTTCCCCATCTACATCGATCCTACATTTTCTTTCTCCACCTTCTCCGCGATTTATGACGCTTCCTTTTATTCGGGTTATCCCGACCTCAACCATGGCGCAAATTATTTTATCAACCTTGGCTATGTTGATAACAATTACGGTGTGGGATATGAATTGGTAAAGTTTCATGGCCTCGATTCAAGTACTTTTTTCAATCAATTAAGTGATTCGCAGATCAATTCCGTTACATATCATGTAAGGAATACCGGTGGGATTTCTTCTTCCGCTATAATTGCTGCTTATCATTTTAACAACAGCTGGGACGAGTATAGTGTTACTTACAATTCCGCAAATATATCTAATAATACTGGCGGCATAGTCTGTAGCATTGCCATGGGAAGTAGCGTTTGGTATTCGTTCGACATAACCTCAGCAGCAAAAGCTTGGAAGAATGGAACAGCAAATTATGGAAACGGCTTAATCTTGAAAAACTTAACAAACAATTACGATCATGCATACAACCAGGCTTTTGCAGCTGCTGAGTATGGCTATTATGTAGACAGTGACTTTATGCCCTACGTGTCTGTCGTTTTTAACAACGGGTCAATTTCATCGGATTTCTCTACGGCGCCGTTAGCTGCTTACCACTTCGCAAAAGCGGTTTATTCAAGCACAGAATATACTTATATAGAGTATGCCGCGACAATTTATATAAAGGATAACCGCTACTATTATTATAATGTTCACGCTGGAGAGCCGCACAGCGTAATAGTTTCTAACTCCGTTCCTTCTGGTGCAACTTATGTTGGTTACATCCATACTCATCCAAATTCTGAGGACTTTTCAAATTCAGATACGAGTATTGCTGATAGTTGGGGGGGATATGCTTTTGTAGTCACCCCTTCGTATTCTGTAAAACGATATTCGGCATTAACAGGGACTACCCTTACTCTTTACACAGGAGTCGCACCGTACTCTTTGACCATTGAAGAAAAAGATGACTTATATGCCTCTTGTTATAGCACATGGTATGGTCCTTCTCATTTTATAAACGGAGAATGCTCTTCTGGTTTTGGCTGCGAAACAAAAACTTGGCCTAACCCTAATTCTTGAAAGGAGGACCTCAAAACGGTGAAAAAAAGATACTGCATCTTATTTCTGTCCCTATGGATAATCCTCGCCGCCTGCGTGCGGCAGCCCGCGGCCTCGCCCGATGGGAGGTCCGCGCCGGTCGAAACGGTGCCGGAAGGCGCCCTTCCCTCCTCCGGGACGGGAGAGGAGATCGGCGCCGGGGAGAGCGTCCTTGCCGATTACAAACCGGCCGGGTTCTCCGCCCGGATCGGAGCGGCGCTCGCGATCCGAATGGACGCGGAAAAAGACGATCCGGCAAAGCGGTTCGACGTAGTCCTGCAGAAAGTATCGGTCTCTCCGCAAGGAACGGAGCCGCCCCTTCCGAAATGCCCGGACGGGTGGCAGCTTCTGGACGCACGCCGATTTTCCGTGAACGGAGAAACGAGAGACGCCTATCGCTTTTACGCTTCGCTGCCCGCAAAAGAGATCGTCGACGTGGCGGAAACGGGATATACCTGCTCCTATGTCGGCTCCGGCCGGGACGGCTTTGCTTTTGATCTGAAAACGCCGCAGGGACTGCGGGACGCCTGCGAGGCGTTCGGCGACGGATATACCTTTACCGCGGACGGACAGATCCGCTTCCGGCCGGACACACGGTCGGAGGGAGAGGAGGCTGAGACGTTTTTTCGTATAAACAGATAGAAAGCTCCGCCCTGACCCAACGGAAAAACTGCTCTCCTTGACACATTCACCTTTCCGTACTATCATCCTATCAGCAAGCCGGGGACTTTTGAAGGGTTATCAAAATCAGAAAGTCGCTTTGATACATGGATCAGCGAGTTGTCAAATTGACAGATCGTTTGACCGATATTCATCTTACTGTCCCGACCCCTGCCTGGTACGGGGAATTGCCCATTCCTTCATGGGGATGAGCCAGCGGACGAATACAAGCCTTTTTATTTGACCTGCTGCTCCAAGATATGTGAAGACAGTCGTATTGATGGTAAAGAGATAAAAAATCGCAGTTTGCGGGGGTGAGTAACTATGAGCGTAATAATAAAAAAGATGGAAACAGACGATGAGATCAAAGGTAAGGCGTTTGTCCATTGGAAATCCTGGCATGAGGCATATCCGGGTCTTGTAGATCAAGGGTATCTTGATGCGTTAACACTTGAGAAATGTGAGAAAATGGCCTACCGTTGGCCGAACAACCTCATCGTTGCAAAACACGAAGGTCGTGTCATCGGCTTTGTCGGATACGGTGATCGGGGAGATGAAGCTCCTGATCTCGGCGAAATCTTTGCCCTGTATGTACTGTCAGAGTATTACGGAAAAGGCGTGGCACAGCAATTGATGAAAGCCGGACTTGAGCAACTGAAAAACTATCCGCGGGTTTGTCTTTGGGTCCTGAAAGAGAATAAACGGGCAATACGCTTCTATCAGAAATGCGGTTTCTCTCCTGACGGAGAAGAATTGGTCAACCCGAACTGTGGCGCAACAGAAATCAGAATGGTGTCAGCGAGATAAATTCCGATTTGTCGGGATCCATACGCGTGAATTGACCGGCACGCTCAAAGGATCGGCAAAGAAACGAAAAAAGCGGGCGCGCCGCTGCCGAAGGGATCCTCGGCGTGGAGGGGACGGATCCGGAAACGCTTTACCGGCTGCTTGCTCCCTTTGCGGGCGGCTCCCGCCCGAAGCGCGCGGGGATCGAAAAGCGCGATCTGATGCTCCTCGGACTCTCGGGCGGGCCGGAGAGCAAACAAAAACGCGCCGCGCTCGCCCGCGCCTACGGGCTGCCAGAAAACATGACGGCGAACGCCCTGCTCGCCGCTCTCAATATCCTCACGGACCGGGAGAACTTTCTCCAAACGGCAAAAACGCTCTGAAAACGCGGGATTTCTCCGCGTTTTTTGTTTTATTCTTTCAGAATAAGGAATCATGTACCGAATACGGGACGCCTGATATGCTAACATGCAGAAAAGAGGTGATAAAAATGAAATTCAAACCCGTCAAAAAGAAAAACTGCATTCTTTTTATGCGTGACGGAAAAGCGGTTTTTTCCGCCTACGCCGATGAAACGGTCCAATTTGACAGGCATATCGAGGCGGTTCCGGCCGACGCGTACGAAAACAACGAAAAAATCAAAGCCATCCTTCTGCACGACGGGATCAAAATGGTGGGCGCGAACGCGTTCCGAAACTGCGCGATCGTCAGCTTTGTCGTGTTGGGAAAAGGACTTGAACTGATAGAAAACGGCGCCTTTACGGGTCTGCCCTCGCTTTCTCTCGTCCTGTATAACGGCACCGCGGAAGAGTTTGAAAAAGTACTCCGCGGAGAACCGTTTGAAACGCTGGGAAAAATCATCTGTACCGACGACGTTTATTATACGGCAAACGGCACACTGCCCCTGTTTTCCGATATTGAAAACACGGAAACGCCTCCCGATGACGAGTTTTTTTCCACCGGCGCGTTCTCGCTTTCGGACGGATGCGCCGAAGTTCATCAACGGTTTCATTCTCCGGAGATCAACTGCTCCAAACCTTCCCGGAAAGAAAAGAAAAGCTTTACAAAAGCCGGAGAAACGGTAGACGGATACGTTTCAAACAAAAGCCTCATCTGCACGATCCATATCAAAAGCAGTCTGAACACCGAGGAAAACATCCGCGACTTAAAACGGTTTTTCTTCCTGCAGGATCCCCGGCTGACGGTGCTTGTCGAAACTCTCCCGGATACTTGGAAATAGCGTCTGTTCCCCTTGCCGCGCAAGGAAACAAAAAAAGGGGTGCGCCGCGGTCTTCACGACCGCGGCGCGCTTTTTTCTTTCTTATCCGAGAACGACCCTGAACCAGGTGGAAACGTCGCTGATCGAAAAGCCGTCCGGAACGTCGCGCACACTTTTTTCCCCGTCGCGGTTATCCATGATGATCCCGACGGAAACGTCCTCCCCGAGCCCGGGCAGGAGATCGAGCGGGATCTTGAGCTCCGCGAGGTAGCCCGCTTCCGCGTCTTCCTCGCTCTCCGGAGCCTTCTGATACGAACCGAAGAGCACGCGCGAGGCGTCCCGTTGTTCGGTCGAGCTTCCCTCCCGCGAGAGGAGCGTCTCACCCCCTCCGCGCCGAAGCGGACCATCAGATAGCTGTCTTTATCGTGCCCCGGGGAGAGATAGAGGGTGGTCACGTCCCCCTCCGAGGGATGGGAATCCAGACGCTCGCAAAGGACGGAGAGGTAGCCCTCCTCATGCGCGAAGCGCAGTGCTTCCTGCGCCTGAGAGACAGAGCCGATAAAAAGCGCCTCGCCCTGCCCTTCCCACTCGCTGTTGTCCCCGTCCGCCGTGACGGACAGCCGGGGAGCGGTGACGCGGTGGTCGAGCCGCAGGGTGCCGAAGATCAGCTTGGTCGTGTCAAAGTCTTCCTTGGTATAGGTCTGGTTGACGGTAAGGACGGTATGGGAGGAGAGAACCTCCATCGCCGACCAGCGGTTGGAGGAGCGCATCGAATAGGGGAAGATCTCGGGGCCGAGGGCTTTGCCGTTTTCGTCCCCCATCCGGAAGGCAAGCTTTTCGCTGCGGCCGTAGAGAAGGAGCGTTTCCCCCGATTCGAGCTGCCGTAGGTACGGCCCGATCCCGGCGGTGAAGCGGCTGATCTTGTCGGGCGGGCCTTCTTCTTCAAATTCCTTGAGGCTTTTTGCCCAGTTATCGGGCGAATACGCCATCGTCAGCACGCACTTGCCCGTGCGGTCGAGGCGGACCTCCATCGCCATCGCGATCCCGCCGTTATGCAGCTCCACGGCGGCCGGCATCTGCTCCGAAAAGAGCTGGACGCCGCCGACGTTTTCCGTCTTCGACTGGGAGACGATCTGCGCCGAGTAGGTCCGCGCCAGACTGCCGTTCCAGGTCTCGCCGTTATCAAAAGAGCGGAGCATCGCCACGCCGGTCGAGGAAAGGACTCCCTCCGGCGTTTCGCGCCCGTAGGTGTTGGTGAAATAGAGCTGGATCTCGCCGGAGGCAAGCTGCAGAAGATACGGCTCCCAGTTGCAGCCGACGAAAACGCGGCGGGAGGAGGACCACGTGACCCCGTTGTCGTGCGAAACGCGCAAAACGAGGCCCGCGTTCTGCGGGTGGCGCAGATAGTCCTTCGGCGCGCGGTAGGAGGCGACGGCGAGCAGGTCGCCGTTCTGGAGGACCAGCGCGTCGCAGGTGGCGTAGTACGTATCGTTTGAGGAGCGGAAGAAGAGCTGCGGGGCGCCGAAGGTCCTGCCGTCGTCCGAGAGGGCGTAATAAATATCCGGACCCACCCGGCCGTTCTGGAAAAAGAGGATATATTTTCCGTTCGGGAGGAGTTTTACGCGCGGATAGTAGAGGGACTTAATCCCGCCGAGATCCCCCGCGTCGAGCTCGAAATAGGCGCGGTAGTCCGCCTCCATCGTGGCAAAGGAGGTCTCCCCCGCGTGGGAATCGCGCTCGCTTTTCGTGTTGAGTTCGGAAATCGAATGGATCTTCACCTCCCGCGGCGCGGGCGGCTCTGTCTCCGCCGGTCCGGTGCCCGGCGCGGCGGGGTCGCCAGCGCACGCCGTGAGAAAGGCGAAGGAAAGCAGAAGAAAGGCGCGGAAAAAGGTTTTTTTCATGGTTTTTCCCCGTTTCGGTATGTTTTTCCGGATCAGCCGAGGACCACCCGGAACCAGGTCGAAACGTCGCTTAACGTCAGGCCGTCCGGCAGATCGCGCGACGCGCGGCCGTCTTCCTTTGCGTCCATCAGAAAGCCGACACGGCACTCTCCCTCAAGCCCGGGCAGGTAAGAGATCGGGATCTTCAGCTCCGCGAGATAACCGGCCTCGGGGTCCTTTTCTCCCTCCGGCGCCCGGACGAAAGAGCCGAACGCGATCCCGGCGGGATCGAAGGTCTCCGTGTTTTTGCCGTCCTTATACACGGCGGACTGCACGCCGTCCGCGCCGAAGCGGACGATCAGGTAGCGGTCGTTTTCCCCTGTCGGGGCGATATAGAGGGTGGTGGTATCCTCCGCGGCGGGCGCCCAGTCGAGCCGCTCGCAGAGAACGGAAAAGTACCCGTCCTCATGCGCGAAACGCAGCGCTTCCTGCGCCTGAGTGGCCGAGCCGACAAAAAGCGCTTCGTCGTGCCCCTCCCACTCGAGATTGTCCCCGTCCGCCGTGACGGCAAAGCGGTCGGCGGTCACGCGGTGGTCAAGGTAAAGCGTGCCGAAAATCAGGGGGTTGGGGTCCTTTTCGTTATCGGTGCGCACGTCGTTTGCCGTGCGGACGGCGTGAGAGGAGACGATCTCCAGATCCGCCCAATGGTTGGTCGCCTTGCCGGAGGAGAAGGGCACGACCTCGCCGCGGAAGTTGGCGGCGTTTTCATCCCCGACGCGGCCGGTCAGCTTGTTTTTGCGGTTGTAGACGAGCAGGGTTTCCCCGGACTCGAACTGCCGCAGATACGGCCCCGCCCCGATGGTGAAGCGGTTGAGCTTCGTCTCCGGGCCCTCGTCCTCAAAGACGGTCAGCGCTTTTGCCCAGTTATCGTCGGAATAGGAAACGGAGATGCGGAAATTGCTTTTGCGGTCGAGACGGACCTCAAGCGCGAGCGCGAGCTTCCCGTTGTGCAGGGCGACGGGGACGGGCATCTGCTCGGAGAACATCTGCACGCCGCCGACGTTTTCGGTCTTCGACTGCGAGACGATCTGCCCGGAATAGGTCCGCGCGGTGCTGCCGTTCCAGGTCACGCCGTTATCGTAGGAGCGGAGGATCGCCGTCCCGGTGGAGGAAAGCAGTCCCTCGGAGGTCTTGCGCCCGTAGGTGTTCGTGAAGTAGACCTGCACCTCGCCCGAGGCGAGCTGACAGAGTCCCGGCTCCCAGTTGCAGCCGACAAAGATCCGCTTGGCGGCGGTAAAGGTCTCGCCGTTGTCGTGCGAGATACGGCACAGGAGCCCGCAGTTGCCCGGGTAGGCGAGATAGTTGGTGGGATTGCGGTAAGAGGTGACGGTCAGCAGATCGCCGTTTTGGAGGACAAGCGCCTCGCAGGTGGCGTACATAGAGTCGTTGCTCGACTTCGATTTGAAAAAGCTCCGCGCCTCCCCGAAATGCACGCCGTCGTCCGAGAGGGCGTAATAAACGTTCGGTCCGACCACGCCGTCCTGGAAAAAGAGGATGTAGCGCCCGTTTGGAAGGAGCTTCAGCCGGGGATAAAAGAGCGTTTCCAGCCCGAAGTCGGACGGTTTGATCTCAAAATACTCGCGGAAGTTCGACTCCACCGTGGCAAAGGAGGTCTCCCCCGCGTGGGAATCGCGCTCGCTTTTCGTATTCAGCTCGGAGATCGAGTGGATCCGTACCTCCCGCGGCGCGGGCGGTTCCGTCTCCCCGGCGGGCGTCTCCGCCGCGCCGGTCTCCTCCGGCGGCAGGACGGGCCCGCAGCCGCAGAGGATCAGGACGGGGAGCAGAAAAAGAGCAAAGAGAGAAAAAATCGGTCGTTTCATCGTTTCCTCCGGTTATCGTCGGGCAAAGCGGCCTCAAAGGCCGAGGGTCTCGTTTGCCCGTTTGATCGCCTCGTTCAGGGCTTTTTCCGTCAGACCTCCCTGGCGGTGGTTGACGAACATCCGCAGCGCGCTGAATCGGAACGCGCGGAGGCGGGGCTGCGTTTCAAAGGAGATGCCGCGCTCGTCGAGCTCCTTGTCAAACCCCGGGCTGTAGATCGCGCACAACAGATCCCGTACGGCCGGCGCATAAACGGGGTCGGTAACGAGGTCGAGGAGCGAGGTGTTGCGGGTGATGGGAGCGGGTTTCGGCGGCGTTTCGGTGTGAGAAAGCGAAACGGCGCAGCGCGTATCGGCGGAAGAAAAGCCGAAAAAGACGCGGTACGTCCCCGTCAGCGCGCGGAAGGCGGCGGTGCGGACGTCGTAGAAGGAAAGGTCGCGGTCGGTAAGCGGGAAGGAAAGCCGCTTTTCCTCGCCCGGGGCGAGCGCGACTTTTCGGAAGGCGCGCAGCTCTTTCTCCGGGCGCGGCAGGGGGGCGTTTTCCTGCCCGACGTAGACCTGGACGACCGCTTTTCCCGCCCGGGCGCCGGTGTTCTTTACGGTAACAGAAACCTCCTTCCCGTCGGCGGCGGGGTCGGACAGTTCAAAGGAGGTGTAGGAGAGCCCGTGCCCGAAGGGGAAGAGGACCGGCTTTTTCATCTTTTCATACCAGCGGTAGCCGATATAGATCCCTTCCGCGTAGAAACACTCGTCCCGGTCGCCGGGGAAGTTGAGATAGGAGGGGGTGTCCTCCAGCGCGAGCGGCATCGTCTCCGCGAGGTGGCCGGAGGGGTTGACCGCTCCGAATACGACGCGGGCGGACGCCTCGGCGACGCACTCGCCGCCGAGATAGGCGTGGAGGATCGCGGGGATCCGCCCCGCCCACGGCAGCTCCACGGGGGATCCGGCGACGAGCAGCACGGCCACGCGCCGGGTCGCGGCCGCGACGGCGGCGATCAGGCGGTTCTGGTTTTCCGGCAGCTTCATCGACGCGCGGTCGTAACCCTCCGACTCGATCTGCTCCGGCAGACCCGCGACGATCAGGGCGCGTCCGCAGCGGCGGGCGGCGGCGACCGCCTCCTCGATGAGCGCGTCGGCGTCTCCCGCGCCGTCAAGCGTGTAACCGGCGACGTACTCGGTCTTTTCTCCGTTGGCCGCCGCGACCGTCTCGCGAAAAGAGGAAACGCGGCGGACGTTGATATGGCTGGAGCCGCCCCCCTGGATGCGGGGCTTTTCCGCGAGCGCGCCGATCAGCGCGAGCGGCGCTCCGGGCGCAAAGGGGAGGACGTTTTGCTCGTTTTTGAGGAGGATGATCGCGTCCTCCTCCGCCTCCTGCGCGATCCGGCGGCTCTCCTCCGGATCCGCCTTCGGCGCGGACTGCTCCGCGTAGGTAAATACCGTTTTGAGAACGCGGGACACGGCGAGATCGAGCGTCTCTTCGCGGATCTTCCCTTCCCGGACCGCCTCGACGATCTCCTCGTCGCGGTAACCGTTCGTTCCGGGCATTTCAAGGTCGAGACCCGCCGCCAGATCCTCCGGGCGGTCGTGGACCGCCGCCCAGTCGCTCATCACCGTACCGTCAAAGCCCCACTCGCCGCGCAGGATGTCGGTCAGCAGGCGGCCGCAGCGGGAAACGGGCGTGCCGTTGAAAGAATTGTAGGACTCCATGACCGTGGCGGGACGCGCTTTTTTCACGACCGTCTCAAAGGCGGGCAGGTAGATCTCGCGCAGGGTGCGCTCGTCGACGTTGGCGGAAACGGTATGGCGGCGCGTCTCCTGATTGTTGACGGCAAAGTGCTTGAGGCAGGCGCCGACGCCCTCCTCCTGCACGCCGTCCACATACGCGGCGGCCAGCTCGCCGGCGAGACAAGGATCCTCGCTGTAATACTCAAAATTGCGTCCGCAGAGGGGCGAACGCTTCATATTGACGCCGGGGCCGAGCAGGATGCCCACGCCCTCGCCCTTCGCCTCGCGCGCGATGGCGGCGCCGACCTTGCGCGCCGTCTCCCGGTTCCAGGAAGAAGCCAGCGCGCAGGCGGTCGGGAAGCAGGTGGCGGGGACGGACTTTCCGTACTTTCCGTCCGGCAGATCCTCCGGCATCCGCAGCCCGGTCGGCCCGTCCGACACGCGGAGCGCGGGGATGCCGAGGCGTTCGATCTTTTTGGTTCTCCAGGCGTCCGCGCCGGAGCAGAGAGAGGCTTTCTCCTCCAGGGTCATCTGCCGGATCAGTTCCGTGATCTCTCGTTCTGTTTTCATAACGGTCGCTCCCTATTTGAAAAAACTTTTTCTTTCCTTTACCTTACCATATTCCGGCGGTACTTTGCAAGAGAAACCGGCAAAAAGCCGACGATCTTTTCCGTTTTTTCCGTCCGCCGCTCTGCCCGGCGCCGGAAAGCCGGAAAAAGCCCCCCTTTCTGCGGCGAGGAAAGTATTTTTTAGTTTTTACTTGACTTCAGCGCAATAAAGTGATAATGTATTAAAAAAAGAAACGATCCGGAGGGTACTATGAAGCGTTTACAATCCGAGGCGACGGACCGGCTCTTTGACGCCGTTCTGCTGCTCAAAAGCCGGGAAGAGTGTTCTCTGTTTTTTGAGGACGTCTGCACCATCAAGGAGATCCAGGATATGGCGCAGCGCCTGGAGGCGGCGTGCCTGCTCGACCGGGGGGAGAGCTATCAGCAGATCTCGGAAAAGACGGGCGTGAGCGCCGCGACGATCAGCCGGGTGAGCCGGTGCCTCAACTACGGAAACGGCGGCTACCGCACCGTGATCGACCGTCTCCGGGAGGAAAGCCGGAAGGACGGAAAAAACGATAACAAATAACGCAGCGGCGGCGCCACGGCGCCGCCGCGTTTTTTCGTCCGCGCGGAGGACGGGCCGGTCCCGGAGCGCGGTCCCGTTTCGACGGAAATCCCGCCTTTCCGAAATTTTTTCCGGAAAGTGTTTCTTTTTTTTTCGGATTGTGGTAAAATAACCGGAGAGTACGGATTTTCTCTCCTGCGGAGGATTTGTTTTGCTGTTATCTGAACTTTTTGCGATCCCCGGGCTGCGCGGACGGGCGCTGCGCCCGATGCCGGCGGTCGAGATCGACCGCGTCTGCGACAACTCCCGCGTGGTAAAGCGCGGCGATCTCTTCGTCGCGGTCGAGGGGATGGTCTCCGACGGGCACGATTACCTCTTTTGCGCCTACGAGAGCGGCTGCCGCGCCTTCGTGGTGCAGGAGGAAAAGATCCTGCTGCCCGAGGACGCCTTCGTCTACCTCGCGGAGGACTCCCGCGAGGCGCTGGCTCTCCTTTCCGCAAAGATCCTCGGCAATCCCGCCAACCGGCTGACCCTGATCGGCATCACCGGGACCAAGGGAAAGACCACGACCGCCCTGATGCTGACGGAGATCCTCTGCCGCGCGGGGATCCGGGCGGGTTATATCGGCTCGAACGGCGTGCGCTACGCGGACGTTTCTCTCCCCGATACGAAAAACACGACGCCCGGCAGCGCGGAGCTGCAGTCTTATCTTTCGGATATGGCCGCGCACGGCGGGAACCACGCCGGGCGGGAGGTCTCCTCCCAGGCGCTTTATCTCAAGCGCGTGTTCGGGCTTACCTTTCCCGTGACCGTTTTTACCAACCTCGCCCCCGACCACATCGGCGGCGCGGAGCACCCCACCTTTGAGCATTACAAGGCGTGCAAGCGTTCCCTGTTCTTCGATTACGGGACGGAAACGGTCGTCTATAACGCGGACGACCCGCACGCCCCCGATATGCTGCCGCCCGGCGTTCCCGCCGTTTCCGTCTCGATGGCGGGACGGGGGGACTATACCGCCTCCGCCGTCCGCTTTGAAAAGCGGGACGGATACCTCGGCACCGGCGCGGACTGCTCTCTTGCCGGCAAGGACCGCTCCCTCTCCCTCCGTCTGCCCGGGCGCTTCAACGTCTCTAACGCCCTGACGGCGATCGCCGCGGCCAAGGCGCTCGGCGTGGACGAGGACGTTTCCCTCGCAGCGCTTGCGTCGGTCACGGTGAAGGGGCGCTTTGAGTGCGTCCCCCTCGCGGACGACCGGTATTTTGTGATCGACTTCGCCCACAACGGACTCGCGCTCCGTTCGGTCCTCGCCGCGCTGAAGGAATACGGCCCCCGGCGCCTGATCTGCCTGTTCGGCTCGGTCGGCGGGCGGACGCGGGGCCGCCGGCGCGATCTCGGAGACGCGGCGGCCGAGGCGTGCGATCTGGCGATCCTCACCGCGGACGACCCCGATTTCGAGCCGCCGGAGGAGATCATCGCCGATATTCTCCCCTCCTTTGAGGGCTCCGCCTGCGCCGTCGTTTCCATCCCGGACCGGCGGGAGGCGATCCGCTGGGCGGCAGAACGTTCCCGCCCGGGCGACGTCGTGCTGCTGGCGGGAAAAGGGCACGAGGATTACCAGCTTGTGCGCGGCAAACGCCTTCCCTTCTCCGAGCGGGAGATCCTCCTCTCCTGCAAAGACCTCCTTTCCGCCGCCCCGGTCAACTGATCCCGCTTTTTACCGGCTTTTTCCGGATCCCGTTTCTTCATTTTCCGGGCGGCCCTCCCGCCCGAGATCAGGAGATCTCTCATGAACGCCAAACTTCTTTCCCTGCTTCTCTTTCTTTTGATCCCCGCCCTTCTTTTGAGCTCCTGCGGCGGCGCAAACCTCCCTTCCGCCGATACGACCCGTCCCGCCTCGTCCGTGACCGTGCCGGGCGCGGAGGAGACCCTCCCCGGAACGCAGTCTCCGACGACCGAGTCCCACGCGGGCGAAGAATCGACTGCCCCGGAAACGGCCGCGCCCGTAACGCAGACGCCGGAGACCGAAGCGCCCGAAACACAGGCGACCCCGATCCCCGCCGTGATCCCCGTGGCGGGTTACGACTATTCCAAACCCGTCCCGGAGAGCGCGCCGAAGGCCGCCTCGTATTTTGACGACGCGGTCCTGATCGGAGATTCGCGCACCGAATCGCTCCGCTGGCGCGGGAACTTCGATCTGACGAAAACGCAGGTCCTCTCCTTCGTGGGGATGAACGTGAATACCTTTTATACGGAAAAAAGTTTTAACAAGTCCACAGAGACCGCGGAGGAAGCGCTGCGCGCGCTCAACGGCAACTTCTCCAAGGTCTATCTTGCGCTCGGGCTCAACGAGCTCGGCTGGCCTTCCGCGTCCGGATACGCCGCCTCGCTTGGCAAGATCGTGGATACGATCCGCTCCTGCAACCCGGACGCTTTGATCTATCTCGAGGCCATTATCCCGATGTCCCGCGCGGAGGAACAGAACGTCAGCTGGCACTCGCTTGAAAAGGTGCGGGCGTTCAACGCCGCGGTCCTCAAACTGGCGGAGGAAAAGAAGGTCTTTTACGTGGACTGCGACGCTCCCTTCGGCGGCGACGGGGGGTATCTGCCCGCCGATTACGCGCCGGACGGGATCCATCTGAACGCCGAGCATCTGCTGGCATGGAAAAACTATCTCCTCTCCCATACCGTTACCCCGTAAGAAAGGAATGACCATGAAAAAAACGATCGCTCTCCTTCTCTGCCCGCTCCTTCTTCTCTCTTTCTTCTCCTGCGGAGAAAAAAACTACGAAATTGACCCCTCCGCCCTTGCCGCGGCCCTTCTCGCTGCGGACTGCTTCGAGCTGCCGCCGGACGAGGTGCCGGGCGAGCTCGCCCTGATCGCCTACGGCGCGGACGGGGAGGCGGAAGCGATCGCCTACCGCGGAACGGGCGCGACGGCGGAGGAGATCACCGTCTTTACGGCAAAGGACGCCGCCGCGGCGAAAAACCTCCTACAGACGGCAAAGGACTACCTCGCCTCCCAGGAGGCGCTCTACCGCAAGTATAACGCGAAAGAGGCGGACCGCCTCAACGCCGCGATCGCCGTACAAAAAGGAAAATACGTGGTGATCGTCGTCTGCGACGACTACGCGGCGGCAAACGCCGTGATCGCGAAGACGTTTGCGTAAACACGCGTTTCCCTCCTTCCCGCGCCGCGGCGCGAGGATCAAAAACCGAAGGAAAAGACCGGAGCTGGCTCGGAGAGCCGCCCCGGTCTTCTTGTTGCGGCCGGCAGCCGATCCCGGCTCCGAAAAAGGCCGCGGCTTCAATCTTTCTTTCCCGTTGCTTCGTAGTCGGCACGGTCCTGCGTGCCGAGCGCGTCGCGGAAAAGTGTCAACCCTTCTTCGTCCTCAAGAAAGGTGTATTCGACCGAGCCGTGCCAGCCGCCCTTCAGATTCTGCGCCTCATACCGGCGGGAAAACCCGTCGGCACAGGGAAAGTAGCCCTCGCCCGTTCCCCGATATCCGGTAAGCGCCCAATGGCTGATATGCTCGCCCCGATACGGCGCTTTCATCTGCACGATCCCGACGCCCGGTGCAAACCAGTAATGCTTAACGCCGCCACGGTAGGCGTTCCCGCCCTTAAGCCCGTGCAGATCGAAGGTCAGCCTGAGACAGTCTTCAAAGACGCCGGCCGGCGTTTCCACCCGTTCAAGCACGGGCGCAATGTCGATTTTCACATCGAGCGGATCGGCCCGGCCGTTCAGATTCAAGGATCGCTCAAAATGCGCGCCGGGAATCCACTCGTCGTTCCAAAGCCAATCGCCGGTCGCGTCGGAGAGCATATCATAGAGAAAACTGTGTAGCACCGGATAGCCATTATGGCCGACATTTTTCATATCTTTGAGTTCAAAGTGATAATCGTTGTCTTTGATAAGCAGCACGACGCCCCCGTCTTTCCGTTTGATTTCGCTGAGATGAAAGAAATTCCAGCGCCCGTATTCGGTATAAGCGGGATCAAAACCGGGAAAAGTGTGCAGGATCCGGTGCATGACCCGATACGCAACGTCTGCCTGGAGTTTTTCACGCCTCGTTCCGGCAAGGGTCTTTGCCTTTGCAAAATACGGCAGAACGTCGACCAGCTGCTGGGTCAAGTTGTTGAAATACCCCTCGCTCGCACAAAGCATATTCCCCGCAAAGCCGGTGAGATCATACGCGTTTCTATGATAATAATCGCCTGCCACAGAGACCGAATCCTCGCTCATCCCTACTACTTCATAAACCGCGGGATCCGCTGATTGAAGGTATCCGTCTCTTGTTTCGACTTTTCGGTATTCCCACCTGTTTCCGATCGCAAAAGGCAGAAAGCCCTTGCCCCCCTTGATCCGGCAGTCGGAAAGGAGCCATTCGGCGTTTCTTTTGTCTTTGAAACGAAAATCCGTTTTCTGCCGCACGATCCCGACGCCGGCCGCGTAATCGGTTTCGATACTGCCTGCCCACTGCGTTTCGGGTATGACGGTCCTGTAGCGCCGGCAGTTTAAAAAACGACCGGCGGGGGTATCGACGGTCAGCCGATCCGCAACGAAGGTGCGCGAAGCTGCGCCGTCGGAGGAGACCCTCGTTTCACCGACCCTCAGTGCGGCGTCGAACAACATCCTGTCAAACAGCCCGGCGTGATAAAAGAGTCCCGCGCCTCCGCCGATCATGAACCCCGGTTCCGTCCATAGGTAATAGCTTCCGTCGATCTTTTTCAGCAGAGATCCGCTCGCACAGCAAATCTCATCCGGTTCGTTCCGGATCCGGGGCAGGATCCGAAAAGCGGCAACCGAAACAGCGTAATAGACGTCGACGGGGCGCAGCAGGCTCTTCGCTTTTTCAAAGCACTCCCCGGCTTTTTCTTTGTCCGCGTCGAGATACTCGCGCCCCATCCAGAAGAAGACGTACGCCTGTGCCTTTACGAAGCCGAGCTTTTCCAGATAAGGCAGCTGGATCTTCTGCATATAATCGATCAGCTCCTGCCCCCTGTACCGCTCTTCCTCGTTTTCCATGACCGCCGTCATCGCATCTTCGTTGCGTCCCTTTTCGGCGGATTCCTTGATCCGCTTCATCAGTTCGTCGTTCTTTTCACCGGGGATCCACCAATAGCCGCAAATCAGTACGTCGGCAAGCGCGTGATGCTTGTCTTCCGATTCCTCCAGCGCCTCCACGGCGCCGAGCGCCGCGCGGTAGTCGTTCTCAAAACCGGCTTTGTCTTTTTTCAACCTCCAGAGTTTGAGTTCCTCGACCTGCCGCATCACGCGGCGAACGAGCGCCTCGTTTTCGTCGTATTCTTTTTCCACGATCCCATATCCTTTCCTCAGCATTTTTCGCCCTTCCGAGAGCCGCCACTTCACCGTGCCTTCCGGCATGCCGAGTTTCGACGCGATCTCGCGCACGGAAAGCCCCTCAAAATAGTGAGCTTTGACAACAAGACGCGTTTCCGCTCCCAACAGCTCTACCTCCTCCCGCAGACGCTCATAGTCTGCCTGATCCTCCTGCGCCGATCTCGTCTGTTCGTCGAGATCCGCATAGGCAAGGAGATCCAGACTGATATCGGGCACGGCGCAGTTGTACCGTCTGCAGAGGTCGATGGCGCAGTTTTTTGCGATGGCGCAAACGAACGAAAAAAAACGTGAAGAATCACGCAAACCGTCCAGTTTCATCCACGCCGCGACAAAAGCGTCCTGCGCCGCGTCCTCGGCGGAAAAACGGTTTTTCGTGATCTTCATCGCCGTCCCCGTCACGGCGCGCTCGTGACGCAGGACCAGTTCCTCGTAGGCAAAGCCGTCCCCCAACAGGGTCTTTTCCACGAGCGAACTGTCGCTTTCGTTTTCGTATTTCTTCATCCGCTATTGCTCCTCTCGTCCGGGCTTCACTTATAAGACGGAAAAAACGGGGGAAAGGTTGGGACAGGGAAAAATAAAAAAGGATCCTGCAGAGAGTATACCACAAAACGCCAAGACGGTCAACGATGAACGGCATAAACCGCCGGGCGTGCTCCCGGATCGTCTGCCGAACGGGCGCCGCCGTACTTGCTTTCGGCGGGATCGTATGGTATTATGAAAAAAGCGGACGGTCGGAAATGGAAAGGTTTCTTTGGCGGCTTGACAAAACGGCAGGATCGCCCGACTGCATTTCGCACAAAACGTCGGGAAAAACCGCGCGCGCCGGGCGAATGCGCTATCCGGTCACTGAGGTCGACAAACTCTATCAGCAGATCGTCAGCGAATGGATGCCGTCGTCAGACTGCCGGCTCGCCGACGCCCCTGCGATCCGTGTCTCGCATCGGTATTAGAAAAACGGTGATGCCGCGATCAATCAGTCCCGCTATATCGAGCTTTGGATCCCGATCGAAAAAAGAAAATGACGATTCTGTCCCCGCGTCCCCGCGCCCGGCGCGGGGACTTTTTTTGTCCGCCGGACCCGGACGGTTTTCTCCCGCTCGGATCTTCGGCATTCCTCCGGGAAAAAGAGCGGGCCGCCGGAAAAATGAAGGTTTCCTCTTGCATTTCCGGCACACTTGGTTTATAATGTATAATGGATGAAAAGGGGATTGCCGTCAGATCGGCGCGCGTTTTTGACCGGAGGAAACGGTCTTTCGGCAGGTTTCTCTTCCCGGACTTGCAAAAACGGCCGTCCGGTCAAACCGCAATCCGATCATAATCACACGAAAAACCTATTGTTAAGGAGGATATGAAATCATGCTGACACCCATTGAACTCGGTATTGCCGGAAACGGCAAAGTGTACCGCAATCTGCCGATCCCGGCGCTGGTCGAACAGGCGCTGGCGAGAGGCGAGGGGCGCCTTTCCGATACGGGCGCACTCCTTGTGGAAACAGGCAAATACACGGGCCGCAGCCCTGACGATAAATTTATCGTAGACACCGCATCCGTGCACGACGAGATCGCGTGGGGGAAGATCAACCGCCCGATCGCGGAGGACCGCTACAACGCGATCAAAGCGAAGATGCTCGCCTATCTGCAGAACAAGGATCTCTACGTCTTCGACGGCTTTGCCGGCGCGGATCCGAAGTACACCCAGCGCTTCCGCATCGTCAACGAGCTTGCCAGCCAGAATCTCTTTATCCATCAGCTTCTGATCCGCCCGACCGCGGAGCAGCTCGAGAACTTTACCCCCGATTACACGGTGATCGCGGCTCCCGGCTTCAAATGCATTCCCGAGGTGGACGGCGTCCACAGCGAGGCGGCGATCCTCCTGAATTACGAGACGCGCGAGGTTCTGATCGCCGGCAGCCAGTACAGCGGCGAGATCAAAAAGAGCGTCTTCTCGGTGATGAACTACGTTCTCCCGAAGAAGGGGATCCTCTCCATGCATTGCTCCGCCAACATCGGCGAGGACGGCGACTCCGCCGTCTTCTTCGGTCTTTCCGGCACCGGCAAGACCACCCTCTCCGCCGACCCGGCGCGCAAGCTGATCGGCGACGACGAGCACGGCTGGTCCGCCGACGGCGTCTTCAATATCGAAGGCGGCTGCTACGCCAAGTGCATCGGGCTGGAGGAGGAACGCGAGCCGGAGATCTTCCGCGCGATCAAGTTCGGCTCCCTGCTGGAGAACGTCATCCTCGACGAAAACGGAACGCCCGACTACGCGGACGGCTCCCTCACCGAGAACACCCGCGCGGCCTACCCGGTCGAATACATCCCGAACGCCGCGATCCCCGGCGTGGGCGGACAGCCGAAGACCATCGTCTTCCTGACGGCGGACGCCTTCGGCGTGATCCCGCCGATCTCCAAGCTCGACAACGATATGGCGATGTACCATTTCGTTTCCGGCTATACCAGCAAGCTGGCGGGCACCGAGCGCGGCATCACCAAGCCGGTCACCACCTTCTCGACCCTCTTCGGCGCGCCCTTCTTCCCTCTCAATCCTTCCGTCTACGCGACGATGCTGGGGAAAAAGCTGCAGGAAACGGGCGCAAGCGTCTTCCTCGTCAACACCGGCTGGTGCGGCGGACACGCGGGCGAGGTCCCGAGAATGAAGCTGAAATACACCCGCGCCATGGTCTCGGCCGCTCTCGCCGGCGAGCTCGACAACGTTGAATACGTCCGCGATCCGATCTTCAACGTCAATATCCCGAAGACCTGCCCCAACGTTCCCGCCGAGATCCTCGATCCCCGCAGCGTCTGGACAGACAAAA
>JAFSSQ010000014.1 GCA_017450965.1 Clostridia bacterium
GCAGTACGCCGCCGCGCTCGCCGCGCGCGAGGCGCTCGGCCGCGCCCTCGCCGCGCAGAAAAGCGGGATGCCGGAGGACTGCGTCCTCTCCGATACGGAGGAAGCGATCGCCGCGCTCGGGGAGCTGGACGGCCGCTCGGTCAGCGAGGAGATCGTCGCCCGGGTGTTTTCCCGTTTCTGCGTCGGCAAATAACCGCGCCTACCGGCGCGTTTCCTCCCCGTTTCCCGGAAGCATCAGAAGGATCAGGATCACCGCCGCCACGGCGATGATCGCGGCGATCACGAGGGTAAAGGAGCCGGACGGCTCCGCGCTCTCCCCCGCGTCCCCGCCCGCGCCGGGCAGTACTCCGTCCGCCGGCGCGTCGGGATCCCCGCCGTTTTCCGCCGGGACCGCGTTCTCGCCCCAAGCCGCGTCCGCGGGGACCGCGACCGCCTCCGCCCGCGCGGAGACGGGGAACATCGCAAAAAACGCCGCCAGCGCAAAGGCGGTCAAAAGAAGCGGCAGAAGGCCGCCGTATTCTCGTTTCATCTCGTTTTTCCGTCCTTTTCGTCTTTTTCACAGTTTGCCCCGCCGGACGGAAAACGATACGACCCCGAAAAACAGGAAAAGGAGCCATTTTATGGAAGGCACGGAGGAAAAACGCTTCCGCAAGAACGACGAGGGCTTTCGCTGCGCCGCCTGCGGCCGGGAGGTGCCGCCGCTCGGCTACTCCTCGCGCAATCACTGCCCCTTCTGCCTTTCCTCCCTCCATCTCGACGTTCTGCCGGGCGACCGGCGGGCGGACTGCGGCGGGCTGATGGAGGCGGTAAAGACCGAGCCGGACCCCAAACGCGGATTTGTGATCACCCACGTCTGCCGCCGGTGCGGCGCCGTCCGCCGCTGCAAAGCGGCGAAAGACGACGACCGGGACCTCCTGATCCGCCTGACCGCCGGGACGCGGTAGGGTTTTTTCCCCTTTTTCCCGGGTTTTCCCCGCTTTTTTCCGAAAAGCCGTTGATTTCACGAAACGGCCGTGCTATAATAAGGCATCGCCGACGACGAGGATCGGCAAACGGCATCCCCCGCCTCCAGAGAGGTCCGTCCCGGCTGCAAACGGACCGGCGGGCGCCGCGCGCCTTTCGCCCTCCGAGGCGCCGCGCGGACCGGTCTGTCCGCCAAAAGCCGTGGGCTTGAGCGCCGGATCTTTTCCGGAAGACGGGTGGTACCGCGGACGGTTGTTCCGTTCGTCCTGTTGGGACGGGCGGATTTTTTATTTTCTCCAAAAGGAACGCTGAAAGGAGTTCTTCCGATATGAAAGAAAAACTGGAACAAATGCGGGCGGAGGCTCTCGCCGCCCTCGCGGACCGGCAGCTCGACCCCGAGTCGCTGCGGATCCGCTATCTCGGCAAAAAGGGCGAGCTGACGGCGCTGCTGCGCTCGATGGGCGAGCTCTCGCCCGAGGAGCGCCCCGCCGCCGGACAGGCGGTCAACGCCCTGCGCGTGATGATCGAAGAGGGGATCGAAAAGGCGAAAAAGGAGCGCGCCGCCGCCTCGCTCGAGAAAAAGCTCGCCGCGGAGAAGCTCGACGTGACCCTCCCCGCGCCCGCCGTCTCCGGCGCGCTGCACCCGCTGACCGCGGTCCAGCGCGAGCTGGAGGACATCTTCTGCGGGATGGGCTTTGAAGTGGCGGAGGGGCCGGAGGTCGAATACGACTACTACAACTTCGTCGCCCTCAATATCCCGGAGGATCACCCCGCCCGCGACACGCAGGACACCTTCTACATCACCGACAATATCCTGCTCCGCTCGCAGACCTCCCCGGTGCAGGTCCGCACGATGGAGAAGAAAAAACCGCCGATCCGGATGATCTCCCCCGGCCGGGTCTACCGCTCCGACGCGGTGGACGCCACCCACTCCCCGCTCTTCCATCAGCTGGAGGGGCTGGTCGTGGACCGCGGCGTGACGATGGGAGATCTCAAGGGCACGCTGGAGATCTTCGCGAAGCAGCTCTTCGGCGAGGACACCCGCATCCGCTTCCGTCCCCACCACTTCCCCTTCACCGAGCCCTCGGCGGAGGTGGACGCCTCCTGCTTTGCCTGCGGCGGCAAGGGCTGCCGCGTCTGCAAGGGCGAGGGCTGGATCGAGATCCTCGGCGCGGGGATGGTGCATCCCTTCGTCCTCTCCAACTGCGGCATCGACACCGAGGTCTATTCCGGCTTTGCCTTCGGTCTCGGAGTGGAGCGGATCGCGATGCTCCGCTACAAGATCGACGATATGCGCCTGCTCTATGAAAACGACGTCCGTTTTCTCTCTCAGTTTTAAGGAGGAGCAAAAAAGATGAAATTATCGCTTGAATGGCTCTCCGATTTCGTCCCCTGCGACGGGATCGCGCCGAAAGAATACTGCGACCGGATGACGGCGACCGGCTCCAAGGTCGAGGGGTTTGAGATCCTCGGCGAGGATATCGTGAACGTGAAAACGGCGAAGATCCTCTCCCTTGTCCGGCATGAAAACAGCGACCACCTCTGGGTCTGCCAAGCGGACGTGGGCGGCGGCGTGACCAAGCAGATCGTCACCGGCGCCCAGAACCTTTTTGAAGGCGCCGTCGTTCCCGCGGCGCTCGCGCCGGCGACCCTGCCCGGCGGGATCGCGATCAAAACCGGCAAGCTGCGCGGCGTGGAGTCGGAGGGGATGTTCTGCTCGATCGCGGAGCTCGGGCTCACGACGCACGAGATGCCCGGCGCCGCCGAGGACGGGATCCTCATCCTCGACCCCTCGACACCGGTCGGCGTGGATATCCGCGAGGCGCTGCGGCTCTCCGACGTCGTCGTCGATTTTGAGATCACCTCCAACCGCCCGGACTGCCTCTCGGTGATCGGGCTCGCCCGCGAGACCGCCGCCTCCTTCGGCAGGACCCTCTCGGTCAAAAAACCGGCCTTCCGCGCGGGAAAGGAAAAGACCGGAGACTTCCTCTCGGTACAGATCGCGGATCCCGACCTCTGCCCGCGCTACACCGCGCGCGTCGTCCGGAACGTGAAGATCGCGCCCTCCCCCCTCTGGATGCGGATGCGCCTGCGCGCCTCCGGCGTCCGCCCGATCAACAATATCGTCGACATCACCAACTACGTGATGCTCGAGTACGGCCAGCCGATGCACGCCTTCGACTACCGGTGCCTGGAGGGCTCCGCCATCACCGTCCGCCGCGCGGCGGAGGGAGAGAGCTTCCGCTCGCTTGACGGCAAGGATCACCTCCTTTCCTCCTCGATGCTCGTCATCGCCGACGCAAAAAAACCGGTCGCCCTCGCCGGCGTGATGGGCGGGGAAAACAGCGAGATCACCGACGAAACGACCACCGTCGTCTTCGAGAGCGCCAACTTCCGCGGCGGCTCGGTCCGCCGGGCGGCGAAGGCCCTCGGGATGCGCACCGAGTCCTCCTCCCGCTTTGAAAAGGGCCTTTGCGCCGAAAACTGCCTGCCCGCGCTCGACCGCGCCTGCGAGCTCGTCGCCCTGCTCGGCGCCGGCGAGATCGCCGACGGAACGATCGACGCCTTCCCGGGGAAGAAAGACCCGACCGTCCTGCCGCTGGAGCCGGAGAAGATCAACCGCTTCCTCGGCACCGACATTCCCGGCGCGGAGATGGAACGGATCCTCCGCTCGCTCGATTTCACCGTGAAAAACGGGAAGATCACCGTCCCCTCCTTCCGCGGGGACGTCGGCTGTATGAACGACGTGGCGGAGGAGGTCGTCCGGATCTGGGGCTACGAGGCGATCCGCTCCACCCCCCTGCGCGGAGAGACCACCCGCGGCGGGCTCACCGACCGGCAGAAGTTCCGCCGTGCCGTCTCCGACCGGCTCGCCGCTCTCGGCTATTTTGAGGCGGTCACCTTCTCCTTCATCTCTCCGAAGTTCTACGACCGCATCCGTCTGCCCGAGGACAGCCCCCTGCGCCGCAGCGTGAAGATCCGCAACCCCCTCGGCGAGGATACCGGCATCATGCGCACCACCGCCCTGCCCTCGCTTCTCGACGTGCTGCTCCGCAACCGTTCCCGCGGCGCGGACGCCGCCGCGATCTTCGAGCTTGCCTCGGTCTATCTGCCGAAAGAGGACGAAAACGAGCTGCCCGACGAGCGCGTCTCCCTCGTTCTCGGCTTCTACGGCGACGGGGATTTCTACCGCCTCAAGAGCGCGGTGTGCGAGCTTTTCTCCCTCGCCCGCGCCGGCGAGCCGGACTTTGCCGCCCTGACCGACTCCCCCACCTTCCATCCCGGCCGCGCCGCGACCGTTTCGGCGGGTGAGCGCGCGATCGGTACGCTCGGCGAGCTGCATCCCGCCGTCGCCGCCGGGTTCGGCTTCCCCGCCGAGACCCGCGTTTACGCGGCGGAGCTTGATCTCGACGCGCTCTTCTCCCTGCGCGGCGGCATCCCGCAGTTTACCCCCCTGCCGAAGTTCCCCTCCTCCACCCGCGACTTCTCCTTTGTCTGCGGGGAGGAGCTGGAGGTCGGCGCCATCGAGCGCGCCCTCCGCGCCGCCGGGGAAAAACTGCTCTGCGGCGTCCGCCTCTTCGACGTTTACCGCGGCGCCCAGCTCGGCGAAAACAAAAAGTCCGTCTCCTTCCGCGTCTGGCTCCGCGCCGCCGACCGCACCATCACCGACGAGGAAGCCGACAAGGCCGTCTCCAAGCTCCTTTCCTACCTCGAAAAAACCCTCGGGATCACGTTGAGGTAAGAGGAAAAACGCCCTTCCTTTTCCGGAGAAAAGCAGTCAAAAGACTTCCTTTTCTGAAGAAAAGGAAGCGAAAAGACTTTTTAAAACGGGAGAATAAGGAGCGAACAAAGCAAGCCGTATCAAAACGCCGGTCGGTACGTCTGACCGGCGTTTTGCTTTGTCTGAAAGCCCAAATCCGGAAAAAAGCGTCTTCCTTCTCCCGCGCCGTGCGCGTTTGGCTCCCTCCCGAGCCGCGCTCGCACGAGCGCGGCAGTGAAGTTTGCGGCAAAGCCGCAAGTGAAGTTCCGCCTCCGGCGGAGTGAAGCGCTGCTTGGCAGCGTGAAGTTTCTCCCAAAGGGAGAAGTGAAAAGTTACAAAAACGAGAAAAC
>JAFSSQ010000015.1 GCA_017450965.1 Clostridia bacterium
GCTCCCTCTTGAGGGAGCTGTCGCCGAAGGCGACTGAAGGAGTCAAGGGAGAAAGGGAGAACGCGGGAGAAAAGACAGGGAGACGAAACTCCTTCCGTCGCGGCAAGCCGCGCCACCGGCCCGGCGGGGTCCCCGGAAAGGTCCAACGGACCTTTTGGGGCACGGGCCTCGGGGAGGGAGGCAGGGAAAACTCCTTCCACCGCAAGCGGTCCCCCTCCCTTTACACAAGGGAGGCAAACGGTGCGATCATCCTACACAGAATAGACAAAGCAAAAAGCCGGTCAGACCTACCGACCGGCTTTTTGTTACTGTCCGTTTTGTTCGCGCCTTATTCTTCCCTTTCGGAAAGTCTTTTCGCTTCCTTTTCTTCAGAAAAGGAAGTCTTTTGCTATTCTTTCCTCTCTAACATCGGCTTAAGATACTGTCCGGTAAAGGAGGCGGGGTTTCCCGCGACCTCCTCGGGGGTGCCCGTGGCGACGACGCGGCCGCCGGCGTCGCCGCCCTCGGGGCCGAGGTCGATGAGGTAATCGGCGGTTTTGATCACGTCGAGGTTATGCTCGATGACGAGGACGGTGTTGCCCTGTTCGACGAGGCGGCGGAGAACGTCGAGCAGGTGTTCGATATCGGCGGCGGCGAGGCCGGTGGTCGGCTCGTCGAGCAGGTAGATGGTTTTGCCGGTGCTGCGTTTGGCGAGCTCGTAGGCGAGCTTGACGCGCTGCGCCTCCCCGCCGGAGAAGGTGGTGGCGCTCTGCCCGAGCTTGACGTAGCCGAGCCCGACGTCGCAGAGGGTGTTCAGCTTGCCGGCGATGGCGGGGAGATCGGCAAAGAAGGCGGCGGCCTCCTCGACGGTCATCTCCAGCACGTCGGCGATGTTTTTGCCTTTGAAGCGGACCTCGAGCGTCTCGCGGTTGTAGCGTCTGCCTTTGCAGACGTCGCATTTGACGTAAACGTCGGAGAGGAAGTGCATTTCGATCCGTTTGACGCCGTCGCCGCCGCACGCCTCGCACCGTCCGCCGGAGACGTTGAAGGAGAAGCGGCCGGGGTTGTAGCCGCGGGCTTTTGCGTCCTTGGTTTTGGCGAAAAGGGCGCGGATATCGTTGAAAACGCCGGTATAGGTGGCGGGGTTGGAGCGCGGGGTGCGGCCGATGGGGCTCTGGTCGATGTTGATGATCTTGTCGAGCGCTTCCTCGCCCTCGAGCGAGTCGAAGGCGCCGGGCTTGGTGGAGGCGCGGTTGAGGCGGGCGGCGAGGGCGCGGTAGAGGATCATATTGACAAGCGACGATTTGCCGGAGCCGGAGACGCCGGTGACGCAGGTAAAGGTGCCGAGGGGGATGGTGACGTCGACGTTGTTGAGGTTGTTCTGGCGGGCGCCGCGCACGGTGAGAAAACGCCCGTTGCCCTTACGCCGGACGGCGGGGACGGGGATCTTCCGCCGGCCGGAGAGAAAGTCTCCGGTGATCGACCCCTCCGTCGCCGCGACCTCCTCCGGCGTGCCGGCGGCGATCAGGCGTCCGCCGTGGACGCCGGCGCCGGGGCCGATATCGACGAGGTAGTCCGCCGCGCGCATCGTCTCCTCGTCGTGCTCGACGACGATGACGGTGTTGCCGAGGTCGCGGAGGTTCTTCAGCGCCGCGATCAGCTTGCCGTTGTCCCGCTGATGGAGCCCGATGCTCGGCTCGTCGAGGATATACATCACGCCGGTCAGGGAGGAGCCGATCTGGGTGGCAAGGCGGATGCGCTGCGCTTCCCCGCCGGAGAGGGTGCCCGCCTTGCGGGAGAGGGTGAGGTAGGAAAGCCCCACGTTCGAGAGAAAGGAGAGGCGGGCGCGGATCTCCTTGAGGATCTCGCGCGCGATGACCGCCTTTTCCCCCTCGAGGGCGAGGGAGGAAAAGAAGGGGAGGAGCTTTTCCACCGAAAGGTCGCAGAGCCGGGCGATATTCAGCCCGCCGACGGTCACCGAGAGGACGGCGGGGTTGAGGCGGTCGCCGCGGCAGGCGGGGCAGACCGTTTCCTCGAGAAACGAGTCGTAGTATTCGCCGGGGAAGGTCTTTCTCCGGCGTTCGATGGCGTTGATGATCCCCTCGAAGGCGGCGAACTGGCGGGTGGCGCGTTTGCCGAAGGTGCGGACCACATCGTAGCGCTCGTCGCCGGAGCCGTAAAGAAGGACCCGGAGCGCTTCGTCGGAGAAGTCGGCGATCGGCATATCGAGGGTAAAGCCGTGCTTTTCCCCCACCGCGGCGATCAGGGGGCCGCTCCAGGAGTCGTCGTCCATGCTTTTGAAGCCGTTGGCGGCGACGGCGCCCTCCCGCAGGGAGAGGGAGCGGTCGGGGATGACCTTGTCCACCGAAACGTGCTGCAGCTCGCCGAGCCCGGCGCAGACGGGGCAGGCGCCGATGGGGTTGTTGAAGGAGAACATCCGCGGCTCGAGCTCCCCGAAGGAAAAGCCGTGCTCCTCGCAGGCGTAGTTCTGGGAAAAGGCGAGCTCTTCCCCGCCGTTTCCGTCCCGGTCGGGGAGGACCTCGACGATCAGGTTGCCGTCGGCGGCGCGGAGGGCGGTCTCCGCCGAGTCGGCGACGCGCTGACGCACCCCCTCCTTCATCACGAGGCGGTCGACGACGATCTCGATGCGGTGCTTTTTGTTTTTGTCGAGCGGGATCTCTTCGGAGAGATCGTAGAGGATCCCGTCCGCGCGGACGCGGGCGTAGCCGCTCTTTTTGGCGTCCGAGAGGACCTTTTCGTGCCGGCCCTTTTCCCCGCGCACGACGGGCGCGAGGATCTGAAAACGGCTCCCCTCCGGCAGGGTGAGGATCCTGTCGACGATGCCGTCGGTGGACTGGCGGGCGATCTCCTTCCCGCAGACGGGGCAGTGCGGCGTGCCGACGCGGGCGTAAAGGAGGCGCAGGTAGTCGTAGATCTCCGTCACGGTGCCGACGGTGGAACGCGGGTTGTGGGAGGTGGTCTTCTGGTCGATGGAGATGGCGGGGGAGAGCCCCTCGATAGAGTCCACGTCCGGCTTGTCGAGCTGGCCGAGGAACTGCCGCGCGTAGGAGGAGAGGGACTCCACGAAGCGCCGGTGCCCCTCCGCGTAGAGCGTGTCGAACGCGAGGGAGGACTTGCCGGAGCCGGAGAGCCCGGTCAGCACGACCAGCTTGTCCCGGGGGATGGTCACGTCGATATTTTTGAGGTTGTTTTCCCGCGCGCCGCGGATGACGATCTTTCTTTCTTCCATATCCAATGCCTTTTTCAGCGTTTTTCTTTCTGTCCGGTCTCTCCGCGCAGCTCGCGGATCCGGTCGCGCAGGTACGCCGCGCGTTCAAACTCCAGCCGGGAGGCGGCGCGCCGCATCTCGGCGGAGAGCTCGGCGATCGTGCGCTCGCGCTCGGCCGCCGTGAGTTTCTTTTTCTGTTTTTCTCCCTTGCCGGGGAGCCTCTCTGCGGAGGTGTCGATCACGTCGCGCACGTCCTTTTTGATCGTTTGCGGGACGATGCCGTGCGCCTGGTTGTACGCCTCCTGCACGGCGCGGCGGCGGTTCGTTTCCCCGACGGCGGCGGCGATCGAACGGGTCATCACGTCGGCGTAGAGGATCACGCGGCCGTGCGCGTTGCGCGCGGCGCGGCCGATGGTCTGAATGAGCGACGTTTCCGAGCGGAGCAGCCCTTCCTTGTCCGCGTCGAGGATGCCGACGAGGGCGACCTCCGGGATGTCCAGCCCCTCGCGCAGCAGATTGATCCCCACCAGCACGTCGAAAACGCCGAGCCGGAGATCGCGGATGATCTCCATCCGCTCCAGCGTGTCCACGTTGTGGTGGATATACTTGCTTTTGACGCGGTTCTGGTCGAGGTATTCGGCGAGGTCCTCCGCCATCTTTTTGGTGAGGGTGGTCACAAGGACCCGCTCGCCGCCGGCGACGGTCTTTTTGATCTCGCCGATCAGGTCGTCCACCTGCCCCTCGATCGGACGGATCTCCACCGCGGGATCGAGCAGCCCGGTCGGCCGGATCAGCTGCTCCGCGACGCGGGAGGAACGTTTTTTTTCATATTCGGCGGGGGTGGCGCTGACAAAGATCACCTGGTTCAGGTGCCGCTCGAACTCCTCAAAGTTCAGCGGCCGGTTGTCGTAGGCGGAGGGGAGGCGGAAGCCGTACTCCACGAGGTTCTGCTTGCGCATCCGGTCGCCGCCGCTCATCCCGCGCACCTGCGGGACGGTCACGTGGGACTCGTCGATGAAAAGGAGAAAATCCTTCGGGAAATAGTCGAGCAGGGTGTAGGGCGTGGAGCCGGGCGCGCGGCCGGAGAGGATGCGGGAGTAGTTCTCTACCCCGCTGCAAAAACCGACCTCGCGCAGCATCTCGAGATCGTACCGGGTCCGCTCGCCGATGCGCTGCGCCTCGAGCAGCATCCCCCGCTCGGTGAAGTACGCTTCCCGCTCGGAGAGCTCCGCCTCGATCTCGGCGTAGGCGGCCTCGCGCCGCTCGGCGGAAACCGCGTAGTGCGAGGCGGGAAACACCCCGATATAGGAAAGCTCGCGCAAACACTCGCCGGTGAGGGTGCTGATCTCGGTGATGCGGTCTATTTCGTCGCCGAAAAACTCGATCCGGACCGCCTTTTCCGCCGCGCGGGCGGGGATCACCTCGATCACGTCCCCCCGCACGCGGAACTTGTCGCGCTCGAGGGAAATATCGTTGCGCTCGTAGCCGATGTCGACGAGCCGGGCGATCACCTCCTCGCGGGAGACGGCCATCCCCCGCCGGAGAGAGACGAGCATGGAGAGGTATTCCGCCGGATCGCCGAGACTGTAAATGCAGGACACGCTGGAGACGATCAGAACGTCCCGCCGCTCAAAGAGCGAGGAGGTCGCGCTGTGGCGGAGACGGTCGATCTCGTCGTTGATCATCGCGTCCTTTTCGATATACATATCCTTGCCGGGGATGTACGCCTCCGGCTGGTAATAGTCGTAGTAGGAAACGAAGTATTCCACCGCGTTTTCCGGGAAAAACTCGCGGAACTCGGAGCAGAGCTGCGCCGCGAGCGTCTTGTTGTGGGCGAGGACGAGGGTGGGGCGGTTGACGTTCGCGATCACGTTGGCCATCGTAAAGGTCTTGCCGGAGCCGGTCACGCCGAGCAGCGTCTGCGCCCGCTCCCC
>JAFSSQ010000001.1 GCA_017450965.1 Clostridia bacterium
AAGCTGAACAAATCAATAGAGACCGAGAAGGATCAGCTCAAGAAGAACGATGATTCCGAGAAAGATCTTGAAAAGAAGCTCGTCGACATCCGAACGGAACGTGCGACGCTCTCGCGGCAGATGGCGCGGGAGATCATGCGGGATGACACAAAAGAGAGTCTGATCGTCGAAAACTATCAGCCGCTCCTTGATGACTGCGACGCGAGGATCGAGGGGATTCAGAACCAGATCCTCCTCAACCGGGACAAGCGCAACACGGTCATCCGGGTAAACCGGATCGCCAAGGAAGCGATCAGCATTATCGACGAAATTCTGAATAAGGAAAAACTCGATAAAAACGATCTGGAATTCATCATCGATAAGATTTACGTCTATGAGGATCACATCCACGTCAAGCTGAAGGACGATATCGAGTGCATTCTCAAAAGCGGGACGCTTGCGGACAAGCCCGCGGAGGAAGCCGTAAATTTTAATTCAGACGTCATAAGCATCTTAAATACCGAAAAAATAGTCCAGTCGGCGAAAAATCACCGTCCGGACAAGGTTTATGACGTCAGTGTTATCAGTAACGGAGATCCGCTGGAGATCTACACCGACCGGGAGGGGGAAGTGATCTTCAAAAAATACTCGCCGATCGGGGAGATGGCGCCGTTTGCCTCGCAGTACGCGGAGACGCTGTACCGGACCTGCGGGTTTCCGGTCGCGGTCTGCGACCGGGACGCGGTGATCGCCTGTTTCGGCGTGCCGAAGAAGGATCTGCTGGACAAAAAGCTTTCGCCGGAGCTGGAGAGGATCATGGAACAGCACGGCGTATACGTGGAGGAAGAGCGGCGGATCTATCCGACAGCGGACGGGGGAACGGCGCAGATCTCCGCCGCGATGCCGATCCGCAGCGAGGGCGGGATCTGCGGCTGCATCATGTCGCTTGATCCGGGCGGAGAACGGTCGGGTCGCGGCGTAAGCCGGGACGCCGAGCAAAAACTGATCCAGACCGCCGGGACCTTCCTCGGCCGTCAGTTTGACGCGTGATCAGGCGCGGGGGCGCAGCTCCCGCATCGCCTTTTTGTATAACTCTTCCGCCGCAAGCCGCGCCTTGGCGACAAAATCGCCTTCGACGGCGGGGAAACAGTAATAAAGACGGTCGTTGTCGCCGATGCAGATCATATCTCCGATTTCATACCAGAAGTAATCGGCGTACAGACTGTAGGAGGCGAGCGGCTTCTGGCGGTAGGTAAGTGCCCCGTCGCACCCGGTCAGAAGGAATCCCTCCGCCGTGTGGAGGAGACGGCCCTTGCCGACGTGATAGATCGCTTCGGCGTCTGCCAGTACCCGGATCTCGACCGGGAGATCAAGCCGGTAGGTCCCGTTTTCGATCTCCTCCCGGACAGAGGCGCGTTCCCACGCGTACCAGTCCGTCACGTAGGAAAACTCCGTTTCCCCGTTTTCGGCGCGGAGAAAACCGAGCGGCTCGAGGGTGTATCGTTTGCCGCAATGCCGGCAGAAGATCACGGCGCCTTCCCCCCGCATTTCACCTTCCGTATGGCAGGCGGGGCATTTGTAAAGCACCCGGTTGAGCCCTTCCGCGCGGAAGGGTTCGTCGATTTTCACCCCGTTTTCCGTCTGCCAACGGAAATGATCGAAGGAAAAACGGTCGGCTAAGATCGCGTTGATCTCGTCGGCTGTTTTTTCTTTGATTTCGTCAGGGGAAAGAAGGTATTCCATATCGGCGCTGACCTTTGTTTTGCGCAGCCGCAGTCCGTTATACAGCGGATCGTGCAGGAAAGCGCCGTAGGTGCGGATCATCACGACGGGGAGGCCGAGCAGCTTGACGCACTTGCCGAGGCTGGAGGGGAGGGGCGTGGCCGTTCCGTCGAAGCTGTAGCTGGCCTCAGGGTACATCAGAACGGAGGAACGGAGCGTTTTGAGCGCGTACTGCATATCCCGCACGAGACGGAGATCGGAGACGAATTTGTTGATGGGGATACAGCCGAGACGGCGCATCAGCCGCTGCTTGCCCACAAACCCGTCGGAGGTGCAGACGATGTTGAAGGGACGGGGATAAAGGATCGTCGAGGCGATCTTGAGATCGAGAAAGCAGGAGTGATTCATCAAAAAGAGGCACGGCTCGTGTTTGCCGAGTTTTTCCATCCCGATCTCCCGGCAGGAAAAGGAGGTATCCTTCAGTTCCGGCGCCGAGACCGTCTTGAGCAGGGCGCGGAAAAAAAGAGAGGGCCGGAGCGGCTTTTTGTGTTCGGGTCGGGGGATCTGCAGAACTTCCGTATAACTTTTTTCTTTGACTTTGATCTTAATAACGTTTCCTCTCGGAAAGGCAAAAGTGCGCTTCCGCGCACTTTTTGATTTACGGATTTTGGTAGATGGAGCCGCCGGTCAGATCACCGGCGACGAAGAGGGGGAAGCGGAATACCTCGAGCCGCTTGACCGATTCGCAGCCGAGCTCGGGATACGCGATCTCCTCCAGTTTCCGTACGGCTTTGCAGGCCAGCGCGCCCGCGCCGCCGAGGGCGCAGAGGTAGAGCGCTTTGTTGCGGATCAGCGCCTCCGTTACTTCCGGCGAGCGCTGCCCTTTCCCGATCGTGGCGGCAACGCCGAGATCGTAGAGCGCGGGCGCGTAAGGATCCATTCTTGCGCTTGTGGTGGGGCCGATCGAGCCGACGGGAAGCCCGTCCGGGGCGGGGGTGGGGCCGGCGTAATAGATCACGGCGTCCTTGAGGGGAAAGGGGAGAGGAGATCCGGCGGCGATCGCCGCGGCGATCTTCTTGTGGGCGGCGTCCCGCGCGGTAAAGACTGTCCCGGAGAGGAGGATCGCGTCGCCGGCTTTGAGATCCGGCGCCGCCGCCCGAAGTTCACGTACGTTCAGCTCGATCATTTTTTCCGGAAAAGAGAAGGAATCCGCGAGAGGAGTTTATCCGACTGCGTGATTCTGGCTTTTGCCTGCGTCAGGAGAGCCGTCAGACGCGCGTTTTCCTGCTGTGCGTGGGTGAGCGAGGAGGTAAGCTCGGCGTTCCGGCGCTGTGCGGCGTCAAGCTCCTCTCGGAGGGCGGCGGCGCCGTTTTCCGCTTCCTTGAGAAGAGCGTCGCTCTCCTCCGCTTTTTTCCGCGCGGCGTCCCGTTCCGTTTCTGCCAGCGAGAGGGCTTTTTGCAGACGGGCGACCGTCTCGTCCCGCTCGGCTTTTGCGGCGTCAAGGTCGGCTTGCAGCTCGCCGAGCAGGTCGTTTTGCGCGGCGTTTTCCTTTGAAAGATCCAATATCGTCTCCGCCTGATCCTGCGCTTTGGCGCAAAGCGCCTCGGCCGCCGCGGCGCGGGAGAGCGCCTGATCCGACGCCGCTTTTTCCCGGAACGCGGACTCGTTCAGCTTTTCAAGGGAGGCGATGACCTGCTTTTTGGAGAAGCCGAACAGCGTGGTTCTGAATTTTTTTGTTTTCGTTTTGCTCATATCGCGGTCCTTTTTTATTTTTTTCCTAACGATCCGTAATTGATCAGATTTCCGATCTCGTCTTCCGTCACGTCGTCCGTGAGGCGGTCGATCTTCGTGAAGGACTCCGGCGTTTTCCCGACGAGGACCGTTTCGCCGATGCAGCAGTCGGTCGTAACGGTAAAGGATATCATACCGGAGGGGAGCATCGCCGTCGCTTCGCAGGAGAGTGAGAGGTAGATGCGGTGCAGCGTCTGGTTGATCCCCGTTTCCTCAAACGTGGAAACGACGCCGCAGCGAAGCACGCGCGCGACCAGCACCTTGACGGGGATCTGCGGGCCTCTGCCGGAGGAAAGTTCCCCCGCGAGGAGGGTGCCGAGCGGGATATGCACGGTCTCGATCTCCGTTTCCCGGAGGGAGGCGAGCGCGTCGGTCAGCAAACGGGAACGCACGGCGTTTACCTTGGCGGTATTGACGCTGAGCGCGTCGATAGCGCCCCCGCCGTCGGTATGCAGGACGATCAGATCGGAATAGGTAAGCGCCATCTCCTCCGCCGCGTTTGCCACGGCGTCGGAGAAGACCTGTTGGACGTTGTTTTCCGCCTGAGAGCGGGTGATCGCCGCCACGTAGGGATAGATTTGTTTATTATAGATCAAGATCAAAGCGATCAGGACGAAGAGAAAATAGCAGAGCAGGCGGATCGCAAACCGCCGGAACCGCCGGGAAAACCGGATCCGGGGCATTTTCCCCTCCGAAACAGCTTTTTTGGCAGTTTATGCCGGCGGGGGAAAAGCGGTCAATCGTTCTCTTCTTTTTCTTTCTCCTTCTGCGCGGCGGGGGAGGCGCGGTGCGCCGCAAGGGGATTGGCGTTCATGGCGGACTGCATATTCCTGTCGCTCAGATGGGTATAGATCTGCGTGGTGTTGAGCTGTTCGTGGCCGAGGATGTCCTTGAGAACGCGGACGTCCACCTGGCCGCTTTGATACATCAAGGTAGCTGCCGTGTGCCGGAGCTTGTGCGCGGAATAGCCCTTGTATTCGAGCCCCGCTTCCCGCAGGTGTTTGTAAACGAGCCACTGGACGGTCTTCGGCGAGATCCGCTTCCCCCTCTGGCTGAGAAACAGCGCGGGGGACGTGCGGACGGTATCGTCCTCCAGACGGGTGCGGAGATAGGCGGTCAGGGCGTCCCGGCAGGCGTCGTTGAGGTAGATGATCCGCTCCTTGCTGCCTTTTCCCGTAACCTTGACCGAGCGCATTTCGTTGTCGATATCGGTGATATCGATCCCGACGAGCTCGGAAAGACGCATCCCGCAGTTGAGAAAGAGCGTGAGAATGGCAAAATCGCGTTCCCTGTGGCGGGCGTCGCCGTTTTCGCTGACCGCGTCCAGAAGGGAAACGCTCTCCTCGAGGGAGAGATACTTCGGCAGCGTGGAACGGCGCTTCGGCGAGTCGATGGTGATAGCGGGATTCGTTTCCAGCAGTCCGCGCTTGACGGTGAGATACCGGAAAAACGCCTTGATCGCGGAGAGCTTTCTCGCTTTGGCGCTCCATTCGTTGCCCCGCTCGTCGCCCGCGTACATCAAAAACTCGTAGATCTCCGTCGTGGAGATCGTCCGGATCCACTCAAGATCGAGCCCGCGGAGATCCAGCTCGGTCAGATCCGAGTCGAGCGGGATCCCGGCGCGGGAGGCAAAGAGATACCGGAAAAAAGTCCGCAGATCGAGCAGATATTCAAAAACGGTTTTTTTGGAGCAGTTCTCGATCGCCGTTTTATAGGCGGCAAATTCCCGCGCGGCGGGGGGAAGCTCTGCCGCCAGCTCTTTGATCTCGTAGGAAGCCATGATCCGCCTCGCAAAAAGGATTTTTGAGCAACAAATAGATAACAAATAAATAAACTGTAAACTTTCTTGTTTTTTCTTGAACTGACGAACCGTTTGGGATAGAATAAACGGAGAAAATGCTGTGAGGGAAATATGAAAAACTTTTTCAAGGACAACTCTTATTATATCATAAGACTTTTCGGAACGCAAGTGGGTTTGACGGTTTTCGGCATGATGCTCACTTTTGCGACGGCGGAGGCCGGTGCGGGGCTCTTTCTCGCCGCTTCCGTCTTTTCCGTTCTTTTCTATCTTGCGCTCATCTACAGCACCGTTTCCGAGGTGGGGTACAAGCACGCGGAAAAGATCGCCTCCGGCCGGATGCGCCTCTCCAAGCCTTTCGGACTCCGGCTCTGCCTCGCCGCCTATATCCCGAACTTTCTCGTTCTAATCCTGATGTGGATCGGCGTGATCTTCGGCGCTTCCTACACGTGGGCGGGAAACCTCGGCGGCATTGCCAACACGGTCATTCACGTGATCTTTTCGATGTACTGGGGCATTGAGAAGACGCTGAACCCCGCGGAAACCGCAACGCTCTTGCTTTCCGCCGTGATCTATACCGCCGCGATGCTGCCCGGACTGCTCGTTTCCGCCCTTGCCTACGCCCTCGGACGCCGCGGGATCTCCCTCCTCTCCAAACCGGACAAAAAGGAGTTCTGAAATAAAAACGCAGCCCCCGTCATATAAATAAGCAAATTGTTTATATGACGGGGTTTTTCTATGACAGAGTATCCGACCGGAAAAAGAAAAAAACGGGAGTGGAAAGAATACGCCGCTTTTGTGATCCTGCTTGCCGTTGCGGGGCTTTCCTTCGCGCTTCTGCACCGGCAGCCGCAGCCGGCGCCGGTCCCCGACGGGGGAGGGGAAGTGGGCGCCGGGATGAAGGAGGACGCCCTTGTCCGTCTTCCGGTCATCGTTCTCGATCCCGGACACGGCGGAGAGGACGGCGGCGCCGTAGCGCCGGACGGCACGCAGGAAAAGACGCTCAATCTGGCGCTCTCCCTTTCGCTGAAAGACCTGTTTGAAGCGGAGGGGTATCGCGTTGTGATGACGCGGACGGAAGACGAAATGCCGCAGACCCCGGGGCTGGACGCCACCAAAAAGCGCAGCGATCTCAGCGCGAGGGTCAGGACGGCAAAGGAGGAGACGTCCCCCCTCTTTCTTTCGATCCACATGAACAAATTCCCGCAAAGCCGCTACTTTGGTTTGCAGGTGTACTATTCTCCGCGCAGCGCCTACTCTTTTTCCCTTGCCTCCGCGATCCAGAAAACGGCGGGCAAAGGCCTTGCTCCGGAGAACGACCGGGAGGTCAAAAACGGCGCGGGGCTCTTTCTTCTCGACCGGCTCGACTGTCCCGCGGTGATCGTGGAATGCGGCTTTCTCTCCAACCCCCGGGAGCTGGAGCTCTTGAAAACGGAAGAATACCGCCAAACGCTGGCCGCGGCGATCTTTGAGGCGGTCGACCGCTTCACGGCGGAGAGCGGATACGGGGCGTCCGCGCAGGAAAAGGCTTGAATTCCGGCGCGGGATATGGTAAGATAACAATAAATTACCTTGTTCCGGAAATCGGAAAAAACGGAGGGAAGTATGAAATCGTCCGTCGGATATATCTGTACCGAATGCGGCGCCAAAAGCGCCAAATGGATGGGCCGCTGCCAGGTGTGCGGCGCGTGGGACAGCTTTGAGGAATACGACCTCAGAGAAGAGACCGTGCCGGCCGCGGGGCAGAAGCGCCCCCGCAATCTCCTTGTGGAAAGCTCGTCCCCTCCGCTGCGCCTGCGGGACGGCGCCGATCAGCCCGCCAAACGCACGAAAACGGGGATCGGAGAGTTCGACCGGGTCCTCGGCGGCGGGATCGTGGACGGCTCCGTCGTCCTCCTCTCCGGCGAGCCGGGGATCGGAAAATCCACCCTCCTTTTGCAGATCTTTTCCCGCGCCGCGGCAAGCGCCAAGGTGCTTTACGTCTCCGGCGAGGAGTCCTTTGCCCAGCTGAAAATGCGAGCCGACCGGCTCGGCGTTTCGCCCGAAAACCTCTATCTTTATACGGAAACGGATCTGCAGAAGATCCTGGAGGCGGCGGACCGCCTGCAGCCGGATTTTATCGTGGTGGACAGTATCCAGACGATGTACGATCCTTCCTCTTCCGCCTCTCCCGGCAGCATCAGCCAGGTCCGCAGCTGCGCTTCCGTTCTCGTCGCCCGTGCCAAAAACACGGGAACGGCGGTCCTGCTCGTCGGGCACGTCAACAAGGAGGGCGGCATCTCCGGACCGAAAGCGCTGGAGCATATCGTGGACGCCGTTTTGCACTTTGAAGGCGACCGGACGCAGGCGTACCGGATCATCCGCGCGGTCAAGAACCGCTACGGCTCCACCAACGAGATCGGCGTCTTTGAGATGACGGAGACCGGACTCGCCGAGGTGGAAAACCCGTCCGAAACGCTCCTCTCCGAGTCGACGGACGGCGCGTCCGGCTGCGCCGCCGTCTGCGTGATGGAGGGGACACGCCCCCTCGTTGCGGAGATCCAGGCGCTCGTAACGCCGACCGTTTTTCCGTCCGCACGCCGCAACGCAAACGGCGTGGACTATAACCGCCTCTGTCTGATCATCGCCGTGCTGGAAAAGCGGCTGGGGATGAAGTTCTGGCAAAACGACGTGTATATCAACGTCACGGGAGGGCTCCGTCTGGATACGCCGAGCGCCGATCTGGCGATCGCCCTGGCGCTTATTTCCTCCATGACCGACCGCCCGGTCAAAAAGAAGACGATCTGCTTCGGCGAGATCGGTCTCGGCGGGGAATGCCGCTCTTCCTCCTTTGGCGAGATCCGCGTCAGGGAGGCGGACAGGCTCGGCTTCGGCCGTATCGTTCTCCCCGTTAAAAACAAGGAGAAACTCACCGGTAAGCCGGCGCTGGAGCTCTGCGGCGTGCGCAGCATCTACGAGCTGCTGACCTTTTTGGAGAAAAAACCGGAAAACGAATAACGGCGCGGGTTTTGTCTTTTCTTGTCAATTTGCTCTTTTTCCGGAAAAGCGGTTGACATTTTTCGTCTCTTATGTTATAGTTAAAATGATTAAAAGTCGGATTTTATCTGCATGTATCGGATTCTGCCTTTGTACGTTCATTCCGCAAACCGGCAAGACAGGAGAAAGGAACAAAGATGAAAAAAGGAAGACTTCAGAAACTGATGAGTCTGCTCTTGTGCGCGATGATGGTCGTGGCCGTCAACGCACAGGCGCTGCCGTTCGCTATGACCGCCGCCGCGGCAACGCCGGCGGGGCTTTCGGTCGATAACGCGACTCCGACGGTAGGCGGCACCTTTACGGTAACGGCCTCCCTTCCCGCGTTGGCGGATCAGTTCGACACGCTGGACCTTAAGGTATGGTTCGATCCGACCTTCGTTCAGGCGACGGCGGTGACCGTCACTTCGATCCCGGGTACCAGCGGGATGTATTCCAATGCGTCGGAAGCAAATGCCAACGGTTTTTTCTCCGCTTCGTATTATTCTTCGAGCGGCGACCCCATTGACTTCCCCGGCGTGACGCTGGCGGCGACCTTCACGGTCAAAGACGGCGCCCCTCTGGATACGGAAGTGCTCTTCACGGCAGACGCCGTCAACTTCTACGTTTCCTATTTTGATTACGGCGCGTTTGACTACGTCGATATTACCCCCGCTGGCGCCGTCAGATCCGTTAAGGTCACGGTGAGCGAAGCGGTAGGGAAGAAGGCGTATATCGACACCGCCAGCCTCTCGCTCGCCGATACGATCGATGTCAACTTCTACACGATCCTGACGAATGCCGTTACGGCGGACGCCGGCGCCTACGCGCTCTTTACCGGGCCGAACGGAGAAAAACAGGTCCTCGTGAGCGAGGCGACGGTCACCGGGGACGGACGCTGCGTCTTCGCCTATCCCGTGTTTGCCAAACAGACGCTCGAGGAGATCACGATCCGCTTCTTTGACGGCGACGGCGCGCAGATCGATCTGTTTATGAACGACGCCGCGCACACCGCGATCGGAACGGAAGGTTATTCCTACAGCGTCGGAGAATATCTCACGGCGATCGGCGAGAGCGAAGAGGGCGCTGAGATGAAGAATCTTGCCGCCGCGCTCACCGACTACGGCGCCGCCGCGGACATTCTCTTCGGTCACAACACCGAGAATCCCCCGACCGTGCAGGCGGATCTCTCCGCTATCACCGCGGACTCCACCGTTTCCTACAAGATCATCGAGACCGGCTCTGAGCCGTCCGGCTTCTCCCTCATCGGCGCAACGCTTCTGCTTGAAAACGAAACCACGCTGCGCATCTACTTCACCTCTGAAGGGGCGCCCGCGTTCTCCGTTACGGTGGACGGCGAGACGGCAACTCCCGTCGAAAAGGACGGCGCCTACTACGTCAGCATCCCGGGCATTACGGCAAAGGAGCTCGGCACGGTCCATCAGATCTGCTTCGGCGATTATCAGATCAACTGCTCCGCGCTGACTTACGCTTATTCCGTTTTGAAATACTATCCCGAGAGCGTTACCTCCGAGCAGGCGGTCAACCTTCGGACGCTGGCCCGGACCCTTGTCCGTTATTATGACACGGCCGTCGCGTATTTTGAGAGCAAGTAAAGAGAGGGTCATATGATGGAAAACAAAAAAGCCGTTTATGAGACGCCGTCTTTGATGCTTTTCACAATGGAGGCGAGCGTTGTTGCCACAAGCATCACCCAAGACGAAAACGAAACGCCGTCCGTCCCCTTCCATTGATTTCCGGCTTGCAGGCAGATCTCCGATCTGCCTGCTTTTCTTTTTCCGGCGTTTTGGACGGATCGGAAATCTTTTCCTTTTCCGCTCTTGCAACAGATCGTCCGGAACGGGAATACTGAAAGGGACTGAAGACGCCGGAAAGCGGAAAACATGAAAAAAATCGCAGCGGCGGCTGCCGCCGTGCTCCTGGCGGTCCTTTGCGCCGTTTCCGCCTTTGCGGCGACCGGCGGGACAGGCTGGTTTTTCCGGAAGAATACGGAAGGAAAACAACCCGCTCTTCCGTCCGAGTTATCGGCGGTACGCGGCCACAACGTCGTCTGGCTGGACGCCGCGCACGGGGACGACTCCTCCGAAAAAGTGATCTATCTCACTTTTGATTTCGGTTATGAAAACGGAAACGTGGAAAAGGTCCTCGACGCGCTTGACGAAAACGGGGTAAAAGGGTCGTTTTTTGTCCTCAAACAGCCGATCGTGAACAACACGGAGCTCGTACGCCGGATGTTTGAAAACGGGCATCTCGTCTGCAATCATACGACGCACCACAAGGATATGAGCGCGATCTCCGAAAAAGAGACGTTCTGCCGGGAGCTGACTGAGATTGAGGAGATCTGCAAGGCATATACCGGGTATGATATGGCCCGCTTTTACCGTCCGCCGGAGGGGAAGTTTAACGAACAGGGGCTTTCCTGGGCGGACGAACTCGGCTATACGACGGTTTTCTGGAGCTTTGCGTACGCCGACTGGGATAACGGGAAGCAGCCGGATCCCGCCGCGGCAAAAGAAAAGATCCTCTCCCACCTCCACAACGGCGAGGTTCTGCTCCTGCATCCGACGTCCGCGACCAACGCGGCGATCCTCGGAGATCTGATCCGGGAGATCAAAAAGGAAGGCTATGAATTCAGGACGCTGGATCAGTTTGGTATGTAGCGCTCTGCTCCTTTTTCCCCCTCTGAACGTTCCCGTTTCGGCGGCGGAGAAAGGATACAATCCGAGAACGGATCGCGCGGTCCATTATTCGCTCTCTACGACCGAGAAAAAGATCGCCCTTACCTTCGACGACGGGCCCCTGCCGGGGAAGACGGAGGCGATCTTGGACGTTTTACGCGAAAACGGCGTGCGCGCGACCTTCTTTATGATCGGATCGCAGGTGGAGGAGAATGCGGAGCTGGCAAGGCGGGTGAGCGACGAGGGCCACGAGATCGGCAATCACACCTTCACTCAGGACGGGATCCGTACAAAAACCCAAAGAGAGCTTTGCCGCGAGATCATAAAAACGGAAGAGGCGATCTCCGGAGCGTGCGGGAGAAATCCCTCGCTTTTCCGTCCGCCGACGGGCTGGTGCAGCGCGACCGTCTCCTCCGCCGCGAAGGAAAACGGCTACGAGATCGTGATGTGGAGCGTGGATACCGAGGATTGGCAGGGAAGGAGCGCGGAGAGTATCATCTCGACAGTTCTGAAAACGGTCCGCCCCGGCGCGATTATTCTGATGCACGACGGGATCTATCGGCAAAGCCATACGGCGGAGGCTCTCTCCGTTCTCATCCCGCGTCTGCGGGCGGAGGGGTACGAGTTTGTGACCGCCGGCGAACTGATCGAAACGGCGATGGCGGAAGAATAGAAAAAAGGACCGGGCGCGCCCGGTCCTTTTCCTTCGTTTTTATTCTTCTTCCGCTGAAGGATCCGTTTTGGTATAGTAGGGGTCGATCATCACGTCCTTGATCTTGTAATAGGCGACAAAGCCGGAGGTATAGGACATCAGCGCGACGGTGATCACGAAGGGGAGCGCGATCCCGAGCCCCGGGATATAAACGAAGAGAAAGAGGTTGACAAGGAAGATCAGGGCGATCCCGATCGTGGCGAGGAGGTTGCGCCCGAAGCCGAGGATGGAGAAGATCAGCGCGTTTTTGATCAGCTTGAAGATCGAGAGATCGAACGTGACCATCATCAGATAGAGATAATAGCGCATAAACCCGTAGATGATCGCGCAGGCGATCGTAGCGTAGAAGAGGACGCTTGTCGGGAGAGAAGCAAAGTTTTTGAGGAAGAAAAGAAAGTCGTAGGAGAGGATGGCGAGGATCAGCGCGTCGAGGATCCCGTAGACGAGAGACTGCTTCCAGTTGCGTTTGACGGCGTACCAGAAGTCCCCCCAGACGAAGACCGGCTCACCGGAGACGATATTGCGCAGGACGTAGGCGGTGCCGGCGTTGACGGGACCGAAGGTGAAGATCAGGAGCGCGGAAAGACCGAGAAGAACGTAGGTCCCCGTACTGTAAGCGGAGAGCTCGGCTTGTCCGCCGAGTACGCCGAACAGCGGCAGCATCCCGACCTCGTCGTGCAGCATCACGCCGTGCAGAGCGGGGAAGAGGAGGTTGTCCGGCGCCGTGGAGGTGATATTGGTCAGTCCGGCGAGCGCCGCGATCAGGAAAAAGAGGGGGAAATTACCGACGACGTAGAGAATATTGACCGTGAGGAGCTTGTTCATATTCCGCCCCATCCGGACAAAATAACTGTAAAAATCGTATTTGAGCGGCCTCTCGTTTTTGAGGACGCCCGGACCTTCCCTTTGCGAGTCAAAGAGACGGAAGCGTTTTTTCGGAGATCTTTGTTGCATATCGACATCCTTTTCGATCAGAGAATATAGGCGAGAAGCTCTAAGGCGTGGAGGAGGCAAAGCGCGCCGAGCAGGACGGGAGCGGCGGCAAGAAGCTGGAGAAAATCCCGTTTCGGGATGGAAACGCGCCTTCCCTCCGAAACGGAGAGAACGCCCCGTGAGAGACGGTCGGAAAGCGAGGCAAAGAAAACGAGCGCGCCCGCGGCAAGGAGAAAGGAGAGAAAGAACACGGCGGCGTGGGAGCGTTTGACGGCGCCCGCGCTTGCCAGGCGAAGCACCGGAACGGCGCAAAGCCCGAAGGAGAGCCCGCGCAAAAGGAAAAGCAGGCGCACGAAAAAGCCGGAGAGATAGGAAAACCCGATCAAAAGCAGCAGAAGAAGCTGACGGATATCAGGCAGAGCGCGCCGGAATGCCTCGGCGAGAAAACCGGGGAAGGAGGAGAAGGAACAGGAAAAATGCCCGGAGATCTTTTCGGTTACGAGATCGGAAAACGCAAAGGAGAAAAGGGGAAAGAGGAGCGCTCCGACGAAAACGGAGAGCAAGAATACGAAGAAGAAACCGATGGCAAAGGAGCGGCGCTCGCCCTCCGACAAAGGGGGCGCGGAACAGACGGAAGATCCCGAAGTCATAATTGCCTCCGTAAAGGAATTCCGTACAGTATATGCCGCGCTTTTTCAGTTATTCTCGTCCGGCGGGAGCGATTCGCGCCCGAGCTCGCCTGCCCGGTTGGCGCAGGCAAGCATCGCCTCCTCGACGATCCGCTCCAGGCCGAGCCGGTCAAAGGCGGCCAGCGCCTGTTCGGTCGTTCCGTTCGGCGAGCGGACGGCGGCGATCAGCTCCTCGGCAGGTCTGCCGGAGGAGAGAAGCAATTCCGCCGCGCCGATAAAGGTCTCGGCGACAGCCTTTTCGAGCAGCGGGAGATCGACTCCGCAGGAGCGTCCCGCCTCTGTGATCGCATGAATGAAGCGGTAGACGTAAGCGGTCGCGCTGGAGGTGGCGGCCGTCATCCCGTCCATTTCCGTTTCCGCCGCGCGGTATACGCTGCCGCAGCGGGAGAGCAGCCGGCAGACGTCCTGAAACGCTTTGTCTGGTACGCGCCCGTTCTGACAGACGGCGATCACGCCCCGGCGGATCGCGATCGGGGTGTTCGGCATGATGCGCACGACCCCGCATCCGCCGAGTCGGTCGGAAACGGCGGCAGAGGAGACGCCTGCCGCGGGGGTGATCACGATCTTGCCTTCCGGATCGCATCCCGCTTCCGCGATCCGGGAGAGGAGCGCCGCGTAGTTTTGCGGCTTGATACCGAGCAGCACGAGCTCTCCGGCGGCAAAGGCGTCTTCCGGCGTTTCGGCGCGGGGATGACCCGACCGGATCAGATCGTCGATGTGCTCCGGCGTGCGGTTCCAGAGGGTAACGTCGGCGGGGGAAAAGGCGCCGTCCCCCGCCGTAACGGCAAAAAGAAAGGCGCGCGCGATATGGCCGACTCCGATGACAGAAAGTTTTTTGAACATAATCAAGTACCTCGCCACCATTTTAGCACACCGCGCGGCGATGTTCAAGTCGGATCGCGCAAAAACTTTTTTCCTTTTGGGGATTTCGGATTGTTTTTCCCGGAAAGAAGTGATAAAATAAAACTATGATGGACAACGAACGATTTTTTGAATTGAAACGGATGCCTCCGCTCGAGACAGAGCGGCTTTTGCTGCGGAAGATGAAGAAAGCCGACGCGCCGGATATGTTTGCGTACGCTTCCGATCCCGACGTGACGAGGTATCTGCTCTGGTCCCCGCACGCCAGTCTCGCTCATACGAAAAAATATCTGGCGCATCTTGAAAAGCAGTACCGCGCCGGGCGTTTTTACGATTGGGCCGTGGTGGAAAAAAGCACGGGCAGGATGATCGGTACCTGCGGGTTTGCCTCGGTCGTCCCGGAGGATCTGCGCGCGGAGATCGGGTACGTGCTCAATCCCCGTTGGTGGGGCAGAGGGCTTGCCGCGGAGGCGGTGCGCGCCGTGATGGAGTTCGGCTTTTATGAGCTCGGTCTGCACCGGATCGAAGCAAGGTTTATGGAAGGCAACGACCGCAGCCTCGCCGTGATGAAAAAGTGCGGGATGACCTTCGAAGGAATGCTCCGGGACTGTCTGTTTGTCAAAGGAGAATACCGGACGATCGGGATCTGCGCCCGGATCAATCCGGATCACAAGGAAAAGGAGGGATCGTTTTGCTGTTCCGGGTCGCCACCTACAATGTAAAAAACACCGGCGGGGGGAAAAATCTCGACGGGATCGCACAAGAGCTGAAACGCTCCGCCGCCGACGTGATCGGGCTGCAGGAGCTGGATCGGGGCGTGGAGCGGAGCGGTCGGGCGGACCTTCTCGCGGAGCTCGGAAAAAGGAGCGGATACGCCGAGGGGCGTTTCTGCCGTGCGATCGATTTTCAGGGCGGGGAATACGGGACGGGCGTTCTGACGCGCCACAAGATCCTCGACGCCTCCGTCCGCTCCCTCCCTTCCGGGGAGGAAGCGCGCATCCTTACGATGTTTTCGATCGATCTCGGCGGGATCGGACTGTCCTTTGCCAATACCCATCTCAGCCTGGAGGACGAAGCGCGGCGCCGGCAGCTCGCCATCATCGCAAAGACGCTTCGCGGCCGTCCGCACACGGTCCTGACAGGCGATTTCAACATCCGGGGCTTTGAGGAGCTGGAAGTGTTTTGCGGGATGAATATCGCCAACTTCATCGGCCATTCGTTCGATACCTTCAAGGCGGGCGGGAAGATCGACAATATTATCACCTCGCCCGATATCACGATCCGCTCGGTGCGGATGTCGGAGAGCGGCTATTCCGATCACAATATGCTGATTGCGGATCTTGAACTCTGAAAAAAGAAGAGAGAAAACGCCCCTGCGTATAACCGTGCGGGGGCGTTCATATAGTATAGCAAAAAAACGGAAAGGTATTTTCATGAAAAAGATCCTCGTTTTTCTGCTTTCTTTTGCTCTTTTCCTTCCTCTTTTCTCCGTTTCCGTGTCCGGCGCCGAGTTCGACGGGCAGCTGCAGGCTGTCTCCGCCGTCCTCTACGAGCCGGAAACGGGGACTTTTCTCTATGAAAAGGACGCGGATCACGCCCTGCCGCCCGCTTCGGTTACCAAGGTAATGACGATCCTCCTGATCTGCGAGGCGATCGACTCCGGCAAGCTCTCGCCGGAGGAGACGGTCACGGTGAGCGAGTACGCTTCGTCCATGGGCGGATCGCAGGTCTTTCTTTCCCCCGGCGAGGAGATGAAGGTGTCCGAGCTGCTCAAATGCATCGTTGTCGCCTCGGCAAACGACGCGGCGGTCGCCGTGGCGGAACATCTCGCCGGAAGCGAGGATTCCTTCGTTGCGGAAATGAACCGGCGGGCGGAAAGTCTGGGGATGCATAATACGCATTTTGAAAACGTAACGGGCCTTGACGATACCGTGACCAATCACGTGACCAGCGCGCGGGACATCGCGCTGATGTCCGCGGAGCTGATCACAAAGCATCCGATGATCCTTGCGTACAGCGGGATCTGGATGGACAGCATCCGGGACGGCAGTTTCACGCTCACCAATACCAACCGCCTGATCCGCTTTTACCCCGGGGCGACCGGGCTGAAGACGGGCAGCACCGCCAAAGCCAAGTTCTGCATCAGCGCCACGGCGGAACGGGGAGGACTGAAGCTGATCGCGGTCATCATGGCGGCGCCGACGCGGGACGTCCGGAACGCCGAAGCGAAAAAACTGCTGGATTTCGGGTTTGCAAATTACGAGATCTACCGCAGCGAAGGGGAGACGATCCGGGATATCCCGCTCACGGGAGGCGAGGAAAGCGGCTTTTCGGCTGAGTATCCCTCCTTTTTGCGGCTGGTAGAAAAGGGAAAAGCCAAGTCGGTCCGGCAGGAAAGGGAGCTGGAGGAGAGTTACGCCGCGCCGATCGTCCCCGGCGAGATCATCGGCAAGGTCTTTTACACGCTGGACGGGGAACGGATCGGGGAAACGGATATCAAAGCGTCTGCGGGAGCGGAAAAGATCGGCTTCTGGGGCGTGGTGCGGCGAGTTGTACAAAAAATCATTGCGTTTTACCCGGACAAAAGCGAGAATGACGGTTGAAAAGTACGGGACTTTGTTGTATACTGAAAGAAAGTAAAAAAAGAAGGACAGTTTTCGATCATGAAACTAAACGACGCATATCTTTCCCGCTTTGTGAGCGAAAAGGAGCTGGAGAAGATCCGCCCGGAGGCGGAAGCGGCTCTTAAAAAACTGAAAGAGGGAACGGGAGAGGGCAGCGATTTCATCGGCTGGAGGGATCTTCCCGTTTCCTATGACCGCGAGGAGTTTGCCCGGGTGAAACGGGCGGCGGAGCGGATCCGGAAAAACAGCGACGTTCTCGTTGTGATCGGGATCGGCGGCTCCTATCTCGGCGCCCGCGCGGCGATCGAGTTCGTCAAGGGAAATCTGCATAACCGGCTGAACAAAAACGCGCCCGAGATCTATTACTGCGGCAACTCCATCTCCGGCCCGGCTCTGGAGGGGATCCTCTCGATCTGCCGGGAAAAGGACTTTTCCGTCAACGTGATCTCCAAATCCGGAACAACGACCGAACCGGCCGTTGCGTTCCGTCTCTTTCTGGCGCTCGCCAAAGAAAAATACGGGGACGCGGCCAAGGAACGCATCTACGCCACGACGGATAAAAGCCGCGGCACCCTCAAGAGCTTTGCCGACCGGGAGGGATGGGAGACCTTCTGCGTTCCCGACGACGTCGGAGGGCGGTACAGCGTCCTGACCGCGGTCGGGCTGCTTCCCATCGCCGCGGCGGGCGTGGATATCGACGCCTTGATGGCGGGCGCAGCCGCCGCGCGGGAGCGGTATTACGTTGCGGGCGGTTTCAACGACTGTCTCCGCTACGCGGCGTACCGCAATCTTCTGCTCCGCGCCGGGAAAAGCGTGGAGATCCTCTCTACCTACGAGCCCTCGCTTGCGCTGCTTTCGGAGTGGTGGAAGCAGCTTTACGGGGAGAGCGAAGGAAAGGAAGGCAAAGGACTGTATCCTTCCTCCGTCGTGTTCTCCACCGATCTGCACTCGCTCGGGCAGTATATCCAGGAGGGACAGCGGATCCTCTTTGAGACGGTGATCGATCTCGGAAAGTCCGGCTCCAACCTTGCCGTTTCCTACGACGGAGAGAACGCGGACGGGCTGAATTTCCTTGCCGGCAAGACCTTTGACGAGGTCAACCGTACCGCGATGGTCGCCACGATCCTGGCGCATACCGACGGAGGCGTCCCGAACCTTGTGCTGGAGGTACCGGACAGGAGCGCCGCTTCGCTCGGGGAGCTCATTTATTTCTTCGAGCTCGCCTGCGCGGTCTCCGGCTATATCCTCGGCGTCAATCCCTTCAATCAGCCCGGCGTGGAAGCGTACAAAAAGAATATGTTCGCGCTGCTCGGCAAGCCGGGATACGAGGAGCTTGGGCGCAGCCTTGCCGAACGGATGGACGGCTCGCTCCGGCAAATGTAACAAAAATAATAATTTCTGTCCCGGACTCTTGCAAACCGGAAGATTTTATTGTAGAATAAAACTGGGAACGCTCGGATGCGGGGGCGGGGGTCTTCGAGCGAACAAATTCAACCCGCCGAAAAAGGAAGAACGATGGTAAAACTGATTGTAGGCGTCAAAGGAACCGGAAAAACCAAAACGCTCATCGAGATGGTCCACGGTTCGCTGGAGACATCCAAGGGAAGCGTTGTCTGTATCGAAAGAAGCAATAAGCTCCGTTACGACATCAATTACCGGTGCCGCTTGATCGAAGCGGAAGAATACATGATCGATGACGCGCAGTCTCTCTACGGCTTCGTCGCGGGCATCATCGCGAGCGACCATGATCTTACCGATCTTTATATTGACAGCGCGCTCCGCATCGCAAAAGAGGATATGGAGGCCTTTGAGGCGCTGGTCTGCGAGCTGGATCGGCTCTCGGAAAAATACGGCTTCAACGTGGTGATCACCGCTTCCGCGGCTCCGGAAAAGTTCCCCGAAACGCTCCGGAAATACTTCTGAAAACCCACCGGAAAACGGTCTGCGCAAGCAGGCCGTTTTCCTTTTTCACGGTCCCGGCGCTTCTGCATAAGATAGTAGGGAAGGCGACGCCTTCAATCACACATGGAGGTTTTCTATGGCAGATAACAAATGCCTGTGCGGCTCCTCCGGAGGAACGCAGAGGGAAACGGTGTGCATCGATACGCACCGTATCCTCGACTCATGCAGGGACCGGGATTGCTACAAGGACTATAAATGCCTCCTGACCGATTACGGGCAGGAGATCATCGAGCGCACGACGAATATCCGCGCAAAGGACGCCGAGATCGTCCAGGCGTGCGTTTGTGTGGAACCGATCGACTTCAACCGCGGCTTCTACAAGGTGCAGGTCCGGTATTACATCAAGGTAACGTGTGAAGCGTGCCTTGGCAGAGGCAGCGCGCAGGAGTTTTGCGGGATCGTGACGGTAAACAAGAGCGTCGTGCTCTTCGGGAGCGAGGGCAACGTCCACATTTACCGCAGCGTCTGCGAGAATTGCTGCTGCTGCGAGGATTCCGACCGGGCGGCGAGCCACGGAACGAATATGCCGGAGGCCGTTGTGGAAGCGGTGGATCCCGTCATTCTGAGCTGCCGCGTGTGCGAGCCTCGCCCCGCCTGCAATTGCTGCTGCAGATCGTCTGAGGTGCCGGAGTCCGTCTCCTGCTGCGTCAACGGCGCTCTTGACGACAGAGAGGAACGCCGCGTTTTGCTCGTTTCCCTCGGGATGTTCTCCGTGATCCGCATCGAGCGGCCGGCGCAGCTGGTCGTCAGCGCGGGCAACTACGCCGTCCCCGACAAGGAATGCAGAGAGGCGGAAAGCGAAACGGATCCCTGCGGGCTCTTTCGCGAGATGGAGTTCCCGGTTTCCGAGTTCAGTCCTCCCGCCTTGCGCCAGCTCGAACGGTAACGGAGTTTGAAAGCGGGCTGCCGAAAACCGGCAGACCGCTTTTATG
>JAFSSQ010000016.1 GCA_017450965.1 Clostridia bacterium
CCTCGTCGGCGTTGCAGCAGACGTACTTTTTGCCGGCGGGCTGATTGGCGGCGAACTGCCACTTGTTGCCGGTGGGGAAGCCCGCGCCGCCGCGGCCGCGGAGGCCGGAGGCTTTGACGGTGTCGATGACCTGCTGGGGGGTCATTTCGTTTAAGACCTTGGCAAGCGCCTGATAACCGTCGGTCCCGATGTATTCGTCGATGCTCTCGGGATCGATCACGCCGCAGTTGCGGAGCGCAACGCGGGTCTGCTTTTTATAGAAGGAAGTATTGTTGAGCGAATAGACGTCGGCGCCCGCGCCGGAGTTGGCGCCGATGGTGTACTCCGCCACGATCTTGCCGCCGAGGATGTGCTCCTCGAAGACGCGCTTCGCCTTTTCGGCGTCCATCTTGACGTAGGTTACCTTTTCCTTGCCCGGTTCCGTGATCTCCACCACGGGCTCGTACTGACAGATGCCGATACAGCCGGTCTGGGCGACGGTCACGTTCTTCTTGCCGGAAGCGGCGAGCGCTTCTTCAAACGCGTCAAGGACGGGACGGGCGCCCGCCGCAAGACCGCAGGTGGCCAGACCGACAAGGATCTTGGTTCCGGCGGCGGCCCCTTTCATCCTGTCGCGAATGGCGATAAGTTCTGCTAAACTGTTCATTCTTATTTTTCTCCTCAATATGTTTAATGTAGACCGGAAAGACAGGTCTTCCGGGCGATTTTGCGCGGCTTTTATTTGGTGTATTTGGAAAGAATACCCTCGACCTGCGCGACGTTGAGCCGCCCGTACACTTCGCCGTTGACGGTCATAACGGGAGCAAGTCCGCACGCGCCGATGCAGCGGGTGGCCTCAAGGCTGTACTTGCCGTCGCGGGAGGTCTCGCCCACGCCGAGGTTCAGCACGGAGGAGATTTTGTCCAGCACCCCGCCGGAGCCCTTGACGTAGCAGGCGGTGCCGAGGCAAACGGAAATGGCAACCTGTCCCTTCGGGTTGAGAGAGAACTGGGAATAGAAGGTGGAGACGCCGTACGCCTCCTCAAAGGGGACGCCGAGACCGGCGGCAACGCGGCGCTGGACCTCTTCGGGAAGATACCCGTAGATCTCCTGCGCGCCCTGCAGCACGGGCATCAGAGCGCCGGGTTCGTCTTTGTGCTCGGCGATCAGCTTGTCCAGAGCAAGCGCCTGCTCCTGCGTTCCGCTGAACGCCACGGTGGTCGGTTTCTTTTTCATGTGCGGTTCTGCCTCCTGAAAATCATTCGGATATTTGATGCCGGCAGGGGTCGGTGCGCCGGCTTTGCGAGATCGTTAATTATTATACAATACGAAAAAGAAAAAGTCTATACCTTTTCGGTGAAAAAATTTATTTTTTAACAAAAAATGTTCTTTTTTCTCCGACGGAAAAAAAGTGCCGAAACAGAGGAAAAAAGCGGGAGAAAAGTTGGGCGGTTTCCCGATTGAGAGAACAAAAGGTCAGCTTTGAAAAAACAGGATTGCTATCGTGAAGAAAAAATGTTATGATAAGATAAAAAGGAAAGTGAGGTGAGTGCGCCGTGGACTTCACCCTGGAGCAGTGTATGCACCTGAAGCGTCAGGAAAAAGGCTTCTCCATCACGCGGGACCGGGTCAAGTGTTATCTCTTCTGCCATTTCATCAATCCCGTCGACGTGGTCAGTCAGGGGAAGCTCATCCGCACCTCTGCCAACGCCTGTATGCTCTGGACGCCGGGGAGCCCCGTTTTTTACAAAGCGGAGATCATTTATCTCTTTCACAATTTCATCCATTTTCAGGTGGACGATCCGGAGGCGTTCGCCCGGATCGGCGTTCCGCTCAACCGTCTGTTCTATACCGAAATGCAGGACCGGATCACACGCACGGTGGAGCAGCTCGAGTTTTTCCTCGGGCTCGGGGAGCAGGAGCGCAAACCCCAGCTCAGCGAGATGCTTTCCGATCTTTTCACCGGGCTCACGGAGGAGCAGAAGAATCAGCGCATCACCATCGGCCGCAGCACGCATTACGCGTTTGACAACCTGCGCAGCATGATCTACATTTCCCCCGCGGAGTGGAGCGTGGAGAAGATGGCGGAGTACGTCTACCTCTCCCGATCCTATTTTTCCATCCGCTATAAAGAATACTACGGCGTCTCGCCGAACGAGGATCTGATCCAGGCCTCTCTGCTTCTGGCGGTCCGCCTTTTGACGACGACCCGGATCCAGGTCACGGACGTTGCGTATGAATGCGGTTTCCGCAGTCTCGAGTATTTCATCCGTCTCTTCAAGAGCAAGTACGGGGTCACGCCCGGCAAATACAGAGAACTCAATCTGATCGAGGAGGAGAACGGATGAAAGAAACAAACAATCGGAACCGGGTAAGACTCCTCTCGCTTTCTCTCTTGTCCGCGATCCTCTTTTCCGCCGTTTCCTGCGCCGCGGGACCGGTCGATCCCGGTGCTGCGGAGAGCGCGGCGGAGACAGAGGCGGGATCAGACGCTCCGCTCCCGTTTGAGGACGGCGCGGTCTACCGGATCGAAACGCCCGGATGGTACGCGCTTTCCGGCGGCGATTACGGCGCGGCGGAAAACGCCGGGGTCCTGACCTACGGGACGGCGGACGATCTCAACCAGCTTTGGCGCGTTCACGTCGCCGGCGGCGGGATCCTTTTCGAGAATATGAGCGCCGGGCTTTATCTCAACGTCCGGACGGACTCCAAAAAAGAGGGAGCGCCCCTCGCTCTCAACTCCCGCAGCGAGATCCGCTCGCAGCTCTGGACCGCCGCCCCGGCCGAAGGGAAGGAAAACGCGTTTTTCCTGCAAAACGCGGCGACCGGCGGCTTTGCGAAGGATACGGCGGAGGAAACGACGGGAACCGCTGTCCAGACGCTTCTCTCGGAGGACGCGACGCCGTGGACCTTCAAAAAGATCGCGGGACCGGATACGGTGTTTCCGCGCGTCCTGATCCTCTCCGGGGACTACGTTTCCGCCGCGAACTGCCCCGAGATCCGCAAGATCGGCGGCGTCTATTACAACTTCAATCAGGCGGGCGGGATCGCGATCAAGCGTTCCTCCGATCTCAGGCGCTGGACCAGCGTCGGTACCGTGGTGCAAACGACCCCGGACTGGCTCCGGAAGGGGGGCTACGGTTCGATCTGGGCGCCCGGCTGTTATCTCGTCGGCGATACGCTCCGCTGCTATTACGCGGTCTCCTCTTTCGGCTCGCAAAACTCCGCGATCGGGATGGCGTACTGCGCAAACGGCAATCCCGCAAGCGACTGGAAGGACGGCGGGATGGTCATCTCCTCCAAAGCGGGCGATCCGTACAACTGCATCGACCCGAATATCTTTGTTGAAGACGACGGGACGACCTATCTGATCTTCGGCTCCTACTGGACGGGGATCTATATGCGGAAGATCGATCCCGCGACCGGCCTGCTTGACGAAACGGATCCTACGCTCTGGCATCTTGCGCAGGGGCAGGGGGAGATGGAAGCGCCCTATCTGATCAAAAAGGACGGCTATTATTATCTTTTCGTCGCGATGGGCAACATCTCAAAAAACGATACCTATCACTGGGCGGTCGGAAGGAGCGAAAGCCTGTTCGGCCCCTATCTGGACAAAAAGGGAAACCCGATGCTGGAGGGGAACGTCTTCGCTCTCACCGAGTATAAAAACGGGGTGCAGCGCGTCGGGCACGCGCAGTGTTTCCTCGACGACGACGGGACGTATTATATGGTGGCGGAGTCCTGGAGGGACCGTTTTGACCCGACCTGCAAGGTATCCCTCCATATCAGCACGATCGTGTGGAACGATCAGGGCTGGCCCGTGACCGCCCTGGCAAGAGATCTCCCCCGCGAACTGGCGGGAAAGAAATAAATGAACGAAGAAAGGAAACGCGCGAAGATGAAGCAAAGTGAAAAAAAGCGGCGCGGCGAACGGATCAAAGCGTTCGCGGCGGCAGCGATGGCGCTCGTTCTGCTCCTTCCGGTCCTTCTCGTTACCGTCTCCTGCGACAGCGGACCGGGCGAGGAAACGACGGCGAGCGAGGGGACGGAAAGCGCGGGAGCGCCCGATACCACGACGGATCCGGGAGGGACGACGATGACGCAACCGTTTGAAGAAGGCGCTGTTTATAAACTGGAGAACGCACTGTATTTCGCTCTTGCCGGCGATGATTACGGCGCGCTCCAGAACGCGGAGGTCATTACCTACGCGAGCAAGTCCGAGCTCAGCCAGCTCTGGCGCGCCCACCTGACGGAGGACGGCGTTATGCTGGAAAATCTCAGCGCCGGACTCTATCTGACCGTCAAGGCGGATTCGAAAAGCGAGGGGTCGCTCATCAGTCTCACCTTCCAGAATAAGGACCGCTCGCAGGTATGGCGCGTCCTTCCCGCCGAAGGGGAGGGTCTCTTCCTTTTGCAGAACGTGAAGACGGAAGGGTATCTCGGCGAAAAAGAGGTCGAGATCACGGGGAACGTCGTTCAGAAGCTGGACAGAAGCGGCGCAACGGCGTGGGCCGTTAAAAAAGCGGCGGAAGCCGATACCGTTTTTCCGCGCGTGCTGATCCTCTCCGGGGATTACCGATCCGCCACCAGCACGCCGGAGGTCCGCAAGGTCAACGGGGTCTACTATTCTTATAATATGACGGGCGCGATCACGATCAAGCGTTCAAACGATCTGAAAAACTGGACAAAGCTCGGCACCGTCTTTTCGACCAGACCCACGTGGCTGAAAGAAGCGACGGGCGGGTCCGATGCGATCTGGGCGCCCGGCTGCTATCTGGTCGGCGGTATGCTCCGCTGTTATTACGCGACCTCCTCCTCCGGCTCGCAGAACTCCGCGATCGGGATGGCGTATTCCGCGACGAACAATCCCATCGTCGGCTGGAAGGACGGCGGCATGGTCATCGCCTCCAAATCGGGCGATCCCTACAACTGCATCGACCCGAATATCTTTGTCGAGGACGACGGCAGCACCTATCTGATCTTCGGCTCCGCCTGGACGGGGATCTATATGCGGAAGATCGACCCGGAGACCGGGCTGCTCGATGAAAAGGACACCACCCTCTGGCACCTCGCGCAATCGTCGGAAAAGATGGAGGCGCCCTATCTGATCAAAAAGGACGGATACTATTATCTTTTCCTCGCGATGGGGTATCTCAACGACGAGAACAAAGCCAAAACGATGCCGTACCGCTGGGCGGTCGGCAGGAGCGAAAGCCTGTTCGGCCCTTACGTAGACAAAAACGGCAAGCCGCTGCTCGAGGGGTATACCTCCACGCTCACCGAGAATAAACCGGGGATCCAGGGCGTCGCACACGCGCAGTGTTTTCTCGACGACGACGGTACCTACTATATGGTGGCGGAGTCCTGGGAGGACCGCAGCGTATCGAAGACCCCGGTCGTCCTGCATATCAGCACGATCGTGTGGAACGAGCAGGGCTGGCCCGTGACCGCGCTGGCAAAGGACGTGATCCGGGAACTTGCCGGAAAGAAATAAAAACCATCCGATCAGAACGGATTGAAGGAGAAAAAAATGAAGAAGACAGTTTTGCACGCGGACAGGTATTTCGGCGGAACGCCGATCGACAAACGCATTTTCGGTTCGTTTGCCGAGCACATGGGACGTCTCGTTTACGGCGGAATGTATCAGCCGAGCCATGCCACGGCGGATGAAAACGGCTTCCGCGGCGACGTGATCGATCTGGTGAAGGAGCAGGGCGTGACGGCGCTGCGCTATCCGGGCGGCAACTTCGTTTCCGCTTACCGTTGGGAGGATACCGTCGGCGATCCCGCGACCCGCCCGGTCCGCACCGAGCCCGCGTGGAAGAACATCGAGACCAATCAGTTCGGTCTCAACGAGTTTATGACCTGGTGCCGCAAAACGGGGATCGAACCGATCATGGCGATCAACCTCGGCACGAGAGGGACGGACGCCGCGCGCGATCTTCTGGAATACTGCAATATGCCGGTCGGGACGAAGTTTTCCGACTGGCGCGCCTCCCACGGCTTCAAGGATCCCCATAACGTCCGGATGTGGTGCCTCGGCAACGAGATGGACGGCGTGTGGCAGATCGGGCACCGTTCTGCCTTTGAGTACGGCTCCTCCGCCGTGCAGGCGGGGCGCCTGATGAAGCGGATCGACCCGACCCTGCAGCTTGTCGTCTGCGGCAGCGCGGGCATGGTCGTGCCGACCTTCGCCGCCTGGGACGCGGAGGTCCTGGAGCAGACCTACGACGTCGCGGATTTTATTTCCGTGCATACCTATTTCGACAACCGCAACAAGACCCCGCAGGATTCCGCCGTTTTTCTCAGCGCGTCGAACAATCTTGACAAGCAGATCAACGCGATCATCGCGACCTGCGACTACGTCAAGGCCAAGCTCCGCAAAAAGACGACGGTCAACCTCAGCGTGGACGAGTGGAACGTTGTGTACCGCCCGCACGGGAAGGTGCCGGACGTGGACTGGACCTTCGCTCCGCACCAGATCGAGGACGTTTACAATCTCGAGGACGCGCTGGTCGTCGCCTCCTCTCTCATGACGCTGATGCGCCACGCGGACCGCGTCAAGATCGCCTGCCAGGCCCAGTTGGTCAACGTGATCGCGCCGATCATGACCTCCGACGACAAAGCGTGGCGGCAGACCATCTTCTACCCGTTTGCGGAGATGAGCCGCTGGGGGAGAGGCGAGATCCTGCCCCTGGTCTCTGACGGGGAGACCTACGAGGCGGGTGTGTACGGCACCTCGCCTCTGCTTGACGCGATCCTGACCGAGGACAAGGAAAACGGCACGCTCACTCTGTTTGCGGTCAACCGTTCGCTCGACGAGGAGAACGAGATCACGCTGGATCTGCGCCAGTTTGAAGGCTGCCGCGTGAAGCTTCATTCCGTTCTCAACAGCGAGGGGCTCCGCGATACCAATACCGAGGAGAACCCGGACAAGGTCCGTTCCGAGGCGCGCGGCGACGCAAAGCTGGAGGGCGGGATCCTGACCGCTCACCTTGAAAAGCATTCCTTCAATACGATCGTTCTCGCGAAAAACTGAAACAAAAAAAGAAGACGGACACAGGCGTCCGCCTTCTTTTTTTTGCGCGTCAGCCCGCGCGTCTCGCCGCGGAGAGGAGAACGGCGCAGTCGTCGCGCCGCAGCGTTTCTCCGGCGGCAAAGGATCCGCCGCTCGGCAAAAGGAGCCCGCAGGAGAGGGCGGAGTCGAGCGCCGCGGTTTTTTCGGACGTTCCCTCCTCCGCGGAGGCGGGAAGGGAAGCAAGTCCGAAAACGCGCGCGCAGATCACCGCGGCTTCCGCGCGGCTGATCGGAGCGTTCGGATCAAGGAGCCGTTCGTTTTCCGCGCTCGGCTCCCAAAAGCCTCCAAAGAGCGCCGTGCAGACGGCGGGCAGATACTTTTGCGGGATCTCGCCGCGGTCGTCATAGACGGAGACGGCTTCCTTGCGGTAAAACGAAGTGTCGATCCCGGCGGCGGCGAGGCAGCTTGCGGCAAACTCCGCGCGTGAGACGGCCTGCTCCGGCTCAAAATAGAGCGCGCCGCCGACAAAAGACGCCTGCATATACCCGTTTGCGCACGCGCTCACGGCGGCGTTTTCCTTGCCCGTTCCGGTCATATCCGCGAGAGAAATGCCGGATTTGTTTTTTGCGATGCGGATATTCACGGTCGCCACCTTGCTGTAATTGCCGTATTCGTCGCATACGACGTAGGAAAAACTGTCTTTTCCGGTATAGTTTTTGTTCGGGGTATAACGGAAGTCCCCGCTCGCGGCGTCAAAAAGCTCCAGCGTTCCTTTTGCCGGCGCTTTGACGATGCGGTAGGTGAGGCCGTCGTTTTCCGGATCGCTTGCGGGTAAATAGGAGGAAACGGGAACGTCGCGGAAGGTCTCAAGAGAAGCGAGAGCCCCTTCGGGCGCCGCCGCGGGCGCCTCGTTGATCCGGTCAAGGAAGATAAGGGAGCAGGTCAGATCCGCCAGGGCGTACTTTTCGGGGAGGGAGAAAGTGAAGGCCGAGGACGGAACGTTATCGTCCGCCGCGCGGAAGGAGAGATATTTCAGCATGCTCCGGCGGATCGTCTGGCCTTCCGCCAGCCGCGTATCGCCGAGATAGAGCGCCCCGTCCTCCGCCGGGGGGAGGGAGGTGATCGTCAGGGAGGAAAAGTCGGCAAGTCCGACGGCCTGCGAGAAGTCGGTGGGGGTAAAGAGAATGTCCGAGCCGGCAAGGCCCGCTTTGACCATCACAAAATGCCCGGAAAGGACCTCAAGCGCCGGAGACGCGGTCGCGGCGCCGACCGGGATCGCCGCCGGGAAACAGAGGGCGAGGGAGAGCAAGAGAGGAAGAAGACGTTTCATAGGGATCTCCTTTTTTTTGAATGAATGTACCCATAGTTTGCCCGCCGGGCAGGGAAGTATACGGTCCCGTCACGCAAAAAGGCACGCGTTCATAAAATGAAAACAGCGGGAAACCGTCCCGCAAAAGGAGAAAGTATGCAACGATACGCAAACGACGATCCGCGCACGCCGCTGGAGAGGATCCGGCAAACGGGCGGCGCCCGGGCGAGCAGGCGGTTCGTCCCGATGGAGGCGGCCGCCGCGGCGGGATCGCCCCAAAACGGCGAAAAGGAGCTTGCGACGCCGCAGGGGTGCGTCCGAACGCCATCGCTTGCCGCGGTCTACGCCCCCCGCCAGTCCTTTGAGGGGCTCTATACGCCTCAGCAGGCGCTTGGCGCGGGCACCCTGTTTTCGGGGCTCGACAAACCGTTCCGGGGAGGGATGAAAGGATGAATCTTGACGCATCTGTCACTAAAAAAGGCCTGCTGGAAGCCTTGCAGGCGGTCGACTTTGCTCTGGTGGAGACGCAGCTCTATCTCGACGCATACCCGGACAGCGCGGAAGCGCTGGAGTATTTTTACCGGATGCGCGACGAGAGCGACCGTCTGACCGCCGAATACGAAAAACGCTACGGGCCCCTCACGCCGATGGCAAACGAGGGAGAAAACTGGAAATGGATCGACGGGCCGTGGCCCTGGGAAGCGGGAGGAAACTGATATGTGGATCTATATGAAAAAACTGCAATTTCCCGTCCGGATCAAAAATCCGGATCCGCGTTACGCGAAGATCATCGTCTCTCAGGTGGGAGGACCGGACGGGGAGCTGGGAGCCGCCACGCGCTATCTCCAGCAGCGTTATTCGATGCCGTACAACGAGATCGTGGGGATCCTCACCGACGTCGGAACGGAGGAGCTCGCTCATATCGAGATGGTCTCGGCGATCCTGCATCAGCTACTCCGGAACGTGAGTATCGAGGAGATCAAAAAGGGCGGATTTGAGCCCTTTTTCACCGATCATACGACGGGCGTTTACCCGGCCGCCGCCTCCGGCACGCCTTTCTCCACGCAGGCGATCGGGGTCAAGGGGGATCTTTTTGCCGATCTGACCGAGGATCTTGCGGCGGAGCAGAAGGCGCGCGTCACCTACGACAATATCCTGCGCCTTGTCGACGATCCCGACGTGCGGGAGCCGATCAAGTTCCTGCGGGAGCGGGAGATCGTCCACTTCCAGCGCTTCGGCGACGCGATGCGCATCGCGCAGGACAAAAACGACAGCAAAAACTTTTACGCGGTCAACCCTTCCTTCGACTGAAAAGCCCTTACCCGCCGCTCCGCCGGACGCGTTTTTGCGCGCCCGGCGGAGTTTTGGATAAAAGACTTGCAAAACGGAAACGAATCGTATAAAATGGAAATACAAAGTAAAAAGAAAAGGAGCGCTCTTATGGTTTCCTATCCCACCCCTCATATCAACGCCTCGCCCGAGGACTTTGCCGAGACGGTCCTGATGCCGGGCGATCCCCTGCGCTCGGAGTTTATCGCCAAGAACTTTCTCACCGGCGCGCGTCTGGTCAACGACGTGCGCGGCGTACACGGCTACACGGGCGAGTGGAAGGGCAAGCGCGTCTCCGTGATGGCAAGCGGAATGGGGATGCCCTCGATCGGCATTTACAGCTGGGAGCTTTACAACGTCTTCGGCGTGCAGAACATCCTGCGGGTCGGTTCCGCCGGCGCGATGCAGCCGGAGGTGAAGATCCGCGACCTTGTTCTCGCGTCCGGCGCCTCCACCAATTCCGCTTACGCCGCCCAGTTCCGTCTGCCCGGCACATTTGCGCCGGTCGCGGATTTCCGTACGCTTTGCATCGCCAAAGAGGAGGCGGACAAGCTCGGCGCCGCCGTCCACGTCGGCAATGTCCTCTCAAGCGACGTGTTTTATTCCGACGATCCGGACGCCTCCGCGCGTTTCGCCGCCCTCGGCACCCTGTGCGTGGAGATGGAATCGGCCGCCCTCTATCTCAACGCGGCAAAAGCCCGGAAAAACGCGCTTGCCATCCTCACGATCTCGGACGAGCTTTACAGCGGACGCGCCACGACGGCGGAGGAAAGGCAGACGTCTTTCACGCTGATGATGGAGGCCGCGCTCAATACGGCGATCCGCCTTTGACCCCCATATCTGCCCGCCTTCCGGCGGGCAGATACTATATCTTGTGGAGGTTGGTCCTTCGCGCCGGACCGCCTTTGGCGAAAATGCTCAAAAAAAAGACGAAAAAAAGAAATTATACTCCTATTTTGTCACTTGAAAAAAAACAGCTTGTATGCTACCATAAAGGCGAGTTCTTTTTCTGTCGAGAGGTGCCGATATGGAGCTGATGGAAAAACGCATAGCCGAGCAGGGCCGCGTGCTTCCCGGGGATATTCTCAAAGTCGACAGCTTTCTCAACCACCAGATCGACGTTCCGCTGCTTTCCGCCGCGGGCGAGGAGTTTTATAACGCATACCGCGCGTGCAAGGTGAACAAGATTTTGACCATCGAGGCCTCCGGCATCGGGATCGCTTGTCTTACCGCACGCTTTTTTGATTGTCCGGTGGTGTTCGCCAAGAAAAAGGTCGGGCGCAACTCCGACGACGAGTTTTTTACTTCTTCCTGTTTCTCCTATACCAAGATGCAGACTTGCGAGATTTCCGTCTCCAAACGCTATCTTTCCCCGGAGGACCGCATCCTCCTGATCGACGATTTTCTGGCCGAGGGCAACGCCCTTGCCGCCCTGATCGACCTGGCAAACCAGGCGGGCGCACAGGTGGTCGGCTGCGGCATCGTCGTGGAAAAGGCGTATCAGAGCGGCGGCGAACGGATCCGCGGGATGGGATACCGCGTGGAATCTCTTGCCCGCATCCGGTCGATGAGCCCGGAGGGCGGCATCGTGTTCTGTTCCTGACGGTTTGCACGGGGCGCGTCCCCTGTAAATAAAAACTTATTTTTAAGGAGAGAGATATGCTGAAAAAGGTACTTTCCACCGTTCTTGCTCTGGCGACTGTTCTGACGCTGTGCGTCGCATTTGCTTCCTGCGAGAAAAAAGGAACCGAAAACCTGAAGGTCGGGTTTATTTTCCTGCACGACGACACCTCCACGTATGACAAAAACTTCATGAACGGAGCCAAAGAGGCTCAGCAGGCTCTCGGGCTGAAAGACGACCAGATCATCTTCAAGTATCCGGTCGAGGAAGGCAAGGCTTGCTATGACGCCGCCGCCGATCTCGTCGACCAGGGCTGCACCATCGTGTTCGCCGACTCCTTCGGTCATGAGGAATGGATGATCAAGGCCGCAAAGGAGTTTCCGAACGTTCAGTTCTGCCACGCTACCGGCGTGAAGGCTCACACCGAAAAGCTTGATAACTACCACAACGCGTTCGCTTCCATCTATGAAGGCAGATACCTCGCCGGTATCGCCGCGGGACTGAAGCTCAACGAGATGATCGCCGCCGGCAAGTTCACGGCGGAAGAGGCCGTGATCGGCTACGTCGGCGCTTTCCCGTACGCGGAAGTCGTTTCCGGTTACACCTCCTTCTTCCTCGGCGCCCGTTCCGTCTGCCCGACCGCTACGATGCTGGTCGACTTCACCAACTCCTGGTACAGCGTTGACGCCGAGCGCGACGTGGCCGAGACTCTGATTTCCAAAGGCGCGAAGCTGATCAGCCAGCACGCCGACTCGATGGGCGCCCCCTCCGTCTGCGAGGCGAAGAACGTCCCGAACGTCTTCTACAACGGCGACACCATCGCGACCTGCCCGAACACCTACCTGATCGCTTCCCGCATCAACTGGGCTCCTTATTTTGAGTACATGATCAACTGCGTCAAGGATGGCAAAGCGATCGACACCGACTGGACCGGCACAATCGCGACCGGCTCCGTCGTTGTGGAAGTCCTCAACGAGAAAGTGGCTGCAGCCGGCACCAAGGAAGCTCTTGAAAAAGCGACCGCCGATCTCAAGGCCGGCACGCTCCACGTTTTCGATACCAAGACCTTCACCGTCGACGGGAAGGAAGTTACCACCTACCTTGCCGACGTGGACGACTACGGCGATTTCAAGGGCGAGACCGAAGTGATCAAGGACGGCTACTTCCACGAGTCTGAGTACCGCAGCGCTCCTTATTTCGATCTCCGGATCGACGGCATCACCGACCTGAGCGCGAAATAACCAGTTCTGTCCGGTTGAGGCGGAGCATCCTGCTCCGCCTCAACTTTCCGTTTTCTTTTGAAACGCGTTCTGACGGGCCCGTCAGGGCGGATTTGAGAAAAAAACACAGGAGGGTTCCTTCATGGCCAGACCCGCGATCGAACTGCGGGGGATCACCAAGACCTTCGGCAGTATCGTTGCTAATCAGAACATCGATCTCGACGTTAATTACGGAGAGATCCTTTCGATTTTAGGAGAGAACGGCAGCGGAAAGACTACGCTGATGAACATGATCTCCGGTATCTACTTTCCGGACGCGGGAAAGATCCTGATCAACGGGAAAGAAGCGGTCATCCGTTCCCCGAAGGACGCGTTTTCTCACGGGATCGGGATGATCCATCAGCATTTCAAACTGGTGGACGTTTTTTCCGCGGCGGAAAACATCGTCCTCGGTCACGAGGAGAAACGCTTCCATAAAAAAACGATCACAGCCGAGGTGAAGGAGATCTGCGAGCGTTACGGCTTTGAGGTGGATCCCGACAAAAAGATCTATGAGATGAGCGTCTCGGAAAAGCAGACGGTGGAGATCATCAAGGTTCTTTACCGCGGCGCGGACATTCTCATCCTTGACGAGCCGACCGCGGTTCTGACGCCGCAGGAGACGGACAAACTCTTTGCCGTTCTCCGGCGGATGCGCGACGCGGGGAAGGCGATCATCATCATTACCCACAAGCTCCACGAGGTGCTCTCGCTCTCCGACCGGGTCGCCGTTCTCCGCAAGGGGGAGTACGTCGGCACGGTCAAAACCGCCGAAACGGACGAGACCGCTCTGACGGAAATGATGGTAGGGAAGAAGGTTTCCCTGAACATCGAGCGCAACGCGCCGAAAGGGATGGAAAAGCGGCTGGAAGTGAAAGGCCTGACCTGCTTTGACCGCGAGGGCGCGCAGATCCTGCGGGACATCGGATTTACCGCAAACGGAGGCGAGATCCTGGGGATCGCCGGGATCGCGGGCTCCGGCCAGCGGGAGCTGCTTGAGGCGATCGCCGGACTGCAGAAGTATCAGCAGGGCGAGATCCTCTACTTTGATCCGCGGACGGGAAAAACAGAGAGTCTGAAGGACAAAACGCCGCTGCAGATCCGCGAGCTCGGCGTGCGCCTCTCTTTTGTGCCGGAGGACCGGCTCGGGATGGGGCTTGTCGGCAATATGGATATCGTCGACAATATGATGCTCCGCAGCTATCGGGGCGGAAAAGGCGCTTTCCTTGACCGGAAAAAGCCGAAAAACCTGGCAGACGAGATCATTGAGGAGCTGGAGGTTTCCACGCCGGGCGTGCATACGCAGGTGCGCAAGCTTTCCGGCGGCAACGTGCAAAAAGTCCTCGTTGGACGCGAGATCGCAGCGGCTCCCACGGTCTTTATGGCGGCGTATCCCGTCCGCGGGCTCGACATCAACTCCTCGTATATGATCTACAATCTGCTCAACCGCCAGAAGGAAAGCGGCGTGGCGGTCATCTTCGTCGGAGAGGATCTGGACGTTCTGATCGAACTCTGCGACCGGATCCTTGTGATCGGCTCAGGGGAGATCACGGGGACGGTGGACGCCCGCCATACGACAAAGGAGGAGATCGGTCTTCTGATGACGCGTTCCGTTTCCTCCGGTCCGGACGCGCCGGAGACTGCGACAACGACCGAAAAGGAAGGTGATCCGCAATGAGCGATACGACCGCTCCGAAGAAAAGCGAAACGAGAGAACCTCTTTTCCATATCGCTAAGCGCGAGGAGATCGTATGGTGGAAGGCGTGGCTGATCCGCGCCGCCGCGATCATCGCGTCTTTGGCCGCGTGCGCTGCGATTTCCCGCTTTTTGGGCGGGATTGATCCCTCGTCCTTTTTCCGTTCGATGCTCAGCGGCGCCTTCGGTACCACGCGCCGCATCTGGAAGCTGTTCTACGAGCTGGCGATCCTGCTTTGCATCTCGCTTGCCGTAACGCCCGCTTTCAAGATGCGGTTCTGGAACATCGGCGCGGAGGGGCAGGCGCTGATCGGCGGACTGGCAACCGCCGCCTGTATGTACTATTTCGGCGGCAGGATCCCAACGCCTCTGCTCTTTGTTGTTATGATCGCGGCCAGCATCCTCGCCGGGATGATCTGGGCGGTGATCCCTGCCGTCTTCAAAGCGTTCTGGAACACCAACGAAACGCTGTTTACCCTGATGATGAATTACGTTGCGATCCAGCTCGTGACCTTTATGATCAATTTCTGGGTCACAAGCGGCTCAGGCACGCTCCCGCCCATGTCCGAGTACGCGCTGCCGACGATCGGCAACGCCTGGATCCTCAACATCATCGTGATCTCGGTCCTTACCGTGGCGGTCTATATCTATCTGCGCTTCAGCAAGCACGGCTATGAGCTGTCCGTCGTTGGAGAGAGCGAGAACACCGCGCTTTACGTCGGCATCAACGTCAAAAAGGTCATCATCCGCACGATGCTCCTCTCCGGCGCTCTCTGCGGCGTGACCGGGCTCCTTTTGGTCGGGGGGACCGACCACACCATCAGCGCCTCCACGGTAGGAGGGCGCGGGTTTACCGCGATCATGGTTTCCTGGCTCGGGCGCTTCAACCCGATCTTCATGGTGCTGACCTCCTTTCTGCTTGCGTTCCTCGGGGCCGGCGCCAACCAGATCTCCAACGATTATAAAATGAACGGCTCGATCTCCGATATCATCACCGCCGTCATCCTCTTCTTCGTCATCGGCTGCGAGTTCTTCATCCAGTATCGGATCGCCTTCCGCAAACACGGAAAGGAGGAAAAATAAATGTCCGCCTTTTTTACCCAACTCATTTCCATTCTGACCCGCGCGATCGCCAGCTGGATGCCGTTTTTGTACGGCTCCACCGGCGAGACCCTGACCGAAAAGAGCGGTCACCTCAACCTCGGCATCCCCGGTATCATGTGCGTGGGCGCCTCCTCCGGCTGTATCGCGATCGCGATCTACGGCAACGCCGCGGGAGGACTTGACGCGGGCAGCCCGTTCCTTTGTCTCCTTCTCTCGCTCCTCGCTTCCTTCCTCGGCGGTGTGTTGATGGGGCTTATTTACTGTTTTCTCACCGTTACCCTGCGCTCAAACCAGAACGTGACCGGTCTTGCGCTGACCACGCTCGGCACCGGCGTTTCCACCTATATGATCTCCAAGGTGCAGAACGCCGATTTCGTTCCCGCCAATAAGTTTTTTACCTACTCGCTCCGCAGCGCCATCGGGCAGAACGCCGTGACCGACAGCTGGTTCGGCGAGCTTTTCCTCTCCCACGGCTTTATGATCTATCTTGCCGTGATCATCGCCCTGATCGCCGCCTGGGTCTTAAAAAAGACCCGCGTCGGGCTCAATCTGCGCGCGGTAGGGGAAAACCCCGCCACGGCGGACGCGGCGGGCGTGAACGTCAGCCGGTATAAGTACCTCTTTACCTGCCTCGGGAGCGGGATCGCGGCGCTGGGCGGTCTTTGCTACATCATGGACAACCTCAACGGCAACTGGGAGTACAGCATTGCCGAGATCGGCTGGCTCTCCATCGCGCTGGTCATCTTTACGCTCTGGCGCCCCAATCTCGGGATCCTCGGCTCCGTCGTCTTCGGCGGGCTGCGCATCCTCGGCAATTCCAATTTCATCCGCGGCGTCGACAAATCCGTGATGCAGATGCTCCCCTATCTCGTTACGATCCTCGTCCTTGTCATCGTGAGTATGCGCAACCGCAAAGAAAATCAGCCTCCCGCCCATCTGGGACAGAACTATTTCCGGGAGGAACGGTAACGAGCGCCGGAAACGGAACGGGAACGTTCCGTTTCCGGCGTTTTCTTTTCCCGGACGGTTGACTCGCGCGGACGGGGGGGAGTACAATAGAGTAAAGACTTTTTTTGAAAGGATCGGAGGCCATGGTCACTGTAAGAGAAGCTGTAAGCAAGGCGGATTTGCGCCGTTTTGTGGATTTTCCCAACAAAATGTACCGCGATATCCCGCAGTATATCCCCGGTTTTTATTCCGACGATCTGCAGGATTGGGACAGAAAGAAAAACCCGGCGGCGGAGTATTGCGACTGGAAGTGTTTTCTCGCCTATCGGGACGGTGAGATCGTCGGCAGGATCGCGGGCATCTGCAGCCACCGGGCGAATGAAAAATGGAAGACGAACCGGATGCGGTTTTCCAACGTGGATTTTATCGACGACGAGGAGGTCTCCGCGGCCCTCTTCGCCACGGTCGAGAACTACGCGCGCGAAATGCACTGCGACGAGGTCCACGGTCCCCTCGGTTTTTCCGATATGGACCGGGAGGGGATGCTCGTCGAGGGGTTTGACCGCAAGAGTATGTTCATCACCTACTATAACCACCCGTATTATCCGCAGCATCTGGAGCGCCTCGGCTACCGCAAGGACGCGGACTGGATCGAATATCTGCTCAAGGTCCCGGACGACGAGGGGATCGCCAGGATCCGGCGGCTCGCGGAGCTGGTCAAGCGTCGCTACAAGCTGCGCGAGGTCGACCTGAAACACAAAAGCGAGTATCCGCGCTATATCGAAAAGGTGTTCCGACTTGTCAATATCGCCTACGCCGATCTCTACGGGACCGTGGAACTGACCGAGCGGCAGATCAAGCGCTACGCGGGGAAGTTTGCGCCGCTGGTCAATCCGAAGCTGATGAGCATCGTGGAGGACGAGCAGGGGGAGGTGATCGCCTTCGGGATCACCGCGCCCTCCGTGGCGGACGCCCTGAAAAAGTCAAACGGACGGCTTTTCCCGTTCGGGTTTCTGCGCGTGCTGCGCGCCTTCCGCGTCAACGATACGATCGACCTCTTTCTCGTGGCGGTCCATCCCGACTATCAGGGGCGCGGCGTAAACGCGATCCTGATCTCTCACGTCTGGGACGGGTGCCGCGACGTGGGGATCGTGCAGGCGGAAAGCGGCCCGCAGCTCGAGAAAAACTCTAAGATCCTCGCCCAGTGGAGCGGATTTGAAAAAGAGCAGCACAAGCGCCGCCGCTGCTATCTCAAAACGCTTTGAGGGCGCCGGTCCGGACGGCGCGCCGCCCGGCGAGGCGATCGCGCTCTCGCTTCCGTTTGTGCAGGATTTTCGATCCAAAAATGCAAAAATCTCGCCGCTGTACTTGACAAGCGGAAAAAAAGAGAATATACTGAAACGGTAATAAGAAAAACTTTCAAAAAGGGAGGCTTTTTCCATGTCTTACACAAAAGAAATCCTGGCGTCAGCGGAACGGCAGTACGCCGATCAGCCGGAGTTTTTGCAGGCAATGCGCGAGGTGCTCGAATCGCTTGAGCCCGTGATCGCGAAAAACGAAGAAGAGTACAAAAAGGAAGCGCTGCTGGAGCGCCTGATCGTTCCGGACCGCGTCGTCATGTTCCGGGTCCCGTGGGTGGACGATCAGGGCAACGCGCGCGTCAACACCGGCTACCGCGTTCAGTTCAACAACGCGATCGGGCCGTATAAGGGCGGGCTTCGTCTGCACCCCTCCGTCAATCTCAGCGTGATCAAGTTCCTCGGCTTTGAGCAGATCTTCAAGAACTCGCTGACGGGACTTCCGATCGGCGGCGGCAAGGGCGGCTCCGATTTCGATCCCAAGGGGAAATCCGACAGGGAAGTGATGGCGTTCTGCCAGAGCTTTATGGCGGAGCTCTGGAAATACGTGGGCGCGGACCGCGACGTTCCCGCCGGCGACATCGGTACCGGCGCGCGGGAGATCGGGTATCTCTTCGGTATGTATAAAAAACTGAACGGCAATTTCGAGGGCGTTCTGACCGGCAAGGGCCTTACCTACGGCGGCTCGCTTGCCAGAAAAGAAGCGACCGGCTACGGACTCCTCTATCTCACCGAGGAACTCCTGAAGACCCACGGCCAGAAGCTCGCCGGCAAAACGGTGGTCGTGTCCGGCGCGGGCAACGTGGCGATCTACGCGGTCGAAAAAGCGCAGCAGCTCGGCGCCAAGGTCGTTACCGTCAGCGATTCGAACGGCTGGATCTATGATCCCGATGGGATCGATCTCGCCGCGCTGAAGGAGATCAAAGAGGTCAAGCGCGCGCGCATCAAAGAGTATCTTTCCTACCGCCCGAACGCCGTTTATACGGAAGGTAAGGGCGTGTGGAGCGTCAAGTGCGACGTGGCGCTGCCCTGCGCCACGCAGAACGAGCTGCTTCTTGACGACGCGAAAGCGCTGGTCGCAAACGGCGTGACCGCCGTCTGCGAAGGGGCGAATATGCCGACCTCCATCGAGGCGACCAAGTACCTGCAGGCAAACGGCGTCCTCTTCGTGCCCGGCAAGGCGGCGAACGCCGGCGGCGTTGCCACGTCCGCTCTGGAGATGTCCCAGAACAGCGAGCGCCTCTCCTGGAGCTTTGAGGAAGTCGACGCGAAACTGAAGACCATCATGGTCGGGATCTTCCGCAACATTGACGCGGCGGCGAAGCGCTACGGGATGGACGGCAACTACGTGGCCGGCGCGAATATCGCGGGATTTGAAAAGGTGGCGAACGCCATGCTCGCGCAGGGCGTTTGCTGAAAAATCCAAAAAACGGAAAAGCCCGGGAAACAGGGAAAACCTGTTTCCCGGACTTTTTTTGCCGCCCGGCTTAACCGCGCGGCGATTTTCCGGATTTTTATCTTGAAATCCCGGAAAAAAGCGGATATAATAGAACCGACATCCCGAAAAGGAGAAGATACCAAAATGAAAAAAACGATTTCCCGTTCTCTTGCGTTTTTCCTCTCGCTCTGTCTGGCACTTCCGCTCGTCGGATCGGTTCTGCCGCCTGCCTCGGCGGCGGGGAAGGTGGTCTATCTGAAAAAAGACGGAGCGGGCGCAAAGGATGGTTCCTCTCCCGAAAACGCGTTTTCCACGCTTACAGACGCTTACGCCGCGCTCGGCAGCGAGGGTGGAACGATCGTGATCTGCGGGGAGTTTACGATCAACGGACACTTTACCGAACCGGTCCACGAGGGCGTCGTGACCGTGACGCAGAACTACAACGATATCGATTACCGATCCGTCGGGACCGTCAACAACGCCAGCGAGGGCAAACGCTGGATCCTCAACGGGCCGACCGTCTTTACCGATATTGTCTTTGTGTCGACCGCTCCCGCGAGCGTCAAGTACAACGGTATTCTGTTTATCGCCCAGAACAATCCGATCACCTTTGCGGAGGGAGTCGTCTGCGAGGGGTTTGCCAATACGCAGATCGCCACGGCGGTTTCGATCCTCGGCGGCCGTCAGAATGGCGTCACGCCCGCCGCGAACCGCGGCAACGATTCGCATATCACCGTCAAATCCGGCACGGTGGTCATCGCCGGGCTTGACCGTCAGTTTGAGCGCACCCATGACGGCGTCGCCCATATCGAGATCGACGGCGGGACGGTCGCGATCCTCTACGGAGGCAGCGTCAACAACGGAACGGGAGGGGGACTCGACTTGACGATCAACGGCGGCACCTTTACCGGTAAAATCGAGTGCGCGGACCGCCTGTCCGGCGACGTCTCCGTTACGGTCAACGGAGGGAATTTTGACTCCTGCCCGTCGATCATCGGCGGCGCAAAGGGCGTTCTCACGGTCAGCGGGAGCGTGGAGAGCAAGGTGACGGCGATCGCAACGGGATTCGGAGAGGTACGCACCTCCGCCGGCGTGCAGCACAACCTGGTCGCGGAAGAGGTGTTTGCTTCCGGCGTGTTTACCGATTCGCACGGCACAAAGATCCCCTACCGCTATTACTTCCCGGAAGGGTACGATAAAAACGCGGATACCGTCTATCCCGTTTTCTTCTATTTCCACGGCAACGGTTCCCGCGGCAGCGACAACAAAAAGCAGCTCTCGGCCTCCACGCACACGATCGTGACAAAGGTCCTCAACTACGCCGAGGACGCGATCATCGTGGCGCCCCAGTGCCCGGCGTCGCCCGAAGAGTGGACCGACCACAATTGCTATCCCGGTCACGGGAACTACGATCCGGAGTCTACTCCGCTTATGACTTACATGACGGCGGCGCTGGAGCTGTATAACTCCTTCCTGACAAACGAAAAGATCGATCCGACCCGTATCTACATCGCCGGCGGGTCGAACGGCGCGGGCGCCTGCTGGAACGCGATCGCGCATTCGCCGAAGACGGTCGCCGCCGCCGTCATCCTGGCGGGGACCGGGCAGACGGGCGGCGCGGAAAAGATCGCGGAATACTATCTCAATACCCCGATCTGGACCTTCCACGGCGACGCGGATACGACCCTCTCGGTGGCGGGTACGCGCGGGATCGTCAACGCCGTGAAGGCGCTCGGCGGAACGAAGATGATCTATACCGAGATGCCGGGTTACAGCCACAATATCTGGACGGACGCAGCGAATACCGAGGGATTGATCGATTGGATGTTCTCGCAGCGGCGCACCGATTCCGTCGGCGTTTTCCGCCTCGGGGACGAAGCCGACAAGACGCACGCGGATCTTCTCTCCCTCCGCGCCGGCGGCACGGAGACGGAGCCTCCGGCAGAGGAAACACTCTCTCCGGAGACGAACGCTCCTGCGGAAACGCAGAAGGCAGGTGGCGCGACAACGACCCCCGTTGCGACGGAATCCCAGTCGGACGTCGCAACGGAATCACAGTCGGACGCCGCAATGGAATCGATGTCAGACGCCGCAACGGATTCCGCAAAAACCGATCCGACTCCCGATCCGAAAAAGGGAACGCCCCGGTACCTTTGGGCGATCCTCGGGGGAGTAGTCGCGGCAGGCGCCGCTGCCGCCGTTTTCCTGCTGAATAAAAAGCGGAAGTAAACTCAAATAAAAACGCCCGGGCGCACGGAAAACCGTGCGCCCGGGTCTTTTTCTTTTTCAGTTTGCGAAGAACCGCTGCAGAAACGCGGCCGTTTTGGGATTGTTCGGCTTTTTGAAGATCACGGACGGAACGTCGTCCTCGCAGATGACGCCGCCCTCCATGTAGACCACGCGGGAGGACACGTCGCGGGCAAACGCCATTTCGTGCGTGACGACGATCATCGTCAGCCCCTCGGACGCCAGCTGCCGCATAACGGTCAGCACCTCGCCGACCATCTGCGGGTCAAGGGCGCTCGTCGGCTCGTCAAAGAGCAGCATTTCGGGAGACATCGCAAGGGAACGGGCGATCGCGACCCGCTGCTTCTGCCCGCCGGAAAGCTGGGCGGGTTTGGCGTTGATGAACTGTTCCATCCCCACCTTCCGCAGATAGGTCATGGCCGTTTCTTTCGCTTCCTCTTTGCTGCGCTTGAGGACCTTGATCTGCCCGACGGTGCAGTTTTCCAGCGCCGTCATATTGTTGAACAGGTTGAACTGCTGGAAGACCATCCCAACGCTTGCGCGGTATTTTTGGAGATCGTTTTCCTTTGAGGTAATATCTACCCCGTGATAGAGGATCTCGCCCGCGGTCGGGTTTTCCAGCAGGTTGATGCAGCGGAGCATCGTACTCTTTCCGGAGCCGGAGGCGCCGATCACGCTGACGACCTCCCCCTTCGATACGGAAAGGTTGATATCGTCCAGAACGAGGTGATCGCCGAACTGTTTTTTCAGATGCGTGATTTGAATGATCGGTTCAGTCGACATAGCCCGGCTCCTCCTTTTTCACCTTGATCTCCGCCTCCGGGTCGCTCTGCGAGCCGAAGATGGTATAGCTCTCCTTGCCGGCGAGCTTCTTTTCCGCCAGGCGGAGCAGCCGCGTTACGGTAAAGGTGAGGATAAAGTAGATGACGCAGACGATCAGATAGGTTTCAAACGTTTTGAAGGTTTCCCGTTTGATGATACCGGCAAAGTAGTAGAGCTCGGTTACGCCGATCACGTTCAGCACAGAGGTATCCTTGATATTGATCACAAACTCGTTGCTGACGGAGGGGAGGATGTTGCGCATCACCTGGGGGATGATAACGGAGAGCATCGTCTGGCCGTGGCTCATCCCGATCGAGGCCGCGCCCTCAAACTGCCCCTTGTCGATCGAGATGATCCCGCCGCGCACGATCTCCGCCATGTAAGCGCCGGTATTGATCGACACGATAAAGATCCCGGAGGGGATCAAGGGGAGGGTGCTGCCGCCCGTGGCGAAGGCGTAGCCCCAGTAAATGACCATCGCCTGCACCATCATCGGCGTCCCGCGGAAGATCTCAACGTAGACGGAGATGATCTTGTTGAGGAGCTTATGGAAAAAGCAGAGGACGGCGTTTTTGGAATAGGGAGCGGTACGGATGATCCCGGTCAGCATCCCGATAAGGAGCCCCGCCACGGTGCCGACAAGAGAGATCAGCATCGTCTGTCCGACGCCGCGGAGGAGCAGCGGATATTTTTCCGTTAAGATTTTCCAGACGTTCTCAAAAAACCCCGGCTCGCTTTTTGCCGCTTCCGCGGGGGCGGCGGCTCCGTCAGCCGCGGCGGCTGTGAGAACGGGAAGCGCGGAGAGGAGCAGCGCCGCGCAGAAGAGAAAGACGAAAAACCGGAAATAGCGTTTCGATTGATGATACATAATCATAATTCCGTTCGGAAAAGGATGGGTCCGGCGCGCTTTGGCGCGCCGGACGGCGTTTTTTCTCTCTTATTTTTTGTAGATCACAACGAGATTGGAGGAGTAGTACACGTTGCTGAAATCAACCTCCTGGGCGCGCTCCTCCGTCGGGCTCATACCGGCGACGATGGCGTCGACCGTTCCGGCCTGGAGAGCGGGCAGCAGAGAATCCCATTCGATCGCATAGACCTCCAGCGCCATGCCGAGCTTGTTGGCGATGTACTTGGCGATCTGGATATCATAGCCGTTCGCGTAAAGACCGGTCTTGCCTTCGCCGGAGATCGGCACGGCGCCGAAGGATCCGCCGGAGACGGTGTCGGTCCAGTTGAAGGGCTCGTAGGCGCATTCCATCGCGACCTTCAGCGTTCCGTTGGTCGCGGCGGGCGTTTCGGAGCTGAGCGAGAGGGAAGTAAGCGTCTGGCCTGCGCTCAGTTTGACCATCTCTTCCATCAGGGCGGCGCGCGTGTCGGCGCTGATCTCCGCGAGGACGGCGTCGATCTTCGCTTTGAGATCGGAGCCCTTCTTCACGGCGACGGCGATGCCGACCTCGGCGTCCGTCGCACTAAAGCCGGTGTCATTGTTTTTGAAGTGCAGGTAGTCGAGCGAGCTGTCTTCAAGGCAGACGGCAAGAGCGGTCGGCTCCTCGGCGACGTAACCGGCGATCGCGCCGCTCTTGAGGGCGACGAGCAGATCGGAAAACTCCGGATAGGTCGACGAAACGACGCCGTCGATCTGTTCCAGTGCTTTCGCGTGGAAGGTGCCGGCCTGCGCGGCGATCTTGAGGCCGCTGAGATCCGCGATCTTTTCGGCGTTTGCGACCTTGCCGGAGGTGCTGCTTTGCTGGCAGGAGCAGAGTCCGAACATGGAGAAAACAAGAAGAAGAGCGAGACAGGAGAGAACGATTCTTTTCATGGTTTTGGTTTCCTTTCCCCAAAAAATAATTTAACCGTAAACGTGAAGTACACATTTACGGCGATTTCCTTCGTAAACGATGGCCCTCCACATAAAGTGACAGTCTGCAAGATATTCTCCTGCAGCCCAGCAAAACGGAATGGCGTCCGTTCCACTTCGGCAAATCTCCCTTTCACCCGTGCCTGCCGGCATGATCCGGGGTACTGATGAGACCCGCGCCTCCATCACGTATTCGATTATAGAGTCATTATACAGGAAAAACGGGGAAATGCAAGACTTTGCTTCAAAAGTTAACAATTTGTTCATAATATCGAAAATTTGAATTTTTTTCAAAAAACCCTTGAAAAAGCGAAGACGGTGTGATATACTAACAGAGCATTCACGTGGAGGCATAGCTCAGTTGGTTAGAGTACTTGCTTGACATGCAAGGGGTCACAGGTCCGAGTCCTGTTGTCTCCACCAAAAATCCTGCGCTTCGGCGCGGGATTTTTCCTTATTCACTCTTCACTCTTCACTATTCCCTTATCCTTCCCCTCGCAGGATTTTTGGAAGTAAGAAGGGAAGTTCTGAAAGCAAAAACGAAAGGCGCCCCCGGTCACGGAGGGGGCGCCTTTTGCATATCCTGTACCGTGCGGGCGGGATCCCGCGGCGGATCAGCAGAACAGGTACGCGATGAGCAGGGATGCCGCAAGGTATACCAGCCCGAAGAAAAGCGGGTAATTGAAGGACTCGCCGCGCTGTTCTTCCCGATCCTTGCGGTACTCCTCAAAGGGCTTTGCGTTCTTGTCGACGCCCCGCCGGAAGACGTAGCGGGTGATGTCAAAATCGCCGTGGCGCGCAAACGTGAGGACGACCCCTATGGCGATCAGCACAAGACTGACGATCAGCAAAACGTCCGAAAAGACCGTCAGTTTGTTTGTTGGGGCCAGTATGGCCTTGACTGTCGGATATGCCAGCGTGACCAGCACGGCGGCCGGCAAGAGGCGCAGTTTGATATTTTTGAAGCTTCCGAATATTTTTTTCATAATCGCCGACTTTCCTGTTAGCGGGACCCGCCCGTGGTGTTCCCATCCTTATAATATATAGAAGACCCAAACGGCGCCGTCGCCGCGGCGGGAGCTTTTCGCGCGAGTTTCCGAAGAGCCGTTTTTCTATATAAAATGATAATCGCCGGACGGGCGTTTGTCAACCTTCCGTTTGCAGATTTTCTTTTTTTCGGGGCGTCTGAGCTTTTTGTGAGGTTTTTTTCGCATAATCTCTTGACAAGACTTGCATTTTGGTTTATACTGAATTACGTTTCAACGTATTTTATCTCAGAATGCTTTGATGCGCCGAATAATGAGATTCTGTATGTTGAGAAAAAAATTAAAAAAAGGAGAAAAACCATGAAAAGAATTATCGCGGTACTTCTTGCGGTAGTGATGCTGTCGCTTTGCCTCGCGGCTTGCAACAACAACACCACCAATCCGATCGCCTCGGATACCACCGACAATTCGAACCCGAACCCCGGCCCGGAAGAGAAAAAAGAAGTCACATATTCCATGATTCAGAACTTTGATATCACCACGCTGGATTATGTCTTCAACAACAAGTCCTCCAACGGCGACTACACCAGCAACTTCATCGAAGGTCTTCTTACCCAGGACAATCACGGCACGCTTATTGCCGGTATGGCCGAAAAGTGGGAAGCCAACGCTGACAAGACAGTCTGGACCTTCACGATCCGCGACAACGCCAACTGGATCACCAGCGAAGGCGAAGTGTACGCGAAAGTGACCGCTGAAGACTTTGTCACCGGTCTGAAGCACGCCGCGGACTCCAAGTCCGAGACCTTCTCTCTGGTTGAAGATCTGATCGTCAACCTGAAGGCGTACGCGGAAGGCACCGCTCAGTGGGAAACCGTCGGTATCAAAGCCGAAGGCAATAAGGTCATCTACACGCTGACCCAGTCCTGCGGTTACTTTGACGGCATGACCACCTATTCTATCCTCTGGCCGATCAATGCGGAGTTCCTTACTTCCAAGGGCGACAAGTTCGGCGCTGTCGAGCCCTCCGGCATCCTTTACAACGGATGCTACATTCTGACCTCTCTTGTCGCGAACCAGGAAGTCCGCTTCGACAAGAACCAGAACTACTATGACAAGGACAACGTCTTTGTCGACCACGTGAAGGTCACTTACTCCGACGGTAAAGACGCCGACCAGAACTTTATGATGTTCACCCGCGGCGAAGTTACCTCCACCGCGATCAACTCCAACCTGCCTCAGGTCGTGGAGATCGCTGACAGAGATTACAAAGACAACCAGTACAAGAGCATGACCACCGCTACCACGTACTGGGGCGCTTTCAACTTTGACAGACAGCTCTACACCCTTTCCGGCGACACTTCTGTCTCCACCACCGACAAGACGACTGACGCGCAGAAGGCCGCTACCAAGGCGGCGATCCTCAACAAGAACTTCCGTCTTGCCATTTACGCCGCTTACTCTACCAAAGCAACTCAGACGATCACTCAGGGCGAAGAGAGAGCTCTTGACGCCGCGAGAAACACCCTCGTTCCTTACACCTTCGCTGCGAAGTCTGACGGAACCGCTTACGGCGCTCTCGTGACGAAGTATCTTGAGGAAATCGCTCCCGTCTTCAAGGGCATCGACCTCAACGACGGTCAGGACGCCTGGTACAGCGTTGAAAGAGCGAAGGCGTTTGCCGCGCAGGCGAAGACCGAGCTCAAGGACGTGATCCCGGATTCCGAGTGGCCGATCCACCTCGACTACCCCGTGAACTCCGCCAACGAGAACAACACCAAGACCGCTCAGGCGATGAAGAAATCCATCGAAGACGCGATCGGCGACTACGTGCAGATCAATCTCGTTATGTTCGCTGACAAGACCGCTTACTACAGCGCGTTCTACTCTGTGGCGACCGGCGCGGAGAACTGCATTGACTTCGCGTTTGCCGCGGGCTGGGGCCCTGACTACGGCGACCCGCTCACCTACATCAACTGCTACAACGCCGAGAACGGCGACATGCTGGCTTACTCCGGCCTGAACCTCGCTTCCGAAGGTCAGACCGACTCCAACAAAGCTGCGATCAAGGCCATCGGCCTGGACGAGGTTCTGACCCAGCTCAAGGCGGCTGCTCTGCTTGCCGGCGACGAGCGCATCGAAGCGTTCGCGAAGATCGAGGCTACGCTTCTTGCCAACGGTATCCTCCGTCCGGACTCCACCAGCGGCGCCAACCTCGTGCTCAGCAAGGTTGTTCCTTTCTCTGCTGCTTACGGTCTCTATGGTCAGGCCTCTTACAACGTGGTTCCTTACTTCAAATATATGAAGCTCCAGGATACCGTCGTGAAGGCTGCTGACTACTATGCCGCTAAGGAAAAATGGCTGAAGGGCGAATAATCCTGACACGGAACTGAAGGTTCATTGACTTAGAACAGCGAGAGCCGAAAGACTTGCTCTTCTGGCTCTCGTTGCTTTGACGAAGGGAGATTACTTATGAAAAAGGGTTATATTCTGTCGCGGCTGCTGAGGTCGCTGATATCCCTGTTTATCATATTAGTGATCGTTTTTACCATGATCTACACGCTGATCCCGCGCGGCAATATCTTTTTTGACGATCCGACCTACCGCAAGCTCGGCGGAAAGCCGGACGACAAAACCAGTTACATTTACACGACGTGGGAAAAGCTCGGATATCTCGATTACGTTACGATATCCGATTATTGCGTGGAGCTGTACGGGCAGTCCGACCCGCGCGTTGAGCCGGGACTTATGCCCGATTCCCCGGAATCCGCCCAGTTCCGGGAAACGTACGAGAATAACGGCTACACGGTAGAATCGTATACCGCCAGCGGGCGGCTGTTCGCTTACAAGGACATTCCGATCGCCAAGAGACTTCTCAAGTGGTTTGGCAGCCTCATTCAGATCGATCATCCCTGGGCGGTAAAAGATCCCAACAACCCGGATCTTGAGAGATACATCAAGTTCGGCAAAACGCCGACGGGCGGTCTTGCGCTGATTGGCAGCGGTACCGTCCATAAATACCTGATTTACACCGACTCTAATTTCCCTTATATCCATCAGAATATTATTTCGCTCAACCTCGGCAATTCCTACCCCACCTTCCAGGGCTTTGACGTTCTGAAAGTCATTTTCCAGACGCAGGGGGAAGAAGTAAAGAGAAAAGTAACCTTTGAAACCGGTTACGAGTCCGAGTCCGCCATCATTTTCGGCACCCTCCAGTACAAATATAACACAGACCGGATGGACCGGAATAAATTTGTTGATAATTACGCAGATTATCAGACCAAAAAGAACCAGCCGTCCATGGTGGGCACGTCCTTTATCATGGGCATTATCGCGCTCGTTCTTTCCTATCTGATCGGGCTTCCCATGGGCGTTGCCATGGCAAAGCACAAGGATAAACTGATCGATAAGCTGGGAATGGTTTATATCATATTTATCATCGCCGTACCATCGCTTGCCTACATCTATTTGTTCCGATATATCGGGACGATGGTCTTCGGGCTCCCGTCGGTCTTTACCGTTTTCGGTTCCGGCGATGTTCGCTCCTGGATCCTGCCCGCCATCTCACTTGCCCTTCCGTCCATCTCCGGACTGATGCTCTGGATGAGACGGTACGTTGTAGATCAGATGAATTCGGATTACGTGAAGTTCGCCAAGGCGAAAGGGCTTAACAAGAGCGAGATCTTCAAAAATCACATCTTCAAAAACGCCATTATTCCGATCGCTCACGGCATTCCTTCCTCCCTTGCCGCTTGTATCACAGGCGCCATCATAACAGAGGCGGTCTACGCGGTCGGCGGGATCGGGAAAATGCTCCCCGAATCGATCAACAAGTACAACAACGCGATGATCATCGCCCTTGTGTTCATGTTCTCCGGGATCTCTGTCCTTGCCGTTCTGCTCGGCGACATCGTGCTGACAAAAGTGGATCCTCGGATCTCTCTCAGCGAGAAGGCAGGTAGATCGTGATGAATTACTTTAAAAAGCATATGTTTGACAAATACAGTCTGGACAGCACCTTCGGCAAAGCTCCACTGCAAGAGAGCGAGCCGAAAGACGATCCGGCTGCCGGAATAAGCGAGGACGAGCTGTTCGAATTTGCGGAGTTTGATGAAAAAAAATCCGAGATCATCGCCGCGCCCCGTTATTCCTACTGGAAATCGGTTTGGAAAACGTTTGTCAGCAGTAAGTTTACCGTTGCGGTTTCCATTTTTATGATCCTCGTCGTAACCTTTTCCTTCATATACCCGACCTTCTTTTCGGATTACGATCCGATGAATCCGCAGTACATCAACGATTCTACGCACCGGTATCTTTCCCCGTCCCTTGAGCATCTCTTCGGGACCGACGATATCGGCAACGAAGTGTTCGATGTGGTTTGGGCGGGCGCGCGCAACTCGCTGATCGTCAGTTTGTCCGCTACGGCGATCAATATGGTGATCGGGATCACCATCGGCGCTATCTGGGGTTTTTCCAAGAAGATGGACAAGTGGATGATCGAGGTCTACAATATCATCTCCAACGTCCCGTTCCTTCTGCTCGCCATGATCCTTTCCTACATCCTCGGAAACGGCTTCGGTCCGCTGATCTTCACGATGACGATCACAGACTGGATCTTCGTTGCCTACTTCATCCGGACGCAGGTCATGATCATCCGCGACCGGGAGTACAACCTTGCGTCGAAGTGTTTGGGAACTCGCACGTGGACGATGATCACCAAGAACATCCTGCCCTATCTGATCTCGGTGATCATGACCTACATCTCGAGACAGGTCCCCGCTCTGGTCTCTTACGAGGTGTTCCTCTCCTACATGGGACTCGGCCTCGGCCAGCAGTACGCTTCTCTCGGACGCGCGATCTCGCAGTACACGTCCTACATGAGAGGCTACCCGCACCTGTTCTGGATCCCCGTTTCCATCCTTGCCATTATCTCCATCTCGCTTTACATCGTGGGACAAAAGCTTGCGGACGCGGCTGACCCCCGCACCCACAGATAGGAGGACGCTATGGCTGAAAGAAAAGTCGTACTGTCCGCTAAGGACATTGAAGTTAAGTTCAGAGTTCGCGAAAACTATCTTACCGCGATCCGGAACGTTTCTCTTGATCTTTACGAAGGGGAAACCTTCGCCATCGTCGGCGAATCGGGATCCGGCAAATCGGTTTTCACCAAAACCTTTACCGGAATGCTGGAGTCCAACGGTCGGGTAACAAACGGTTCGATCCTGTTCCACGACAAGGATCTCGTCCAGCTGAAATCCGATAAAGACTGGGAGGGGATCCGCGGCGCGAAAATATCCACCGTGTTCCAGGATCCGATGACCTCCCTCAACCCGATCCGGACGATCGGTTCCCAGATCGTCGAGGTCATTGAAAAGCATCAGAAGATCTCCAAAAAGGAAGCAAAAGAACAGGCGATCAATATGATGACGAGAGTCGGCATTCCGAACGCCGCCGACCGTTTTGACGAGTATCCCTTCCAGTATTCGGGAGGAATGCGCCAGAGGATCGTCATTGCCATCGCGCTCAGCTGCCATCCGGAGATCCTGATCTGCGACGAGCCGACCACCGCGCTCGACGTGACCATCCAGGCGCAGATCATCAAGCTGATCAAGGAACTGCAGCAAGAGCTCGGTTTTACGACCATCTATATCACTCACGATCTCGGCGTGGTCGCCAAGGTTGCCGACAGAGTGGGGGTGATGTACGGCGGACAGATCATCGAGTACGGCACCGTCGAGGAGATCTTCTACGATCCGAAGCATCCCTATACCTGGGCGCTTCTCTCGTCGCTGCCTCAGCTCGGGATCAAGGGCGAAGATCTTTACTACATCACCGGAACGCCGCCGTCTCTCTTCAACAAGATCATCGGCGATTCCTTTGCCCCGAGAAACCCGAACGCGCTGAAGATCGACTTTGCCAAAGAGCCGCCCTTCTTCCGGGTCACCGATACCCATTACGCCAAGACGTGGCTGCTTGACCCGAGAGCGCCCGAGCTTGACAAGCCGGAGGTCATCCACGACCTGCATGAAAAGATCGAACACATGACCGGAAAAGGAGGCGCATTCTATGTCGACGAATAACGAACGGGACGTTATCCTCTCGATCCGGCACGTTGACGTTTCCTTCGACGTAGGCGGCAAGAAAAAGTTCAAAGCGGTCAGCGACGCCAATTTTGATATCTACCGCGGAGAGACCTTTGCCCTCGTGGGAGAATCCGGCAGCGGAAAAACCACGCTCGGACGGGCCGCGATCCGCATCAATCCCTGTTCCGCGGGGGAGATCCTCTTCAACGGGGAGCGTATTTCCGGCAAGATCTCCCGTCAGCAGGACCGGAACGTCATCAAGAATATCCAGATGATCTTCCAGGATCCTGCCGCCTCGCTCAACGAACGCGCGACGATCGAATACTGCGTTTCCGAGGGCCTTTATAACTTCCACCTCTATGAAAACGAGGAGGAACGGATCGCAAAGGTCGATAAGGCGCTTGAGGACGTCGGACTTCTTCCGGAGCACAAATCCCGCTATCCGCACGAGTTTTCGGGCGGACAGCGGCAGAGAGTGGGCATTGCCCGCGCTATGATCATGGAGCCGCAGTTTATCATCGCGGACGAACCGATTTCCGCTCTTGACGTTTCCATCCGGGCGCAGGTCCTCAATCTGATGAACAAGCTGAAGAAGGAAAAAAATCTTACCTATCTCTTCATCGCGCATGATCTCTCGGTGGTCAGATTTATCGCCGACCGGATCGCGGTGATCCATCTCGGCAAGATCGTCGAGATCGCCGAAGCCGAGGACCTCTTTATGCATCCCGTGCATCCTTACACCGTTTCTCTCTTGAGCGCGGTGCCGATGCCGGATCCGATCATCGAAAAGCAGAGAGAGTCGATCGTGTATACGAAGGAAGAGGACGATCCCAACGCAAGTCCGAGAGAGATGCGGGAGATCCGCCCCGGACATTTCGTGTACGCAAACGACGAAGATATGGTCGCGTTTGAAAAGAGAATGCAGAAACTGGAGTCCTTCCACGCGAATTGAAAAACGAGAATCCGCAGGATTTGCATCTGAGAAGATGAGATCCTGCGGATTTTTTCTTTGATACTGGCGGGAAAAAAGAAAAACCTCGCAAAAGCGAGGTTTTTTGTCATCAGGCCTGGAGCGCCGCGCCGATCACGGTGGCGAAACGCGCGTACTCGGGAATGAGGAAATTCATTCCGAAGGAATGGGAAAAGCTCTCGAACATACTCCGGCAAAGGGGGAACGACGCCATATTGCCGGTGAGGACGATGTCCTTGGTTCCTTTGAAGCGGGCGGCGAAGATCGAGACCATCGCGATCGTCTCGAAGACGATGTTGAAGATCCCGGCGGCAACGTCCTGTTTTTCCGCTATATCGCTGACCTTGCCGAAGTTGGCGGCCGTGAGATCGGTCTTCATTTCCGGGAAGGAGCCTTTTTTGGAAATATCGCTGACGCGCAGATCGATCTTGCTGAGATCGCCGCTTTCCGCCAGCTCCTGGATGTGGGCGACGTTGTCCATACCAAGCAGGAGCTTGGAGAGCCCCTGCAGCGTCCCGCCGCCGACGCCGGTACCGCCGAGATACTCGGTCGGCCGGTTTTCTTTGGCGTAAACGATCGAGGTACCCGTCCCCATACTGACGACGATCGCCTCCCGGAGCCCCGAGATGTAAAGCCCGCCGAGCCCGATGCTCTCAAACTCGGAGACGTGGCCGCAGGGCAGGGAATAGATCGGTTTGTCCACAAAGGAAGAGCCGACGCCCGTCAGCATGATCTTGCCGATCTCGCTGAGCTGCAGATTGTTTTCGCTTGTGAACTTCCCGAACGCGCCGTAAAGCGAGGTCATCGGGTCGGTCGCGCGCACGAACATCGGGGTCAGCAGCACGGACGTCGAGTTCTGGCGAAATCCGACGATCTTTGTCGTGCTTCCGCCAACGTCAATTCCGATATTGATTCTTGTCATAGTCCGGGTATCCGTTTTATAAAGCGGTCAGCACCATTCGGACCAGCCGGCGTCCTTATCCGCCACGATCGTCACGTCCTTGCCGGAGAGATAGTCGATCAGCAGATGGAGATCGTCGATGGAGACGGCGCCGCTTCCGTTGGTGTCAAGGACGACTTCGTTTGTGTCGTTGACAAGGGTAAGATTGTCGGTAAACTGGATCATGTAGATCGCGTCGCGGTTGTCTACCACGCCGTCGCCGTTGATGTCGCCCGGTTTCGGCGACGCCTGCAGAGCAAACGAGCTGAATGCGAGGCAGAAAAGCAGGGTAAGAGCGAACACGAGGGGGAAGAAGCGCTTCAAACTTTTTTTCATGTTTCCTCCAGAACGGATCCCGCCGCGCCGTGCATAATGAGAGAAGAAAACCCTGCTCTCGCAAGGGTGGCGCCCTCTCCGATGTTTTGTGCTCCCAACGTCCGCGCCTGTCGGATCAGATCGGACAGGGCGGGAGGTCTGCATACCCGCACCGGAAGGTCAGGCTCCTTTTCTTTCTTGTGGGTTTATAATCTCATTATACACGCGCGAAGCAGGAAGATCTTAAAATACGGGGTCGGTGGGTCAGGGCTCCGCGTCGTAGTCTGTTTCCGAGAAGAACTCGTCGTCAAAAATGTCCGCGATCCTGTCGAACTCCTCGTCGTCGTCCACGGTGGAGAGGAAGGTCTCGCCGTTTTCGTCTTTGCCTTCCACGAAGAGGTAGTATTCGTCGGTATCTTCGTCGGCCGGGGCAAGAGCGTAATAGAGCTTGCCGCCGTCCTCCAGCGTTCCGAGAACTTCAAATTCCTTTTCCACGCCGTCGTCGTCGGTCAGGGTTACAACGGTGATCTCGTCCTCGTCTTCCGGGACGTTGTTGAGCTTATCCGAATCGGTCATGATGCCTCCCATATCTTTTGAGATTTTTCCACTCTTATTGTAGCAAAAGGATGGCGTTTTGTCAATGATTTCAGAGACTTTCCTCAAAAATCCAGGATCGAGGAAAGGATGGTGTTGCTGACGTACATTCCGTCCGTCGTCAGGCGGCAGGAGGTTTCGTCGTTTTGGACGAACCCGCCCGCTTCAAAGGGCCTCAGCCGCTCGGCGTACTTTGAGTCAAACGGACGGCCGAAAAGCGCTTCGTAGATTTTTTTGTCGATCCCGTCGCAAAGCCGGAGGCGGAGCATCACGTAGTCCGTCTCAAAGCTGGAGGGGGTGTGGACCGCGCGCTCCGCGCAGAGGCGATCGCCCGCGCCGCCCGCTTCTACCGCGTCCACGTAGCGCTTGAGATCGGCGACGTAGCCATAGCGCCAGCCGCCGAAGTCGGAATGGGCGGAAGCGCCGAAGCCGAGATACGGCTCGCAGTTCCAGTATTTGAGGTTGTGCCGGCAGCGTTTGCCCGGTTTTGCGTAGTTGCTGATCTCGTAATGCTCGTAGCCGTTTTCCTGGAGGTATTCTTCCGCGTAGCAGTACATACTGTATTCGGTGTCTTCATCCGGCAGGGCGAGCGTGTCTTTCTGTTCAAAGAACGGCGTTCCCGGCTCCAGCTGCAGCCCGTAGGCGGAGATATGCTCCGGCCCGAGGGAGACGGCGTATTTCAGCGTGTTGAGGAAGCTCTCGGTCGTTTGCCCGGGGATCCCATACATCAGATCGACGTTGATATTCTCGATCCCCGCGCTGCGGAAAATGTGATAGCTTTCCTCAAAGTCTTTGACGCTGTGGATCCGGCCGAGGGCGCGGAGTTCCCCGTCGTCGGCGCTCTGGAGTCCGATGCTGACCCGGTTGACGCCGCTGGCGACAAGCAGTTCCGCGTATTTTTTACTCACGGTGGCGGGATTGGCTTCCACGGTGAACTCGGCGCTCTCCACCACGAAATAGGCGCGGTAGAGATCGTCGATCAGCTTTTTGAGCTGTTGGGGCGGCAGTACCGTCGGCGTTCCCCCTCCGATGAAGACGGAATCGACCAGATAATCCTCCGCCTGGCGGGAGATCTGCGTCATATTCTTTGAAAGGGCGGAAAGATAGCGGTTCTTTGTGCGTTTGTCGCTCCCCGCGACAGAACAGAAATCGCAGTATCCGCATTTTGAGAGGCAGAACGGGATATGGAGATAGATGCCCAGTGTTTTGTTTTCCATGGTCCTCCTTACTCCTCGTCAAGCCGCAGCACCGCCATAAACGCCTCGGGCGAGACTTCCACGGTGCCGAGCTTGCGCATCTTCTTTTTGCCTTCCTTCTGCTTTTCCAACAGTTTCTTTTTGCGCGTGATATCGCCGCCGTAGCATTTGGCAAGCACGTCCTTGCGCATCGCCTTGACGGTCTCCCGCGCGATGATCCGGGATCCGATCGCCGCCTGGATCGGCACTTCAAAGAGCTGGCGCGGGATGTTGTCCTTCAGCTTTTCGGCGATCTTGCGGGCTCTCGCGTAGGCCTTTTCCTCGTGGACGATAAAGGAGAGCGCGTCGACCTGATCGCCGTTGAGGAGAAAGTCGAGCTTGACGAGCTTGGAGGGCTCGTACCCCTTGAGATCGTAGTCGAGCGAGGCGTAGCCCTTCGTGCGGCTCTTGAGCGCGTCGAAAAAGTCGTAGATGATCTCATTGAGCGGCAGATCGTAATGCAGCTCGACGCGCGAAGCGTCAAGGTACTTCATATCAAAGAAAACGCCGCGCCGGTCCTGGCAGAGATCCATGATCCCGCCGACGTACTCGGAGGGGGTGATGATGCTCGCCTTCACGATCGGCTCCCGCGCCTCTTTCGTTTCGTCGGCGGTAGGAAAGTTGGAGGGGTTGTCGATATAACGGACTGTTCCGTCCGACATCACGACCTCGTAAATGACGCTCGGCGCCGTTGTGATCAGATCCAGGTTGAACTCCCGCTCCAGCCGCTCCTCGATGATCTCCATGTGCAGAAGACCGAGAAAACCGCATCGGAAGCCGAAGCCGAGCGCGGCGGAGGTCTCCGGCTCGTATTGGAGCGCGGCGTCGTTGAGCTGGAGTTTTTCCAGCGCGTCGCGCAGATCGCCGTACCGGGCGCCGTCCGCCGGATAGATGCCGGCGTAGACCATCGGCTGTACGGCGCGGAAGCCGGGCAGCGGCTCCGCTGCCGGCCGTTCCGCGTGGGTAACGGTATCTCCGACCCGTGTGTCGCGCACGTTCTTGATGCTGGCAGTCAGGTAACCGACCTCCCCCGCGGAGAGCGTGCCCGTGTGGCTGAGACCGAAGGGCTCGAGAACGCCGACCTCCACCACCTCAAAGCGTGCGCCGGTGCCCATCAGAAGGATCTTATCCCCGTCCCGGAGCGTTCCCTCTTTGACGCGGATGTAAACGACCACGCCGAGATAGCTATCGTAATAAGAGTCGAAAATGAGGCAGGAGAGAGGCGCGTCCGGGTCTCCCTTCGGCGCGGGGAGGTCGCGGACGATCGCGTCGAGGACCTGGCTGATGTTCTGCCCCGTTTTGGCGGAGACCGCGGGGCAGTCCTCCGCCGGGATGCCGATCACGTCCTCGATCTCCCGGCGCACGTTCTCGACCTGCGCGGACGGGAGGTCGATCTTGTTGATCACGGGCACGATCTCCAGATCGGCGTCGATCGCCAGATAGGCGTTTGCCAGCGTCTGCGCCTCGATCCCCTGCGTGGCGTCAACCACAAGCAGCGCCCCCTCGCACGCGTTGAGAGAGCGGGAGACCTCGTAGTTGAAGTCCACGTGGCCTGGGGTGTCGATCAGGTTGAGCGTGTACGTTTCTCCGTCGGAGGCGGTATAGGACATTTTAACGGCGCGCGCCTTGATCGTGATCCCGCGCTCGCGTTCAAGGTCCATGTTATCGAGGACCTGTTCCTCCATATCGCGGGTGGAAACGGTGCGCGTCGCCTCCAGAAGCCGGTCGGCGAGCGTGCTTTTTCCGTGGTCGATATGAGCGATGATGGAAAAGTTGCGGATGTTTTTCTGATTATCGTTCACGTTGTGTTACCTTTCGCAGATCTGAAAGGGAAAACCCCCTGCTATCTGCTTTTATTCTACACGAAAACCCGCTCTCCGTCAAGGGCTTTGGAGGAGAAAAGGAAAGGCGCCGCTTATCGCGACGCCTGCTTGCGGAGACGGTGAAAAAAGAAGCAAAAGGCGTAATAGATCGGAACGGTAAAGAAGAGCGGAAGGGCGGCGATCCACGCGCCGAAGGAAAAACCGAGCCAGAGATAGACCCCGAGCGGGATCATCGGGAAAAAGAAGAAAAACGGCTCGCGGCGGACGGCGGCTTCCACCAGACTGTGATAAAGAGGGAAGAGAAAAAGAAGGATCCACGCGGGATGCCAGTTTTTTGTGAGGAGTCCGACCGTGCAGAACGCGCCGAGCGCGATCAGTCCGACCGGCAGCAGATGGAAGGGGTGGAGCTTCTCTGGCGCGGGGGACGGTTCCGGTGTTTTGTCCTCGTTCTCGTCCTCGTCCGCGTCCGTGCCCTTGCCTTCACCCTCGTTCTCGTTTGCCGCGTCTTCTTCGCGGGGGAGTATGGTATCGTCTGCCGTATTTTCTTCCGGGGAGGGAACGGGCGTATGTACCGCCTCGTCGGCGGGGAAGTCGGCCTGTTCCGGCGGGACGGCTTCCTTCGAAAAGGCGCGGACAACGTCCGGGTCGTCCGGGAAGATCGCCGGCGTTTCGGGGGAGGTGATCGGCGGGACCTCGGTCACGCGCTCCTCACCCGGCTCGGGGGTCGGCTCCGGCAGCTCGGTCGGACGTTCTCTCAGCGGATCGGGTTCTTTTTCCGGATCCAGCGGGTCGATCGTCCCGGGAAAGTCCGGTTTTTTCTCGGGCGCGGCGGGCTCGTCGGCTTCCTTTCGGGCGTGCTCCGGCGCGCTCAGCCCAAGGATTTCGTCGACAGATATGCCGTAGAGTTTCGCCAGGGCGATCAGGTTGTCGATATCGGGCGAGGCCTCCGCGCGTTCCCATTTACTGATCGACTGGCGGCTCAATCCGAGCATCCCCGCCAGCGACTCCTGCGTGTATCCGCGCGAGGATCGCAGCGCCGCGAGGCGCCGCGCGGTTTCTTTTGTCATGATCGTTCTCCTTTTTTCGTCTTTTCTCCAGTATGGCCGGCATCCGCGTTTTTATACGGGAAAAGAGAAGCGGCACGGTTTTTCGCCGTACCGCTTGTCCGGAGCGCTTAGTAATTCTCGGGACGGACCATGAAGAAGGCCTTGGGATGGGCGCAGACGGGGCACACTTCCGGCGCCTTCGGCCCGATATGGATGTGACCGCAGTTCCGGCATTCCCAGATCGTGTCGCCGTCGCGGGAGAAGACGATCTCGCCCTCGACTTTCCGGAGCAGTTCGCGATACCGCTCCTCGTGCGCTTTTTCGATCTTGGCGACCGCCTCAAAAAGGTAAGCGATACGGGTGAAGCCCTCTTCTTTGGCGACCTTGGCAAACTCGGGATACATCTCGGTCCACTCGAAGTTTTCGCCGCCGGCGGCGTCCTTCAGGTTTTCGGGGGTGGAGGGAACGGCGTCGCCGTGCAGGATCTTGAACCAGAGTTTCGCGTGCTCTTTTTCGTTGTTTGCGGTCTCCTCAAAGATGGCCGCGATCTGCTCGTAGCCGTCCTTTTTGGCTTTGGAGGCATAGTAGGTATATTTGTTTCTCGCCTGGGATTCGCCGGCAAACGCCGCCATCAGATTTGCTTCGGTTTTAGAGCCTTTGAGTTCCATATTCTTTCTCCTTTTTTGAGTTTTCGTTGTTTTCATTATATCGTTTCCGGGGCTTTTTGTCAACGCGAAAACAGAAAAAAACTTTGATTTATTTTCCTCGAAAACCTTGACATCGCGAAAATGTTGTGTTAGTATATACAGGCGGTTAAGCGCCCTTAGCTCAGCGGATAGAGTGCCCGGCTACGAACCGGTAGGTCGAAGGTTCGAATCCTTTAGGGCGCGCCACGAAAAAACCTCGCGTGAGCGAGGTTTTTTCGATCCAAGCAGCCGACAGACGGCTTGGCATGGCATCACGGCGGGGCCGTGTATGGAATCAGCCGCTCTGCGGCTGTATGGCATCACGCGCCGCGCGCGTGTACGTCCTCTCCGTCGGCTTGATCGCATACATCCCTTCGGGATGATTCCATTCAGCCTTTTCGGGCTGATGCCATACCGCTCTGCGAGCGGATCACATACACGCCTGCGGCGTGATGATAGCGGGCTTTCGCCCGTAGATATGAGTCGGTGACGGAGAAGAAAAAGGACAGACGAGCGTCTGTCCTTTTGCGTTCTGTTTTCGTATCAAACGCGTCAGTCTTTCTTTTTTGCGCGTTTCTTTTTCGCGGTTACGGCTAAGGTGACGCCGACAGCCGCCGCGGCGGCCGCCGCTGATGCCGCTATCGCGGCCGCGGTCTTTTTCCTTTCGCTTCCCGGAGCGCCGTCTGAAGGAACGGCCGCCGTCCCGGATGCGGAAGAAGCGGGTTCCGTCCCGGTCTCCGGAGGAGCGTCGGTTTCCAGCGGAACGGAAACGACGCTGCCGACGAGCTTCCACTCAATGATCCCCACCGCTTTGCCGGAGACGGCGTTTTTCATCTCTATCCGGATCGAATCGGTCCGTACTTCTCTGAACGTGTATTCGTTTACCGAACCGTAGGTTATCCTGTCACTGTCCTGCCCCGTTACCGGCCGGTATTTGCCCGTGGCGGTATCCCGATAGTATATGGTAAAGCTGTCCGGCAGAGAAACGCCGCTGCTGTCACGGTACCATCTGATAAGGCAGGCGGAAACATCCACCTCGTATGAAAAATCATACTGGACCCACGGGTCGCTGATAACCGATGTTGCCGATTTGTAGCTTGTCCATCTCTTCGCCGCATTGTCCGTGCCGTCGTTTAAATGGTAAACCGAGTCTCCGTTATAAGTATAGGAGGCCGAGGGGACGGCGTACGCCTCGAGCGAGGCGTGTGCGCGAGGTTCCGTCGGTACGTGGACTATCATCGCGCCTTTTCCGCGGTTCGCGCGGGCGTAAAAAGGAATAAAAGTCCAGACGACCGCCGCGCTGCCGCCGGGGCTGTCCGTCGTCCCTTTCTGCTTTATGAGATTCATATCTCGCACGCCGTAGGGGTCTGTCTTGCCGTCGAGCGACTCGACCTTCACGATTTCCGCCGGGGAGGAGACGTCGATATAAGCGGAGAAAACGTCGAAATCGTTATCGGCGGCTTCCGCAAGATAGACAAGCGGTCCGCGGCGGAGAGCAACGCATCCCGCGTTGCTCTTGACTTGATCGGGCGAGCTTTCGTATTGCGTTTCCATGGAGAATCTTATCTCCGCCGTATCGCCGCTTTTCCATACGCGCTCAAGCCGGATATACCCGTCTTCGGCGGCGGAAACGGAGATTGCGGCGCCGTTTATTTTCACAAAAGCGCCGGAGCTCCAGCCCGGCACGCGGACAGATACCGCAACGGGCGAGGATGGCGCTGCCGAAACGACGAAGGAAACGTCTCCGTTCCAGGGAAATGCGCTTTCAAGCTGAAGGGAGAAAACGCCGGAGGACAGCTTGATTTCCGCGCTGTTGGTGATAAACTGGTCGATATATATACAGTCGCCCGACGTTTTGTAGAGATACCCGCCGAGAGAAAGGATCGTGCGTGTGAAGTTCGGGGGACAACAGGCGGTGCCGTACCATTCATTGCGCTCCAGCCCCGTCATGGAAGCGAGGGTGTTGCGGTAGAAGAAGCGATTTCCTTCAAAGTTGACGCAGCCGAGCACGGTGTTGTAAAGGTCGGTTTCCACTTTGTCCGCGTAGACGGAGTTGAGATAAAGCTTGCCCATACTGCGGTTCCACATCATATTTGCGATACCGGCGCAGGTCTCGCAGTAGGAGGTAAGGTCGTAAAGGTCGTATGCGTCGGCAAATCCTTCGTTTGCCGCGCTCTGTCCAACGCCGCCGGTTATGTATTGCTTGGTTTCCGAAACGTCCTTCCAGAGCGCCGTCAGCGCCTTGTCGTATTTTTTTGCGTATTCTTCGTCTATTGCGGCGAGCTCAGCCATAGCCGTGTACATATACTCCGCGCGGACCGCGTGTCCGACGGCGGAAACCTGCTCGGATACCGGCGCATGGTCCTGCCTGTAAGGCTTTTTGTCGCCGGTCACCGTGCGGTCGGCATAGTCTCCGCGCACTTCAAGGAAGAACGCGGCAAGATCGGCGTACCGGCCGGAACGGAGCTTCAGAGAAGGATCCTCCGCCGCGGCGGCGTATCTGGCAAGCGCCAGAAGCGCGATCTCAATCTCCTGATGTCCCGCTATCTGCTTGCGTTGTCCGGCGCCGTAACCGAAGGTGGAAACGAGGTGGTCGGCGCATTTCACCGCCATATCGAAAAGACGTGTATCTTTTCCGCCGGTCGATTCGCAGTGCGCGATCGCCGCTTCAATAAAATGGCCCATACAGTAAAGCTCGTGCTTCGTTATGTCTGTGTATTTTTCCATCCCGCCGAGCGTATAGTACGTGTCAAAATATCCGCTTTGCTCCTGCGCGTCGATATAATACGGGATCCATTCTTCCAGTTTTGCCCTGATCCGCGCCTGCGCGGAAAGGATCTCAGCGTCCCCCGCCGCGTCTGCGGACAATGCGTAACACATAGACTCCAGCACCTTGTGGACGTCCGAGTCCACGTAGAGCGCGCCGGAGAAGGCGGAATACGGCTCGCCACGGTTCTTTTTTGCCGCGTTCTTGATGTTGGGGATGCCGCCGGTCGGCTTTTCGACGTTGGCTATCGCCGCCGGGAGTATCACGCAGACCGTTTGCTTGATATAGTCGCGGAAGAACCCGCCGTTGATCGTTACGTCGGTATAAGGAACGAGCGATACGCTCTCTGTAAACTCTTTAAGCGCCGATACTGTCACGGAAGCTTTGACCTCTCTTTGCGACGATGCTATTTTCGCTTTAAAAACATAACGGCCCGGTTTGTCCGGATCGTAGTTTTCACCGTACCATTCTCCGAGCGGAGCCGTGGCGGTGACGGAAGGGACAGCTTCCGCTTCGTTAAGTTCGCTCCCGGACGCGGTGCGCACGGTAAAGGAGGAGCACTCAAAAAGCTGTTTATAGGTCCTGAGCCCGACTCTGCCCTTGCCGTACGCCGGGACGCCGCCGGAGAGCGTGCTTTGATAGAGCAGATTTCCGTCTATCCATACGGCTAATCTGTTGCCGTAGAGCAGGACTTTCAGCGTATACTCCTTCCCGGTCTGATAGGAGATCGAAACGGTTTTGATCAGATGCCATTTGTTTTCGCTGTATCCGATCGTCAGAGCGTCCGCGCCGCCGTACTTTCCGATTCCGACGTAGTAGCCGAGATAGGCGTCCGAGTTTTTGCCTGTGACGTTCGTTGCGCGCAGCATAACGCCGAAATTATTGTCGATCGCTTCGGAGGTGCCTTTCAGTTTTGCTTCGATAACGAAATCCTCGTACTCGCCGCCGGTCAGCGCCATCATTTTGGCGGAAGACGATACCGCGGCGAATTTTTCCGCCGCAAAGGAGGTCGCGTCGCTGTCGAAGAGCGTCCAGTCCGAACGGTTCATTTCAGCCGTATACAGCGTCTGCGCGGCGGCAGCGGAAACGGAAGCAACTTTTACCGTCGTTTCCTTCGGCAGTGAGGCGCGCACCGCTTCGTAAGAGGTGCCGAGCGGCACGACGGTATCTCCGCAGTCCTCTGCCGAAAGGATCTCCATCCCGTCCGGCATATCCGCTTTGATTCCGGGAAGGAGAACGGCGAGCGCCGGCAGCAGCGTCAGTGAGGCGAGCGCCGCGGAAAGGTATTTTATCATCCGTTTTTTTCCGCTTTTCATATTGATCTCCGTAGAAAGAGGATTCTTTAATTTAATTTTAAGATAAAATGAGACGATCTATCAAGAGAAAACTTGTTTTTTCGGTTGAAATTCTGTTTTTATTTTCGCGGTTTGAGAAGACTTCGGTTTTTGATTGCTCGTTTTTCCGAAACGATGAAAAAAGAGGAGATGTATCCCCTCTTTTTCCGGCCGGATTTTTGCGGCGTGTTTATTTTTTCTTTTGCGCGAAGAGCCAGGAGACAAGGTCTTTTTCCGCGGCGATGAACGGCGCGATCCCGTGACCGGCGCCGCGGCAGACGGTGAGTTTGGGGTCGCCGCCGGCGGAGCGGATCGCATCCCGCATCTTTTCAAAAGCGGTAAAGGCGATCACGCTATCCACGTCCCCGTGGAAGATCCAAACGGGGACTTTTTGGGCAAAGCGGTCCGCTTTGGTCGGGTCGCCCGCGCCGGCGAAACTGACGGCGGCAGCAAAATGTTCCGGATAGCGGGTAAGCAGCCACCAGACGGCAAACGCCCCGCAGGAATAGCCGTTGAGATACACGCGGGCGGGATCCGGCTTCAGCGCCTCCTCGGCAGCCAGAAGAAGTGCGTAGGCGGCGGTGAGATAGGGACTTTCATTTCGGGGATCCATGCGGTATTCGTCCGGCCTGTTCTCAAGGACCCATTGGGAAGTCACGGGGCAATGCGGCGCCAGCACGATACAGTTTCCGTGCTCCGCGATCACTCGCTTGGCGAGCGTGCACTCGCCGGTAGAGAGCTGTTTTTCGTTGTCGTCGCCGCGCGGACCGTTCCCGTGCAGAAAGAGGAAGACAGCGGGACGCTCGTTTTTCGCTTCCCCCGGGGCGGGGAGATAGATCTGGAAGGGAAGAGAAACGCCCGCTCCCTGATAGACGCGCTTGTTCCAGGCGCCGGGGATCAGATCAGCAAATGCGGTTTTTTCCATAGCGTTACACGTTGAAGCGGAAGACGACGATGTCGCCGTCCCGCATGACGTACTCCTTTCCTTCGCTCCGGATCAGCCCTTTTTCTTTCGCCGCCGCCATGCTGCCTTCCCGGCGGAGATCGTCGTAGGCGATCGTTTCCGCACGGATGAAGCCGCGCTCAAAGTCGGAATGGATCTTTCCGGCTGCCTGCGGCGCTTTGGTGCCGTCTTTGATCGTCCAGGCGCGGACCTCCTTCGGGCCCGCGGTGAGGAAGCTGATCAGCCCGAGCAGGCGGTAGCTTGCCACGATCAGACGGTCAAGTCCGCTTTGCTCGATCCCGAGCTCCTCAAGAAACTCTTTCTTTTCTTCCGGCGAGAGCTCGGAGAGCTCCGCTTCCGTCTGGGCGCAGATATCGAAGATCCCGGCGTTTTCCTTTTCGGCGAGCGCGGCGAGCGCGTTGTAATGCGCTCCCTTGTCCGCGGCTTCCCGCTGCGCCTCGCTGATGTTGGCGACGTAGATCGTCGGCTTGAGGGTGAGCAGCTGAATATCGCTGAAGAAAGCGGCTTCTTCCTCGGAGAGGCCGGCGCAGCGGGCGGTCATACCCCCGTCGAGGGTCTTGACGAGCCGCTCGGTGACCTCCAGCTCCTTTGCAAGCGTTTTATCGGTACGGACCGCTTTGCGCAGGCGGTCCGCCTTGCGGCTGAGAACGTCGAGATCGGCGTAGATCAGCTCCATATTGATCGTTTCCGCGTCGCGGACCGGATCGACCGATCCGTCCACGTGGATGATGTCGCCGTCGTCAAAGCAGCGCACGACGTGCAAAACGGCGTCGACTTCCCGGATATGAGAAAGGAACTTGTTGCCGAGGCCTTCTCCCTCGTGGGCGCCGCGCACCAGACCGGCGATATCGACAAACTCGATCGTCGCGGGCGTGAACTTTTCCGGATGATACATCTCTGCCAGAAAGTCGAGCCGTGCGTCGGGGACGGAAACGACGCCGACGTTCGGCTCAATGGTGCAGAAGGGATAATTGGCGGATTGCGCGCCCGCGTTGGTCAGGGCGTTGAAGAGGGTGCTTTTTCCCACGTTGGGGAGACCTACGATTCCTAATTTCATAGAGGACCTTCTTTCTTTGGAGTAACGGGAGAGAGACCGGCCCCGTCGGCCGTCGGCCGGCGGATCTACTCGCATATTGTATCATTCTTTCTCCTTTTTTTCAATCGTTTTTCAAAAAAACCTCCTGCGCTTTCCCGGACTTTTTGGGGTTTTGACTTGCAAAGAGAGAAAAAAAGTTGTATAATCAAAGCAACATTTGATTTTCATCGGCTTTTATCAACTTTTTTATCGCATCTTGAAAGGAGTTCGTATGAATGTAACGATCGAAAGGAGCGCAAAGATGGGAGCCAAGATCCTTGTGGTAGACGACGACGTCAATATCTGCGATATTCTTCGGATGTATCTCGAACGCGAAGGCTACGAAGTCAAGACGGTCAACGACGGAGCGGAAGGGATCGCCACGTTCAAGCTATACGATCCTGATCTTGTTCTTCTGGATATCATGCTTCCGAAAAAGGACGGCTGGCAGGTCTGCCGCGAGATCCGCGAAACGTCCACCAAGCCGATCATCATGATCACGGCGAAGGGCGAGATCTTCGACAAGGTCCTCGGCCTGGAGCTCGGCGCGGACGATTTTATCGTTAAGCCGTTCGATACGAAGGAGGTCACCGCGCGCGTCAAGGCGGTCCTGCGCCGCTACAGTATGGCAAAGGACGCGATGACGAAGGAGGAAACGCTGAAGTTCGAACATATCGAAGTCAGCCTCCAGAAGTATGAGCTCAAGATCAAGGGAAAAAGCGTGGACATTCCGCCGAAGGAGCTGGAACTGCTCTACTTCCTCGCGTCGAACTGCAACCACGTCTTCACGCGCGATCAGCTGCTCGACAAGGTGTGGGGATTTGACTATCTCGGCGACTCCCGCACGGTGGACGTCCATATCAAGCGCCTGCGCGAAAAACTGGAAGGCGTGTCCGACAAATGGACGCTGAAGACGGTCTGGGGGGTCGGATATAAGTTCGAGACCGCGCAGTAACGGGGCTTTCTCTATGTTTCGCTCGGTTTTTTCCCGGCTGACGGCGGTCTTCGTCGTCATTATCGTCGCCAGCTTCACCATTCTCGCGTTTCTCATCACCTCGATCGCGGGAAATTATTCCTTTTCGGCCAAAGAGAAGACGGTCTCTGATATCGCCGCCTCGCTCTCCCTTTTTCTGGACGGCAACAAAACCGAATGGGAGAACACCGCAGGACTCTCCGCGCTGCTTTCCGTCCCGATCTATGACGAGGACGTGTTCGCTTTTCTGACAGATCCGACCGGCACGATCTTCTGCTGCGACGAAAAGAGCTCGCAGGAGCGGATCGGGCGCGCCGTTCCGGAGACGGTCCTCTCCCGGGTCCTTGACGGCGAGGAGTACGGGAAAGTAACGGATCTCGACGGTCTGTTGCCGCAGGGATCTTTTGCGGCGGCGCGCAGGATCTCCTACGGGGCCGTTTTTGTCTGTTCCCTCAACACGTCCGCTTCCGAACTTATGACCTCGCTTGTCCGGACGATCGTCCTCTCCACCCTCTGGGTGCTGATCGCCGTCCTGATCGCGATCTTCTTTGTCAGTGAACATACCATCGGCCCGATCAAAACGATCAGCCGCGCCGCCAAGCAGTTTGCGGCGGGGGATTGGGACGTGCGCGTTCCGGCCGGCGGCCGGGACGAGATCGGCGAGCTCGCCGCCGCCTTCAACAGTATGGCGGAGTCTCTCTCAAATCTCGAAAAGATGCGCCGCACCTTCCTCGGCAATCTCTCTCACGATCTCCGCACGCCGATGACGACGATCAGCGGCTTTGTGGACGGGATCCTCGACGGGACGATCCCGAAGGACAAAGAGGAGCATTATCTCCAGATCGTCAGCTCGGAGACAAAGCGCCTTTCCCGCCTTGTCAGCGCGCTGCTCGATCTCTCCCGTCTTCAGGCGGGGGAGCGGAAGTTCACTTATACCGCGTTCGATATCTGCGAGATGGCGCGGGAGATCATCATCTCCTTTGAACAGCCGATCGAGGCGAAGCGTCTTGACGTGGAGTTCTTCTCCGACGAGAGCTCGATGAAGGCTTACGCGGACAAGGACGCGATCCACCAGGTCCTCTATAATATCTGCGACAACGCCGTCAAGTTTTCGGACGAGGGCGGTAAACTCTGCGTGCGCGTTTTCTCCTCCGGCAAAAAGATCCACGTCAGCGTCTATAACGAGGGGATCGGGATCCCGCCGGAGGATCTGCCGTTTGTCTTCGACCGCTTCTACAAGGGCGATAAGAGCCGCTCTCTCGACAAGACCGGCGTGGGGCTCGGGATGTTCATCTCCCGCTCCGTGATGGAGGCGCACGGGGAAACAATCACCGTCAAAAGCGAATACGGCAAGTTCTGCGAGTTTGAGTTCACCGTTCAGCAGGCGAAGGAATCGCGCAAAAAGTCTTCCTGATCTGAAAAAACCGCTCGTCCGCGATCCGCGGCGAGCGGTTTTCCTATTCCTGTTTTTCAGGCTTTTTTTGTTTTGTCCCGGCGCGGATCCGGTCGATGAGCCGGACGGCGCCGACGGCGGCGAAGGCGCACGCGAGGATATAGTACGGCAGGATATACTGCGATTTTCCTTCCCCGATGAGGTGATAGAGGAAGCCCCCGAGCACGACGAGGGGAAGGGAAAGAGAGAGGATACTATTCTTTTTCAGGGAGAGGATACACCCCGCCGCAAAGGCAAAAAAGGTAAACTGGACGGTAAGATCCATATACCGCGTTACGGCCTGCTTGCCCTCGCCGCAGACCCAGGCGGCCGGCCACGTTTTGTCGGCGTACTGCCCGCGGACGGTATTGTTCCAGATCGACTGGTAGGCGGGGTCGTTCCATTGCGAGACGGTCTTCTGATAAAAGAAGTTGTTCGCGTAGCGCGGTGAAGAGAGGAAGGTCGAGAGACGTTCGCGGATCGTTTCGCGCGAGCGTTCGGCGGCGAGGACGGGATCACGGCCGCTTCTCTCAAAGTTGCCGATGGTATAGGAGGGGGTGTACCAGCCGGGCGCGAGATCAGACTCGGAGAGCCCCATCGCAAACCAGCTGACGTAGGGGATCTGCTCGCCGAGGTCGACGCCGCTGCGCTTTTCGTACATCGCTTTCACGGCGGGCTGAACGGACAGGGAGAGGAAAAGCGCGAGAAAAAGCACGCCGCAGTCGGCAAGGAAACGCCGCCGTTTGAAAAAGAGAAAGAGAAAAAGCAGAAAGAGGGCGACGAGCCAAATGAGGAAGTTCGATTTGATCATCACGGCGAGCGCGATGAAAACGGCGGAAAGGATCCCGTACCGCAGCGGACCTCCCTTGAGATAGCGCAGGCCGAACCAGAGCGCCCCGGAGGCAAAGGAGAGCCCGGGCAGGATCCCGTACACAAAGGAGCAGGAGATCACGGGCGCGGCGCTGACGGCGAGCAGAAAGACGGTCAGGACCGTCACGCGCGGATCGTTAAAGAGGAGCGCGTTGATCCGGACGAGGAAAAGGTAGATCAGCGCGAGGAAAAACGCGTTGAGGACCTGGAGATAGAGGAGGTTTGCTTCCGGGGCAAAGAGCCGGACGAAGCGGATGATGATCTCGTTGAAGAAGACGTAACCGAGCTGGAAGGAGTAGTTCTGAAAATAGCGCTTGGTCTCAAAGGCGGAAAAATCGTTTTCCGCAAAAGCCCGCGCCGCCGAGGTGACGGTATAGGAGTCCTCGGAGGGGGCGGTCTGCGAGGTGAGGACCCAGATGAGCCCGGCAAGGAAGGTAAAGCCGAACAGGACGAGGGACCAGATCCTCGGATCGGCGGACCGGACGCGGCGGACGATCAGAAAGCAGAGAAATAGCGAAAGCGCGAGAAAGAAAAGATTGAGCGGGAAATTGTCGTCGAGATAACTGACGGACTCGATATGCTCACGGATCGAGACGACTCCGGAGGATCCTTCTCCAGCCTCCACGTCGTCGACGAGCGTGGTGTGGAGCAAACTGACAAGGGAGAGAAAAAGAGCGAGGACCGCGCAGAGAAAGGCGAGCGCGCGCTCTCCCGCCGTTTCGATCCGATCCGGAATGTTTCTGTTTTGCTTCACAGCGGCCTCCTCCCGTAAACTTCCTCGTATAATAGTAATTGTGAGTTGGATTTTGCACACTTCAAGGCACTCACTAAACCCAGGAGTGGTAATAGGGCGGTTAAGCCGCTAATCGGCTTAACCGTGATATCTGCCACATAGCGGGAAATGGGTGGCGAGTCA